>JANYHS010000068.1 GCA_025358945.1 Acidobacteriota bacterium
GGCGCTGTGCCGGTACCGCGGCATCGAGCCGGCCATCACGCGCGAGCTGCTCGATGCGGCGTGCGCGTCGTACTTCGTGGACGGGCTGAAGCCGGCAGCGCCTGTCGTGCCCCGGCGCACCGCCTCGCGCCCCCGCATGGAGGTGCATTGATGCGTGGCGCAGACGCCACATGCACGACTGAAGTCGTGCGCCACACGGAAGCCGTGCGCCACCTCCTCAGCAGTGACCTGCTGGCCCGCGCGGTGGTCGGCGGCCTCTTCACCGTGCTGTCGATCACCTTGTTCAAGGACTTCATCCGCACCGGTCACGTGACCGGGCTCCTGCTGCTGGCCGGCGAGTCGCTCGTCGTCGTGCTGACGATCGTGCGCCGCCGCGCACTGGTGGTCGATCGCTCCGTGGCCGCCGCGTTGTTGACGACGATGTCGCTGGCCGGACCGGCGCTGTTGCGGCCCATCGACGGATCGCCGGTGGCGCCGGACAACATCACCGCGGTGCTGTCGGCCATTGGCCTTGCGCTCGTCGTGGTGGGGAAGATCGCGCTCGGCCGCAGCTTCGGCCTCGTTCCGGCCAACCGCGGCGTCGTCGTGCGCGGCCCGTACACGTTCGTGCGGCACCCGATCTACACGGGCTATCTCATCACGCATCTCGCGTTCGTGATGGCGCATCCCGCGGTGTGGAACATCTCCATCATCCTGCTCGCCGACACCGCGCTGATCCTGCGCGCGCTGCTCGAAGAGCGGGTCTTACGTGCCGATGCCGCCTATCAGCAGTACTGCCTGCGCGTGGGATGGCATCTGGTGCCGGGAGTGTTCTGATGCAGGTCGCGCTGATGAACGAACGCACACGCCAGTTCGTGGCCTCGTCGGTCGAGGTCGCGGGCACGAGGAACACGAGGCGGCGCGGCCTGCTCGGCCGCGATCGCCTGGACGAGACGTCCGCCATGCTGCTGGCGCCGTGCACCGGCGTACATACCGTCGGGATGCGCTTCGCGATCGACGTGATCTTCGTCGATCGCCAGGGCTATGTGGTGAAGGTCGTTCGCGATCTGAAACCGTGGCGTATCGCGCTGGCCTCTCGCGCCCACGCGGTGATCGAGATGCCGGCCGGGAGCCTTCGCTGGGGACAGGTGCTGATCGGCGACCGCCTGTACCTCACGTCGGCGTCCACCGCCCTCTTCATGGAGAAGCAAGCCTCATGACCAGTCACGTCGTACGCCAGGTGGGCCGGCGGTTGCGCGACACGTCGGGCACGTCCATCGTGGAGGCCGCCATCATCACACCCTTGCTGCTGCTGTTAACTCTCTCGATCGTGGATTTCGGCGCGCTCTTCTATGTGTATCTGGCCCTTGAAAACGGCGTCAGTCAGGCGACGCGCTTCGCGGTGACGGGGAATCTGATGGACGACCCACTCAATCCCGGCACGAATCTGTCCCGGGACAACTCCATCAAGTTGGCGATGCGACAGGCGACACCGACGTTGACGATTCCAGATAGCGCGTTCGCCTTCAATCACATGGCCCCGGGCGGTTCGGTCTGGGCCGGAGGCAGCGGCGGACCAAACGAACTCGCGAAGGTGTCGGTCGGTTACACGTGGACATTCATCAACCCCATGTTGTGGCCCTTTTTTCCCGGTGGGCAGATCACGCTCAACGTCGAGTCGGCGATGAAGAACGAAGGAGCCCCTCCATCATGAAAAGGAACGACAGCGGACAGGCGGTGCTCGAATTTGCCTTGGTGGTGCCCTTCGTGCTGGTGCTGGCGCTGGGGGTGATCGAGGTGGGCTATGCGCTGCTCGATCAGCACGTTGTCAGCAAGATGACCCGGGAAGGAGCCAACCTGATTTCGCGTGACACGAGCCTGGCCGATGCGGCCACGGCGATGGTGAACATGAGCAGCCGTCCGGTGAATTTCAGCAACGGCTCATCACGGGTGATTTTCTCCGTGATCAGGAACGTGGCGACGGTTGGGGCGAGCAACTACAACAGGCCGGTCCTGTACCAGCGCTACGCGTATGGAAGTCTCGCGGGTGCGAGCGCGTTGAACAACGCCGGCGGCGCGTTTGGGCCCGGTCCAGAGTTTCAGGCCCTCAACTCTGACAACGACACGAGTCTTCAGATTACGAACCTGCCGGCGGTGATGACGCTCGGTGGAATGCTGTACGTCACGGAGATCTACAGCAGGCATCCCCTGATCACTCCCCTCGATCAGTTCGGGATCCAGCTGCCGCCGACACTGTATTCGATTGCGTACTTCTAGCTGATAAAGGTAACCGGAAATGACTACACACCGAGCTGATACGTTCAGTGAGAGGGGTTTTGTTCTGGCCTACATGGCGGCCGTCCTCGCACTCTTGATGGTCGCGACCGGTCTGGCCGTGGACTCCGGCCGGGCCTATCTGGTGAAAGCCCAGTTGAGCAAGGCCGTGGACGGCGCCGCGCTGGCGGCGGCACGCAGTCTCAACAACGGCAATCCCAGGGCCGAGGCGGCCCAAATATTCAAAGCGAACTTTCCTCCGGGGTATCTCGGGACGTCCTCCGCGACTGACCCGACCGCCGCCGCAAATTTCTTCACCTCAGCGGTGAATGCGGCCAGCGGCGTGAACGTGGTCACGGTCACCGCGTCGACGACTTTGCCCACGACGTTCATGAACGTCGGCAACTTCAACACCGTCACGGTCGCGAGCAGCGGCGAGGCCACGCGGAGGATGGTGGACCTGTCCCTCGTGCTGGACGTGTCGAGTTCGATCGGGCCCCAGTGGAGCGCGGTCCGGGACGCGGCCAGAACGTTCGTGAACGCGTTCGACCAGAACAACGACCGGCTGGCGCTGCTGACCTTCAGTGACGGATCGAAGGTCCTTGATCCGATGCCCGCCAGTCGCGGGTTCAATAAGGCCGGGATGATCGCCGCTGTTCCCGGCGTGCTTCCCGGCGGCAGCACGGCCATGGTGGAGGGCCTCTATCGAGGGTGGGACGAACTGCGGTCGGTTCCCGCCGGTTCCCAATCTGGCCTTCGCGTGATCGTGTTGTTCACCGACGGCGCGTCCAACAGCGTGCCCGGTGACTACGGAACAGGCCCCGGCGTGGGGCTCCGCACGTATGACTTTCCGCAGAACGCCGGAGATACGTTCGGCCAGACGTGGAACAGCCCGCACATCACCGGGTTGTACGACACGCAATCGGGCGCCAACACGATTGGCATCGACACGACCGTCCCGTGGAACTCCACCAACACACCGTTCACCGCGAATTCCGCGTGGCCGAAGTACCTTCCCACGGCGAGCGCGCACACGCACCATCGAAGCGCCGGCATTCCCACGTCGTTTCCGCTTCAAACGGCCGCGCTGACGGTGAATGGTCTGCCCCAGTCGGCCACGCGCGGATTGAGGAACTTCGATGCCGCGGCGGGGAAGTATCCGGCCCAGGTCTTCAACGTCAACAATGCCGCCCGCAACCTGGTCGAAATCATTGCCGACGCGGCGCGAAGCGATACCGGTGACTATCGCATCCGGATCTACACGATCGGAATGGGCCAGCTGGTGCCGCTACAGCTGGGCACGCGGATGGAAACGTCGGAGAGCATTCTCAAGCGCATGGCCAACGACAGCTCGTCTCCCGACTTCAACAGCGCCCAGCTTGAGGGCAAGTACTACTACGCGCAGACCGCGGCCGACGTCGGCCCTGCGTTCCAGGCGTTGCAGAACCAAATCTTACGGTTGAGCAAATAAACCCCGGTCACAGGAGGCATTCGATGTTCTTTCTTCTACTCATCTCGGCGACGGTTGCGGTTGGAGCAGGATTCGTGGTCCTGCGCAGGAAGCGGAAGGCGGGCGACGTGGCATCGCGCTTGCTCTAGACATGAGCAGCGCTTCGCCCGGTGGTCGTCCTGGACAACCGGCAACCAACCTACCCCCAGAACGGGAGGCTTTTCATGCCTCCCGCTTCGCCTTGCACGAAGGACTGACTACTGGTGAGCACTTCGCTACACAACGGGTGTCACTACGTCGTCAATTTGATGGTGATCTGGACAGTCTTGCGGAACTTCACCGGCTCGCCGTTCGCGGTCGCCGGACGGTAGCGCCAGGCTCTCGCGGCCGTCAGCACGAGTGCGTCGTACGATTGACTCACCGATCCGGTCATCACCGCCGACTCCACCGCTCCGGACTCATCGATGACGACCTCGAGTCTGCCGTTGCGCGGGATGATCACTTTCCCTGGAAATGGCGGCAACGTCTGGACGAGGACGACCGGCGCGGTCACGTTCGACTCCACGCCGGTGTAGATGCGCGGCGCGGCGGGCGCGGCGGGTGGCGCCGCCGCAGCGACCGGCTCAGGAGGCGGCGGAGGCGGTGCGACGGCCTTCGCGGCGAGTTCCTGGAATCCTCCGGCGAGCATCCGCAGATCCGCGAGCGGCGGCAGTTTCGATTCCGCAGCGACGTCCTGGTCGGCCAGTGCGGTCAGCACCTGGGTGAAGCCGTCGGCGGCGGCGGCGAATTCCTTGCGGTCGAACGAAGCCTTCGCCTGGGCGTACTTCGCCTGGATGATGGACGGCAGCATGCGCCGGCGGACCGAGGTGAAGGCGGAGCGGATACGCGGCGACGCATCGGTCTCACCAGGCTGAAACGACGGCTCCGCGGCGACGACCGCTTCGATCGCCTGCTCCGCGTCCGCCGATCGGCCGAGCGCCAGCAGGCAGAACGCGCGGTACTGCTCGATGGCCCGCGACTGGCTCGCGGGGTGTTCCGCCGATCGCAAACGGTTCAACATGGCCAGCGCATCGTCGTACGAAGCCGAGGCGTAGAGATCGCGGGCCGCGGAGATGTCGGCATCCTGCGCGGAGGCGCCGGCGGCGGACAGAACGAAAGTCGCGACGAGCAGGATCTTCATTTTTTCCTCAAGTCAACGCTGAGGCGCGCCGGTGAATTGAGCGTGACCGTGGCGGCATGCCGCTGTTCACCGAGTTCCGGGTGGCGGAAGACGATTTCGTGCGAGCCGATGGCGAGCGAGAGATTGCCGATGGGGGTATCGCCGACCTTCTCGCCGTCCACCCACACTTCCGCCCATGGCACGGCGTTCAGCGCGATCGTGCCTTTCGGGAAATCGATCTTGATTGGCGTGACCTTGCCGGCCGTCACCTGGACTGTACGCGCGACCCGATAACCGAGCGTCTCGTTGACGATCTCGATGTCGTGGCGACCGGTCGAGACCATCAACCGATCGCTCTGGCTGGTGCCGAGCAGGCGCTTGTTTTCAAACACCTGCACGTCCGCCGGCGCCGAAACCGCGATCCAGCCTGAGACGAGCGCGCTGTCCGGCGTTGCGCCGAGCGGCACCACCAGCGACGCCGTGACGCCGGCTTCGATCGTCACGACCTGCCTGACCGATCCGCGGTCGCTCTCGAGCAGCACGGCGTGCTCACCAGGCGCCAAATCGGCCACGGTCACCGGCGACGTGCCGCGCGATGCGCCGTCGACGCTGACTTTCGCGCCAGCCGGCTCGGTCCGCACCTGCAGGTGGCCGACGGTTGCTGCGGTCCTCGGCAGCTCGATGTACTGCGACACCTGCGCGCCGGCGGTCATCGTGATCGGCATGACGCGTGGCGGGCCGTCGCCACGGAGTTCGAGCGCGTGCGCGCCGGTCTTGAGCGCGACTGTCAGGGGCGTCGTGCCTCGCTCGACGCCGTCCACGTACAGCTTCGCGCCGGGTGGGTTCGTCGTCATGGACAGCGTGCCTTCAGTCGTGACAGGGGTGGGCGCGACGTAGCGGCGCGTAGCCGTGACGCCCGCGCCGGCGAGCGCGATTAACGCGACTGCCGCCGCGGCAAACTGCCAGAGCCTCGGTGCGTGGGATCGCGTCGGCATCTCGCGTTGCGGCAGCGACATGTCCAGCGGTGGCGCGATGACAGACTCCTGGCGCATGGCCGCCGGCAGTGCGACAGACGGCGCGAAGGACGGCGGCGCGGGTGTCGGCGCCGGGGCAACCGGCGGAAGCGGCCGCACCGTCAGCACCTGCGGCGCGGGTGTGGGCACGGCCATGGGCGTGAGCACCAGCGGCGTCGCCGCGACGTGGCTGACAACGGGCGGAGCAAGGGCCGGCTGCGGGATCACCGGCGGCGGACCGACAAGAAGTTGATTGGTGAGCGGTTGACTGACGAGAGTGTGGCTGGCGACCGCGGGACTGACCACCGGCTGGCTCGCGACGCGCGCCGGTTCCAGCGCGGCGCGATACCGCTCGAGGAATGACTCGAGCGTCGCCGGCGCCGCGAGGTAATCGCTTTCACCGAGCACGCGTTCCAGCTCCTCCTGCGCGTCGATGGCCGAGCTGAACGAGTGACGGGCATCGAGCTGCAACGCGCACATCAGCCACGCGCGCAAGCCGGCTGGTAGCGGCTCGAGTCCGCCGCGTGTGGAGACGGCCCAGGCGGAGGACACCAAGTCCCCCAGACGCGAGGGTCCTTCTTCGTCGCGCAGGCGACGTCCCAGGATCAGCGAGAGCGCGACGACGCCCAGCTGCGTCACATCGGCGCGATGATCGAATCGCGGCAGTCCCGGCGACCGCGGCAGCGCGATGCGCAGCTCCTTCCAGTAGCGCTCCTGCGAGAACCGCAGTTGCTCGAGCGCCGATCCCAGCACGTGTTCGACGACGATGACGCGCGCGCCGGGGGTGATGATCAGGCGCTCGGCGGCGATCGCGCCGTGCGCGATGTCCGGCATGTTCTCGTGCAGCATCGCCACCGCCGGCACGAGCTGCCGAAGCAAGCAGAGCGCGGCGTCGATGTCCAGGGTGACGTCGGCGGCTTCGGCGAACCCGAGGATTTCGGAAAGACGGATGCCGACGGTGACGTCGGAGACGAGCGCCAGCGTGGACGCGGGATCTTTCAGCCGCTCGACGCTGCGGACGTGTCCGTAGCAGGCATGGCTGAAGGACGCCAGATGGCTCAACTGCTCGCGCAACGCGAACTCGAACGATGGCACCGCCGACAGCTCGCCGCGGAGGCAGAGCATCTCGACGGTTTCGTTGCGGGCGCGATCGACGGCACGTCGCCGCGTTCCGAGACCGTCTTCGAACGTCGCCGGGACAGGATGCGTGGAGATGCTTGAGGGCGATGGCGCTGAATCCATGCCGACAGCAGATGCGTAAACTATGCCGTTGGCGACTCGCACATGTCAGGCGGTTTTCGTGCGATCGCTCCATGGGGCTTACAGATCGGTCGGCTCACGACTGAATTTGTCTTACAGTTGTAGACTACGGGAGATGACGCGACCAATGACGATTCTGATGGCGGGCCTGGGCCTGCTGGTATGCGCCGCGGTGATGGTGGTCCGCGCCCAGGAGGCCGGTGTGCCAAATACCCAGGCGTTGCAGCAGATGGCGGCGCGGTTCGCACCGACACAGATCAGCGCCGATCTGTCGAAGCTGTCCGACGTCGATCGTCGTGTGCTGGCGAAGCTGATCGAGGCGTCGAAGATTGTTGATGCCCTGTTCCTGCGGCAGGCCTGGGCCGGTAACGAGTCCATGCTGGTGGACCTGGTCCGCGATCAGTCGCCCGAGGGACGAGCGCGCCTGCACTATTTCCTGATCAACAAGGGACCCTGGTCGCGGATCGATCACAACGCGGTTTTCGTGCCCGGTGCGCCGGCCAAGCCCGTCGGCGCCAACTACTATCCCGAAGGCGCCTCGAAGGCCGAACTCGAGCGCTGGATCCAGTCGCTGCCCGAAGCCGAGCGCGCTCGCGCCACCGGGTTCTTCACCGTCATCCGACGCTCCGGGAATGCGTTCATGCTGGCGCCCTACAGCGTGGAGTATCAGGGTGAGCTCGCACGCGCCGCCGGACTGCTGCGCGACGCGGCGCAGCTGACGAAGGAACCGACGCTCAAGGCGTTCCTCACGAAGCGCGCGGACGCATTTCTGTCCAACGACTACTACGAAAGCGATGTCGCCTGGATGGAGCTGCAGGGCGCCATCGAGCCGACGATCGGTCCGTACGAAGTGTACGAAGACGAGCTGTTCAACTACAAAGCCGGCTTCGAGGCGTACGTGACCGTGCAGGACGCGGTCGAGACGGCCAAGCTGCAGAAGCTGGCCGCCCAACTGCAGGACATCGAGGATCATCTGCCGATCGATCCGCGGCTGCGCAATCCCAAATTGGGCGCGCTGGCGCCGATCACGGTCGTGAACGAGATCTATGCGTCCGGCGACGGTAACCGCGCGGTGCAGACAGCGGCGTTCAACCTGCCGAATGACGAGCGCGTCGTGCGCGAAAAAGGCACGAAACGCGTGATGCTGAAGAACGTGCAGGACGCGAAGTTCGCCAAGACGCTACTGCCGATTTCGAAGATCGTGCTGCCGGCCGCCGATCAGAGCGCGCTGTCGTTCGAAGCCTTCTTCACGCACATCGTCGTGCACGAACTGATGCACGGCCTGGGTCCGCACAGCATCACGGTGAATGGCCGGAAGACGACCGTTCGGCAGGAACTGAAAGAAACCTACAGCGCGCTCGAGGAAGCCAAGGCCGACATCTCGGGCTTGTTTGCCATTCAGCACATGATCGACAAGGGCGTGATGCCGAAGGCTCTCGAGGCGTCGCTCTACACGACGTACCTGGCCTCCGCGTTTCGGTCGATTCGCTTCGGCGTGAACGAAGCGCACGGACGAGGCATCGCGATTCAGTTGAACTACCTGCTGGATCAGCGCGGGTTCGTGGTCAACGGCGACGGCACGTTCGCCGTGAACACGGAACGCGTGAAGGAAGGCGTGGCCGGCCTGACGCGCGACATCATGACGATCCAGGCCGAGGGCAATTACGCCGCCGCGAAAGCGCTCGGCGAAACCATGGGCGTCGTGCGGCAGCCGGTGCAGAAGCTGCTGGATAAACTGGCATCGATTCCCGTGGACATCGAGCCGTTGTTCACCACCGCCGACGATCTCGTGAAGCGCTACCGATGACGCTCACCGAGTACGCCGTGTACGATGCGCTCGGGCTCGCCGAGTTGGTGGCGACGAAGCAGGTGTCGCCGAAGGAACTCGCGCACCTTGCCGCCGCGGCGATCGATGCCGTGAATCCCGCCGTCAACGCGGTGGTCGAAACCTATCCCGACCGCATCGACGACCTTGATGAGCGGACGCTCGGCCAGGGTCCGTTTCGCGGCGTGCCGTTCCTCATCAAGGACTTCTTCGGTCACGAGGCCGGCCGCACGATTGAATTCGGCAGCCGCCTGTGCCGCGGCATGGTCGCCACGCAGGACACGTATCTGTGCGAGATGTTCAAGGCCGCGGGTCTGAATATTCTTGGCCGCGCGGCGGCGCCCGAGTATTCGATGGCCGGCACGACCGAAACGGCGTTGCACGGCAACACCTGCACGCCCTGGATGCCCGGACATTCAGCCGGTGGATCGACGGGCGGTGGAATGGCGGCCGTCGTGGCCGGGATGGTGCCGATCGCGCACGGCTCGGACATCGCCGGATCGATCCGCGTGCCGGCCAGTTTCTGCGGCGGCGTCGGACTCAAGCCGTCGCGTGGCCGCGTCTCGCTCGGACCGCTGCAGGACGAAAACGGCTACGGACTCGGTCAGAATTTCGTGCAGACGAAAAGCGTGCGCGATGCCGCCGCGATGCTTGATTGCGTCTCGGCGCCGCAGGTCGGCGATCCATTTCTGATCCCGAAGCCATCGGAATCGTACGCGGCTCTCGCGGGCAGGCGGCCGCCGAGTCTGCGGATCGGCTGGTCCACGAAGGCGCTGATGGGCGTCGAGGTCGATCCCGAAGTGGGGCGGGCGGTCGAGCGGACCGCGCGCTTGCTGGAAGAGATGGGGCACCGCGTGGTCGAGGAGAGTCCCGAGTTCGAGGGACTCCAGACGATGCGGTGGATGAGCGATGTGTGGTTTTTCGGGTTCGATCTCCGGCTCGAGGGGTACTCGAAGCGAAGCGGCCACGCGATTGGCCCGGACACGCTCGAGCCTGTCACGTTCAAGATCTACGAATACGCGAAGCAGATGAAGAGCGCTCAGTTCGTGGCCGCTCTTGCCGGGATCAACACCGCGCGGCGCCAGCTCGCCAGGTTTTTCACGCGACACGACGTCTGGCTGTGTCCGACAACCGCGCGAGTGGCAGAACCGTGG
>JANYHS010000222.1 GCA_025358945.1 Acidobacteriota bacterium
GGGATCACGGACATGGGCACGCTGGCGGTCGGCAAGAGTGCGGACTTCATCGTGCTGAACGCCAACCCGCTCGAGAACATTCGCAACACGCGGCGGATCGCCAGCGTCTACCTTCGCGGGGCGATGCTCGACCGGGCCGCGTTGGCCGCGGCCTGGAAGAAGACGTCCAGCTAGCCACGAAGCCACGAAGCAGGCAAGATGCTTCAGAATTTCGCGTCCCTCACTGTGCGGTCGAAGAATCCCTCGGCGCGTTTCCAGGCGTCGCGCAACACGATGTCCCGCCGGAAGAAGTGAATCTCGCCCGGATAGATCTGTGACTCGAAACTCTTGCCGAGTTTGATCAGCACGTCGAAGAGCTTCAACGAGTCGGCGAAGGACACGTTCCGATCGTTGGTGCCGTGGAGCACGAGCAGCGGCCGCACCAGCTTGTCCATGTGTTGAATCGGCGCCGAGATGTTGTAGATGTCGGGATTCTGCACGGGCGTGCCCAGGCGCGGCGTCGTGTAGCCCGCGCCGTAGGTCGCCCAGTCCACGACCCCGGCGATGTCGATGCCGGCGCGCCACAGCGTCGGATCAACGGTCATCGCCTGCAGCGTCAGGAATCCGCCGTAGCTGAGACCGAACACGCCGATGCGATCGGGATCCACGTAGCTGAGCGTCTTCAGGTAGTCCGCGCCGGCGGCCACATCGGCGGTGTCGTTGACGCCGATGCCCATGTGCACGCCCGTCGACCAGTCGCGGCTGTAGCCCGAACTGCCGCGATAGTCCGGCGTCAGAATCACGTAGCCCTGCTGCGCGAAGTACTGACAGAGCGAGTAGTACATCCGGTAGCTGCCCGGATGCCAGCCGAGAAAATTCTGATCCGATCCCGAGCCGTGAATCCAGACCAGCGCCGGATGCTTCCTGGCGCGGTCGATGGTCTTGGCCACCATCAGCGAAGCGGGCACCGGCTTCTTATCGAGACGGCTGGGGAAGGAGACGGCGACCGGCGGCGTGAGATCGGCCTTGTTCAATCCCGCCGGCATTGAATCGCTCAAGCGGACGAACCGGGACTGCGCGCGCGCCGGTACCGTGTAGAGATCGAGCGCGTTCTCCACGTCGGTGCGGTGGAACACCAGGCTGGCGCCGTCTGGCGAGAACGACGGGTCGTAGTTGACGCCGTGCTCGGTGACGACCTGCTCGATCGCGCCGGTGGCGACGTCGACGATGTCGACGAAGCGTTCCATCTGATTGCCGGCGATGCTGCGGTGATACGCGATGCGCCTGCTGTCAGCCGACCAGTTGCCGAGGCCCGCGAGGTAGTTGCCCTTGGTGAGTGGCTTCGCCTGTGATTCAGACGAGGCGTTCACCGGCATCACGTAGACGTGGATCCAGCCGGTGCGATCGCTGATGAACGCGACCGACTTGCCGTCGGGCGAGACGATCACCTTCGAATCGCGGCCGGTCGGCGAAAACCAGCGGTCGTCGTGGTCCCTCCACAACGTGCGCGGCGATCCGCCCGTGCTCCACGCTTTGATCTCACGCGTCTTGCCGCTTGCCGATCCCTCTGCCCACAGAATCGATCCATCGCCGGTGAACTGAATCGATCCGGCAATACCCACGGTGGGAATCCACGAGATGTCGCCGCCGTAAACCGACACGACGCCGAGGCGCCGTTCCGTCGCGCCGCCGGCGACGACCCCATTGCTGTTGCCGACGACGCGCATGCGGTCGCCGTTGAAGGCGAGGAGCCCGGGATCCGCCGGCAGTCCTCCACCGCCGGAGGTGAACGCGATCCACTGGCCGTCCGGTGAAAACACCGGGCCCGACGCGGTGGCGGGATTCAGGCCGGTCACCGGGCGCTGCGTTTTCTGATCGAGGGACGCAATCCAGATTTGTCCGCCGCGCGTGAAGGCGATCAGTGTGCGGTCGCTCGACAGCGTGAAGTTCGCGGCGTCCGCGAGGCCGCCGGACACGCGCGCTGGCTTCGGCGCGGATGGCGACACCGTCCACAGCGCGCCGTCCCTGGAAAACAGAATCTCGTTGGCGGATCGCCACGCGAACGACGCAATGTCGGAGGTTCTGATATCCGCGTCGACGGGGAAATCGGTGAGTGCCACAGGCTTCTGGCCCGGCGTGCACACGAACAGATCCTGCTTGCCCCACGCGTCCCACAGGAAGGCCACCATCTTGCCGTCAGGTGACCAGGCAGGAGACGAGGGGTACTTGATCTGGGAGATGCGATCGATCGTGATGCTGCCGCGCGGCGTCTGCGCCGCGGCCGGTGCCGCGAGAGACACGCACACGAGGACGCGGAGGAAAGAAACCGGAAGCTTCATGGTTGACGATTATGGCAAGTATTCCGGCGCGCGGCATATGATCCGCGCGTCATGAACACACGCAGACAATTCCTGATCACGGCTCCGCTGGGCGCCCTCGCCGCCGCCGTCGCGTGCCGCAACGAGCCCCAGACTGCCGGTGTTCCCGTGCCGCCGCCGGCGACCGCGGGCGCGCCGCCGACGTTCGGCACGGGTCCGGTCTCCGGCCCCGTCGTATCGCCGACCACCTTCGCGGAAGCCGAACGCCTGGCGCAGGTTACGATGACGCCGGCCGAACGGGAACTGGCGGCTGCAAGCTGGCGTCAGTCGATGGCGCCGCTGCTCGAGCGGCGCGTGGGACCGCGCAAGGTCACGCTCGCCCCGGAGATGAGTCCCGCGACGCACTGGAATCCGGTGCTCGCTGGTGCGAGCGCGGGCCCGGCGCGCGATCTGTTCGTGCGCGGCAGGACCGATGCCGAGGCACTGCCGGCGAGCGATGCCGACATCGCGTTTGCGCCGGTCACGCAGCTCTCACGGTGGATCGAGCAGAAGGCGCTCACTTCGGAACGCCTGACGAACATCTATCTCCGACGGCTCGAACAATTCGACCCGAAACTCCGGTGCGTCATCACGCTGACGAAGGATTTCGGACTGGCGCGCGCGAGGCAGGCTGACGCGGAAATCGCTGCAGGGAAATATCGCGGGCCGCTGCACGGGATCCCGTACGGCGTGAAGGATCTGCTCGACACCGCCGGCATCGCGACCACATACGGCGCGGAGCCCTTCAGGAACCGCGTGCCGTCCGCCGATTCTGCGGTCGTGCATCGGCTGAACGAAGCCGGCGCGGTCCTCGTCGCCAAGCTGAGTCTCGGCGCGCTCGCGCTCAACGACATCTGGTTCGGCGGACAGACGATGAACCCGTGGCTGCTCGAGGAGGGCGCGTCGGGATCGAGCGCCGGGCCGGGTGCGGCGACGGCGGCGGGTCTGGTCGCGTTCTCGATCGGCAGCGAAACCGGCGGCAGCATCGTCTCGCCGGCGATGCGGTGCGGCGTCACCGGGTTGCGCCCGACGTTCGGCCGCGTGCCGCGAACGGGCGCGATGACGCTGTGCTGGTCGCTCGACAAACTCGGTCCGATGACCCGCGGCGTCGAAGACGCGATGCTGGTGCTGCAGGCGATCAGCGGACCGGACACAGGAGACGTATCGAGCGTGCCGAGCCATCTCGAGTTCGATGCGGACGCGCCGGTCAGCGGACTGCGGGTCGGCTATTTCCCGGCGTGGATGAACGAGCATCCGGCGACCGACGTGGATCGCGCGGCGCTGGAGACGGTGAAACGCCTCGGGATGATCCCGGCCGAGGTGACGCTGCCTGATTGGCCGTACACCTCGCTGATGCCGGTGCTCTTCAGCGAGGCCGCGGCGTCGTTCGAGGACCTCACGCTGAGCGGCGACATGAACCAGTTGCGGGCGCAGGTGCCGGATGCCTGGCCGAACATGTTCCGCCTGGCGCGGTTCCTGTCGGCGGTCGATTTCGTCCAGGCCGATCGCTTTCGCCGGCGGGTTGCCTCGGAGATGGCGCGCGTGTTCTCGCAGGTGGATGTGCTGCTGGTGCCGTCCCTGCGCGACGAGATGCTGACGCTGTCGAACTTCACGGGTCATCCGTCGCTGACGCTGCGCGCGGGGTTCGTCAATGTGTCGGAGGCGCGCAGCGATTGGGCGCCGGACCCGAAGAATCCGCTGCCGACATTCGCACCGCCGAGGCGTGTCCCGCACGGCGTCACGCTGCTCGGACGGTTGTTCGACGAAGGGACCGTCGCGCGCGCGGGGCTGGCCATGGAGCGGGCGTTCGGTGTCGCCGGACAGCGGCCGCCCGGGTTCTAGACCGTCTTTCAATTCTCCGTCGCACCAGATTGGCCACGAACATACGAAGACACGAAATAGATCCACAGGATATGAAACGCGCTCTAGGCGCGGGCGGTCTTCCGCAACGACAGCAGCTGTCGCAGGCCGTACACCGATACGACTGCGGCAAACGTCGTCAGGAACAG
>JANYHS010000181.1 GCA_025358945.1 Acidobacteriota bacterium
GTCGGCTTCCGCGATCGGATCTGCGGCCTCGATCGCCGCGTTGAGGGACGTGGCGCCGGGCGGTGGAGCGGCACTGCCCGAGACGAACACCGTGCGGACCGTCGTCAGCCTGGGCATCATCGCCGGCAGCATCGCGGCGAAGTTCTCGTCCACCACCAGCGCCACCGCGCCGGCGTCGTTGATGATGGCGACGAGCTCCGGCGCCGCAAGACGGGTGTTGAGCGGAACGACGAGCGCGCCGGCCCATGGCGTCGCGTAGAAATATTCCAGGTAGGCGTCGGCGTTCAGCGAGAGAATCGCGACACGGTCACCGCGCTGCACGCCGGCGGAGCGCAGCGCGCCGCCGAACCGCGCGACCCGATCGCGAAACTGCAGCCAGGTTTGTCGCCGGTCGCCGTCGATGGTGGCGATACCGTTCGGATTGATCTGACACGCGCGCCGCAGCCCCTGCAGAATCGACATGGAGTCTCCTTCGGCCCGCGATTCTAACTCAGGGTCACGTAGCGCTGAACGGCTGATACGCTTCCGGCTTCAGCGACAAATACAAAGGGCGGGTCCTCTTGGACCCGCCCTTTGTCTTACGAATCGGATTCTTGCTCTGCGGATTAGTCCCCAGGCCCTACGCGCAGCCCGATGTATTGCCGCAGTTGCTGCACTTGTAGCACGCACCACTCCGAATCATGATCGACCCGCACGTCGAGCACGGCGGCGCGTCTTCCTGATTCTGAATCGTCGAGTGTTGGTTGGTGCCGGCCGCCGCCGATGACGCCGAAGCCGCGGCGGGCGCCTCGTCCATCATCGCCAGCGCGGGAAGCACCGTGCCGAGTTCCTTGCCGTTGACGCCGGCGTTGAACTGCGCATCGTTGGACAGGAACTTCGACGCCATCCATCGGAAGATGTAGTCGACGATCGACTTCGCGAACCGGATCTCCGGGTTGCGCGTCATCCCCGACGGCTCGAACCGGACGTGGCTGAACTTGTCCACCAGCGCCTGGAGCGGCACGCCGTACTGCAGCGCGTAGGAAATCGCCTGCGCGAACGCGTCGGCAAAGCCCGAAATCGTCGAGCCTTCCTTCGCCATCACCAGGAAGATTTCTCCCGGCTGGCCATCCGCGAACAGGCCGACCGTGATGTAGCCCTCGTGCCCCGCGATGTCGAACTTGTGCGTGATCGCGTGACGCTCGTCCGGCAGCTTGCGGCGGATCGGGCTGTTGACCAGCTGCGCCGCGGCCAGGGCGGCAATCTCCGCTGGTGTCTTGTCGCGCGACGTGTTCAGCGGCTGCGTGCGCTTGCTGCCGTCGCGGTAGATGGAAATCGCTTTCGCGCCCATCTTCCACGACTGGATGTAGGCCTGAAAGATGTCTTCGACGGTCGCGTCTTTCGGCACGTTGACCGTCTTGGAAATCGCACCGGAGATGAACGGCTGCGTCGCGCCCATCATCTTGATGTGGCCCATGTAGTGGATCGAGCGCTGGCCTTTCGACGCCTTGAACGCGCAATCGAACACCGGGAGGTGCGAATCCTTTAGCCCCGGTGCGCCTTCGATGGTTTCGTTCTTGTCGATGTAGTCGATGATCGCGTCGACCTGCGTTTGCGAGTAGCCCAGTTTGAGCAGGGCCATCGGCACCGTCTGGTTGACGATCTTCATCATCCCGCCGCCGACCAGCTTCTTGTACTTGACCAGCGCGATGTCCGGCTCGACGCCGGTGGTGTCGCAGTCCATCATGAAACCAATCGTGCCGGTTGGCGCCAGCACGGTGGCCTGCGCGTTCCGGTAGCCGAACTGCTCGCCGAGTTCCACGGCATCGTCCCACGACGTTTTCGCCGCGCCGTAGAGATCTGAGGGCACATTGCGTCCGTTGACGTCGCGCATCGCATCGCGGTGCTTGCGCATGACACGGAGGAACGGCTCGCGGTTCTTCTCGTAACCGGAGAACGGCCCGCCGTGGTCGCGCGCGATACGCGCCGACTGCGCGTAGGCTTCGCCGGTCATCAGCGCGGTGAGTGCCGCCGCGTAGTCGCGCCCGCCGTCGCTGTCGTACGGCAGGCCGCGCGACATCAGCAGCGCGCCGAGGTTGGCGTAGCCGAGACCGAGCGGCCGGTAGGCGTGGCTGTTATTCCCGATCATCTCGCTCGGGTAGCTGGCGTTGTCGACGATGATCTCCATCGCCGTCAGCATCGTGCGGATCGCCGCCTTGTAGGCCACCGCGTCGAACTCGCCGTCAGCCTTGACGAACTTCATCAGGTTGATCGACGACAGGTTGCACGCCGAGTCGTTGAGGAACATGTACTCCGAGCACGGATTGCTGGCGTGAATGCGATCCGTCTCCGGGCAGGTGTGCCACTCGTTGATCGTGGTGTCGAACTGCATGCCCGGGTCGCCGCACACGTGCGTGCCCTCGGCGATCAGGTTCATCAGCTCGCGCGCCTTGTAGGTGTCCATCACCGCGCCGTCGCGCACGGCCTTGGTGTCCCAGGTGCTGTCGTCGAGCACCGCGCGCATGAAGTCGTCGGTCACGCGCACACTGTTGTTCGAGTTCTGGAAGAACACCGACGAATACGCCGGACCGGTGAACGAGCCGTCGTAGCCGGCGTCGATCAGCGCCCACGCCTTCTTCTCTTCCTCGACCTTGCAGTTGATGAACTCGACGATGTCCGGGTGTTCGGCGTTGAGGATCACCATCTTCGCCGCGCGGCGCGTCTTGCCGCCCGACTTGATGACGCCGGCAAACGCGTCGTAGCCCTTCATGAACGACACCGGGCCCGACGCCGTGCCGCCGCCCGCGAGCAGTTCCCTCGACGAGCGAATCGGCGACAGGTTGGTGCCCGTGCCCGATCCGAACTTGAACAGCATCCCCTCGGTGCGGGCCAGCGTCAGGATCGAATCCATCGTGTCCTGGACCGAGTTGATGAAGCACGCCGAGCACTGCGGCGCTTTCTCGAAGCCGCAATTGAACCACACCGGGCTGTTGAACGCCGCCTTCTGGTAGACCAGGATGTGCTTGAGGTCGTCGCTGAACGCCTGCAGATCCTCGTCGTTGACGAAGTACTTGTTCGACTTCGCCCACATCGTGATCGTGTCGACGACGCGGCCGATGAGCTGCTTGACGGAGCGCTCGCGCTCGGGGGCGCCCATCTGCCCGCGGAAATATTTGGAGACGACGATATTGGTGGCCTGTTGCGACCACGCCTTCGGAATCTCGACGTCGCGCTGCTCGAAGACCATCTCGCCGCGCTCGTTGCCGATCAGGGCCGAGCGGATTTCCCACTCGACCTCGTCGAACGGATCGACGCCGGCTTCTGTGAAGAAGCGCGGGAACGTCAATCCCGGCACGGCAGCCGCCGCTCGCGCTTTCGCGCGCGGCTTCTCCGGCTCAACAAACGGCGGCACGGCAGCCGTTCCACTACTTTCAACCGACTGCTGGCCGGCACTTGCGGCCTGGTAGGCAGCGCGCTCTTTCATCTCGTCCGCTCCGTTCATTCCGGGGATCCCCCCGGATCGCGGCGATCGCCCCCCGCCCCCGGAAGAGACCGTCGAATCTGCATTGGAAAAACGTGGCCGCTTAGAACCCGAAAACCTGCTGCACACTCACGAAAAGCTGGGAGGTTCTCGCTTCATGTGCACTGTCTCGCTCGGCGGTCAAATATGCGCTTGGCTCAAACGTTTGTCAAGCGTGTAAACACCACATATTGTGTCTTTCTTTTAGGTCACTCGCAAGATGTTGACGCCTGTGCGTTCCTGTGCATATTACCGTCCAGCTAATTGGGCGGCTAAAGTTGCTGCTTTATCGGCCAGATTTTTGGCGAATACCAGATTCCTTGCGCGCATCGCTTCGTCCGCCTGACGCACGAATCTTTTGGCCGTGTCGTACTGCGTTCGCGCGTCGGCGTTCAGGCCGCGATAGTCGATGCGGTTCAAGTCCGCGCTCGCCCTCGCCAACGACGCCCGGATGCCCCGCTCCACTTCCCCCTCCGCCATCGCCGGCGTCGTCTGCAACGTCGGCTTGGGGGAATCGTCGACAGGCTTGAGTACATCGAAGGCCGGCGGTTCAACTCTCGACGGATCCGGCTTCGCCGGCTCGCGGACGGGCGGCCGCGGACGCGACGGTGCGGTGCGCGCGGGTTCGGCCACCAGCGGCACAGGAACCGGCGGTTCCACTTCGTGTGGCTCGACGTCGCGTGGCGGCGGCGCCGGCATCTCGAGCGCCGGCATCTCCGGCGTCGTCTTCGCTTGCGCGTGCGTGCAGCCGGTCAGCGCGATGGGGACGACGACCAGCAACCATCGGAGGTCGCAGCACGAAGGCAGACCGTGACGCACAGGCAGATCGTAGCGCGAAGGCAGATCGTAGCGCGAAGGCTTTAGCCGAGCGAGGAGGTGTGCCATGTTCACGCCTGCGGGAGCATGACACGGAACGTTGTCCCGGCGCCGGGCGTCGATTCCACGTCGATCTCGCCGTCGTGCATCTGAATGGTGCGATAGACCATCGACAATCCGATCCCGCTGCCTTTGTCCTTGGTCGTGAAATAGAGATCGAAAATCCGCTGCAGGTGCTCCGGCTTGATACCGACGCCGGTATCGGTGAACGACACCGAGACGCGGCGTCCTTTCGCCGACTCGCAATGAATCCGCAGCGTGCCGCCGTCAGGCATCGCCTGGCATGCATTCAGCGCGAGGTTGAGGAACGCCTGGCGCAGCATCGACGAATCGCCGTTGATGTCGGGCGCGTTGCCGCAGTCCACGATCAGCTGGACGCCTACCCGCTGGGCCTCCGGGCGGACGATTGGCACGATCTCGTTGAGCAACTCGGCAAGCGATAACGGCTGCAGCCGCAGATCCTCCGGCCGCGCGAACTTCAGGAAACCCTGCACCACTTCATCCAGGCGGCGGATCTCGTGGGCGATCACCTCCACGTGCGGCATCGCCGGCGCCGGCACCTGCTGACGCAGCAGCTCGAGGTGGATCATCATCGCGTTCAACGGGTTCTTCACCTCGTGCGCGACACCGGCGGA
Organism: Acidobacteriota bacterium; assembly: GCA_025358945.1. Taxonomy (GTDB): domain Bacteria; phylum Acidobacteriota; class Vicinamibacteria; order Vicinamibacterales; family CAVVIG01; genus CAVQFC01. The sequence goes on from JANYHS010000181.1 coordinate 5,011, forward strand.
CAGGCGGCCAAGCGCCGCCAGTTTCCGCGCATAGCGGATCGTCGCCTGCAGCTGACTCCCGTAGTCCGCGGACTCCGGGTCTGCCGCCGCTCTCGCCAGTTGCGAGCGGCCGGCCAGCAGCTGATCGCTGACGGCGTTGAACGACGAGCCCAGCTCGCCAAATTCGTCCTGGCCCGGCAGATCCAGCTGCACGCCAAACTCTCCCTGACCCAGCCGCGTCAGCCCGCTGCGGATCAGGTGAATCGGCCGCAGGAGCAGCTGCGACAGGAGCGTGGCGACGACGACCGACACGGCCAGCGCGGCGAACGCGGTGAGGAGCGCCGGCCGGAGCGACTCGTCGAGACCGTGACGAATCAGCAGCGTCGAGACGCCGATGCGCGTCGATCCAATTTCCTTGTCGCCGAGCAGCAGAGGCTCGCGGAACTCGAGATTCTGTCCCTGACTCACGTAGATCGCGCGCAGCTGCGACAGCCGCGAGCGCGCGAGCAGCGTCCGCAGATCGCCGGCCGGCGGCAGCAACTGCCCTTCCATCGACGGATCGGCGTGCGCCACGGCGACGCCGCGCACGTCCACCAGCGCCGCGTACATCACGTTGTCCGAATACAGGCTCGACTCGAGAATCGATCGCAGCCCGGGGTCGGCGCGCAACGCCGCGAGCGGATCAGCGCCGGCGCCCACCACCTGCTGCGCGCGGTGATAGATCGCATTGGCCAGCAGTGCGGCACGCGCGCGACTCTCGTCGAGGCTGACCGACGCCAGCCGCGCCAGATGCAGCACGCTCAGCACGACGACGACCACGCCGACGATCGAGGTGACGCCGAGGACTTGCTTGCCTTTGATGCCTAGTCGCATAGGGCTTGGGGCTTGGCCAGTCCCTACTCGACCCTCTTCGGGCGAAGCCGCAGCTTGTTCAGCTTATTGTGCAGCGTCTTCAAACTGATGCCGAGGATCTCGGCGGCGCGCGTCTTGTTATCGCGCGTGTGGGCGAGCGTCATCACGATCAGCTGACGCTCCGCTTCCTCCACGGTCGTGCCTGGCGCGAGCGCCATCTGCGGCGCCGGCGGCGCGGCCTGCGGGCCGTCGGTCAGCACCGGCGGCAGGTGCTTCACCTCGATGAACGGGCCCGGCGCGAGAATCGTCGCGCGTTCGATGACGTTACGCAGTTCGCGGACGTTGCCCGGCCAGCCGTACTCTTCGAGCACACGCATCGCCACCGGCTCGAGGCCGGCGATCGCTTTCTGGTTGCGCGTGTTGAACTCGGTGATGAACGACTGCACGAGGAGCGGCAGATCCTCCTTGCGCTCGCGCAGCGTCGGCAAGCGAAGCGCGAACACGTTCAGCCGATAGTAGAGATCCTCGCGTAGCCGGCCCTTCGCCACCGCTTCGAGCGGATCGACGTTGGTGGCCGCGATCACACGGACGTCCACGCGTTGCTCGGTGCGCCCGCCGAGGCGCCGGAACGTGCGCTCCTGCAGCACGCGCAGCAGTTTGACCTGCGTGGCCGGCGTCATCTCGCCGATCTCGTCGAGGAACAGCGTGCCGCGATCGGCAAGCTCGAAGCAGCCCTGGCGGCGATCGGACGCGCCGGTGAACGCGCCTTTCTCGTGCCCGAAGATTTCGCTCTCGAGCAGCGTTTCAGGAATCGCCGCGCAGTTGATCGCAATGAACGGTGCGTTCGCGCGCGGGCTCAGCCGATGAATCGTCTGCGCGACGAGTTCCTTCCCGGTGCCCGACTCGCCGGTGATCAGCACCGACGCCGGGGTCGGCGCCGCCTGCTCGACCACTTCGTAGATCTTGCGCATCGCCGGGCTGTTGCCGACCAGCGTGCCGAACGCGCCGTGTTCGCGCAGCTGGCGCCGGAGCGCTTTCACTTCGCGCAGCGTCTCGAGACGCTCGACGATCTTATCGAGGAGGATCTTCAGGCGCTGGATGTCGACCGGTTTCGTCAGGTAGTCGTACGCGCCTTCCTTCATCGCTTCGACGGCCGTCTCCACCGTGCCCTGCGCGGTCAACAGCAGCGTCGTCACGTCGGCGCCGGCCTGCTGCAGCGCGCGCAGCAGCGCGAGGCCATCCATCCGCGGCATCACCATGTCGGTGATCACGATCGCGGGACGAAACGACGTGATTTTTTCGAGCGCCTCTTCGCCGTCGCACGCCGACTCGGCAATGAAGCCCCAGCTTCGGATGAGTTGCTCGAGACCGACGCGCGCCGCGGCTTCGTCCTCGACGATCAGCACACGCTCAGGCGCCTCGCTCGGCTCACTCACGACGCAACCATGTCATTTTTACATTCTGAGAGCGAGAGCCCAGACGATGCAAGCTGAACAGGTGCGTTCCGAGAGCCCAAGCTAGACGGCGGCCTCTTTGCAGAGCTAAGGTCGGAGGCGGAAATGCGAATCGTAATGAGTGGCGCGTTGGCGCTGGCTGTGGCGGCCGGCGGATTCATCCGGGTCGAGGCGGCGGCAGGTGTGGGCGCGGAGCGCGAGGTCACGCTGCCAGCGGGAACGCGGCTGGTCGTCGTACTGGACACGCCCGTCGGGTCCGACACGAGCCGCATCGAACAGCCCGTGGACGCGCACCTGGCGCGGCCCTTCGTGCTACGCGGGATCACCGTGCTCGCCGCCGGCACGCGCGTCAGCGGCGTTGTCACCGACGCGACACAGTCGGCAAAAGTGAAAGGTCGCGCGCACGTGGCGATGCGATTCAACACGCTGACGCCGAGCGGCGGCCAACGCTACAACATCCGCACGGCAGCGGTCGGACGAACCGCAGAGGATACGAAAGGAAAAGACGCTGCCGAGATCGCCGCGCCGGCCGCGGGCGGCGCGATCATCGGTGCGTTGCTGGGCGGCAAGAAGGGCGCGCTGATCGGCACGGCTGTCGGCGGCGGCGCCGGCACCGCGGTTGTGCTGTCCACGCGCGGCAAGGAAGTGCATCTGGGCAGAGGCGCAGCGCTCACGCTCAGGCTGACCGCACCGGTGACGATCAGAGTCAGGGGCTAGGAACGTGTGAGTAGGGGCTAGAGGCTAGAGGCTTGGGGCTTGGGGCTTGGGGCTTGGGACAGGACGAGCGCGGCAGTTGATGCGATACGCTTAGCGTTCGTGCTTCCTGAAGACAACGGCCAGCCCGGAGACCCCAAGCCCCGGGCCCCGCTCGACACTATCCCTCTCGCCGCGCGCGTCGTCGCATTCGTCGAGGTATTAATCTGCTCCGACTACCTTACGCAGTTCGCGCTGGGCGGCACACTTGCGGTGTTCGGCTTTCAGCCGTTCGTGCATGGACAGCTCAGCATCCGCTATGTCGTCATGCTCTCGCTCGGCGACACGCTGCTTCTGCTCGGACTGATTCTCGTCATGCTGTACGCACATGGCGAGCGGCCGCGCGACGTACTGTTCGGGCGTAAGCCGGTCGTGCCGGAAGTGGTGGCGGGCGTCCCGCTGATTCTCGTCGCGCTCGCCATCGGCATCGCGGTGCTCCTGCCGATCCGCCGTTTCGTTCCCGGGCTCCACACCGTCGAGACCAATCCGCTGCAGCAACTGCTGCGGTCGCCGCGCGACGCCTGGCTGTTCGCGCTGGTCGTGCTGGCGGCCGGCGGAGTACGTGAAGAAGTGCAGCGCGCGTTTCTGCTCCACCGCTTCGAGGTCTGGCTGGGCGGACCAGTGGTCGGCGTCGTGGTCACGAGCGTGGCGTTCGGGGCGGGACACCTGCTGCAGGGCGTGGACGCGACGTTCGCCACCGGCCTGCTCGGCGCCTTCTGGGGCATCGTCTACCTGCGGCGGCGATCGTGCGTGGCGCCGATTGTCAGCCACGCGGGATTCGATTTGCTGCAGATCGTCGCGTTCCTCGGCGCGCGCAAGGCCTAGGAGGGTTAGCGAGGGCGCGCGTCCGATAAGTACAGATCGACGACGCCGCCGCGCCGGCGCAAGCCGGTCATCCATTCGTCGATCAGGCTGGCCCGCCGGCCGGCCGCGGTACTGAAACGCTGATCGAGATACGCGCGCAAGCGCAGATCCTGCCGTAACGTTTCGCGCAAGTGCTTCTCGTCAATGCCCGAGCGCGCGAGCGCGGCGTCGAGTTCCGCCTGGGAGCGAAACCGTTCGCGCACGCGCAGCACTTCGCGATCCACGGCTTCCGCGGTCGGCTCTGCCGGCGCATACCGATCAACTTCCGCGAGCACCAGCTCGCGATCGATCAGCTTGCTCAGCACGATGCGCACCGGATCGGCCGCGGCGTCAGCTGACTGCAGCCCCAACTCCATGGCCGCGGTCACGTCGCTCTGGGTGATCAACTGATTGGCGACCACCGCCAGTACGCGATCGATGGTCTCGGCGCGGACCACGCCGCCAGCCAGGACTGCGGCGACGAGCGCGATCCCCATCTGAACTCTGCATTCTGACATCTGCAATGTCATGTCCCTAGAACGCCTGGCCAAAACTGATGAACCACGCCGTTAGCCCCTCGCCCGGCTGCCGGTTGACTTTGAACCCGAGATCGAAGCGAATCGGCCCGAATGGCGATTTGTAGCGCACGCCGCTGCCGACCGCGGTCCGCAGTTCCATGAAATTGATCTCAGAGATGCGTGAGAACACGTTCCCGGTATCGACGAAGCCGACGACGCCCAGGCCGCCGACGATCGGCGCGCGCAACTCGGCGTTGAACACCACCAGCCCGTTGCCGCCGATCGGCAGCAGATCCTGGTCCAGCGTGTCGTTGACCTGCGCGGGAATGTGGCGCGTGCCTACGCGATCGAGTGCGAAGCCGCGAATTGTCGTGTCGCCGCCAGCGTAGAACCGTTCGCTCTGGGGCAGGGCGACGATCTGCACGACGTTGCCGAGTTCGTCGACGCCTTCGCGAGGAAAACCCGACGCCACGCCGACCCGCGCGCTGGCCGCCAGCACAATCCTGTTGGTGCGCGGCAGCGTGCGGAACAGCTGCGCGGTCAGGAACGACTTGGCGAACCCGATCTCCGATCCGATCGCGCGGCCGGCCAGCTGTGCGCTGACGCTCGTGTACTCGCCCCGTAACGGATCCACCGGGTCATCACGTGTGTCCCGAATCAGCGACGACGCAAATGACGACAGGCGGAACTGTGGAAACAGACGATCGATCAGCGGCTTCAGCGGATCGGCGTCGTCCAGCCGTTCGTCGAACACCGACGTCCGCTGAATCTGATACGTGCCGGTGATGCTGACCACGCGGGACAATTTACGGGCGATGTCGGCGCTGAGACTGCGCCGCGAAAAGTTGAAGCTCGAGCGGCGCTGCTGCTCGAACGTGGCGTTGATGAACGCGTCGGCGGACGTATTGAACACCCGCGGCTCGCGGAACGTCCCGATCGCCCGGTACTCGACGTTGGCCGAACTCTCCTGCGAGTGGAAGGCGACGCTCGAGAAGACATTGATCGAGCGGTTCTTACCGAACACGTTGCGGCGCCCGATCTCGATGAACGCGCGGGGCGCGACGTCGAGCCGCTCGCCGGCCACCGACCCGTCCTGCGCGGCGACCACATGGCCGATCTCGACACCACCGCCGTACCCCAGGGTCGTCGGCGGCGCTTCCTCGATCGTCACCAGCAGATCCCGCGCCGTTTCGCCGCCATGGCGAAGCTCGGTGATGCGCGCGCGGCGGAACAGGCCGAGTGCGGTCAACCGCCGCTGGCTCTCGTTGATCGCGCTCAGGCTGAACGGATCTCCCGTTTTCACCTGCAGCGCGTGCTCGATCGTGCTGGTCGTCGTCCGCACGTTGCCGACGATGAGGACGTGGTCGACGAAGACCTGCGGACCCTCATGAATCTCGAACACGACGGCGACATGCGTATCGCTCTGGCTGAACACGGTCCGCGCCCCGACCGACGCGCTCTCGTAGCCGAGGTCCTGGTAGGCGAGCTGAATCGCGTCGCGATCGACAGCCAGCTGGCCCGGCACGTATGGCGCGCCGACGCGCAGCGCCGCGCGCGCGCGGAGCGCCGCTTCGGAGAGCGCCTGCTGGCCGGTGAACGTGACTGCATCAACAGTCGTGCGCGGCCCCTCGCTGATCACGGTGCGCACGGCCACTGGCACCTCCGCGGGCGGTGGCGTCGGCGTGACAATATCGACCGCCCTGGTGACGCGCGCGGCGGCGAACCCGCGGCGGCGGTACAGGTCCTCGATGGTCTGGACGTCGGCGTCGAGCCTGGAGTCCGAAAATGCCTGGCCGTCGCGCAGCCGCAGCGCCGATTCGAACTCGGTCAGCGGCAACGTCGCGTTGCCGGAGATTTCGTAGGTGGCCACCTTGAACTGCTGGCCACGATTCACATCGAAGGCGATCACCAGTTCGCCGTCGGTCTCCGCCCGCGTGTGAGGCGCCCGCGCATCGCGATAGCCCAGGCCCCGCAGGTACTCTTCGATGCGGTTGCTCGAGTCCTCGAGCAGGTCTTCGTCCACCGACCCTTCGCGCTCCGCGGGCACCAGGTCGGTGCGGCGATCCGACGGCAGGGCGTCGCCCGTGAAGACCACCCGCACGCGCGGTCCTGGCGCCACCGTCAGCGTGAGATCGGCGACGCGTTCGTCTGCGGAGAGGCGCGCAGCGGACACCATCCTGGCCTCGAAGTACCCCTTGCTGCGCCGCTCCTCGATGTATTTCTGGATGCGCGCGTTCAGCGCCTCCCGCTGATACGGATCGCCTGTGGTCAGGCCAAGCCGCGCCAGGAACTCGGGCCGCGTCACGCTCGGCTCGCCAACGATCTCGATCGTGCCGATCGCCGTCCGCGCGCCAGGGTCGATCGTGAACACCAGCGTCGCACGCTCGGGCGAGTGCTCGAGCTCCGCACTCGGGACGATCGCGGGATGCAGGTAGCCTCGCGCCCCGAGCGCGTCGGCGAGAATGCGCGTGATGTCCGCCGCACGCGCGAGCGGTGGCGACACACCGTAGCGATCGACGATCGCGCGGCGCAGCGCGCCCTGGTCGATACCGGGCGCGCGCAGCGGGCCGTCGAAGCGGATGCGGGCCACCGCGTGAATCGGCACCAGATCGTAGCGGAGCGCGACGCGGCCGTTCTCCAGCGTCGCGTCGACGCTGACACCTTCGAACCGTCCCAGGCTGAACAGATGCGCCACCGTCTCGCGCACCTGGACCATCGACAGCGGCTGACCCGCCGACGTCGCCACGACCTGCGTCAGCAGCGCCTCGGTCGTCTCGCGGCCTTCAATCACGAGGCGGACGGTGGCGATCGGCTTGCCGAGATAATCGGATACTGCGGCGAACGATGTCAGCTCTCCACCGCGGAGGACACAGAGGACACAGAGGATCAATCGGAGCAGAAAGGATTTGCCCTCCTGTCCTCCGCGTCCCCCGTGGTGGAGCGTTCGTCCGGCGGTCCTCAAAAGACGTGCCTCACCCGGAACTCGAGCGCGTAGGTCTGGCGATCCTCGTTGCGCGAGAGAATCCAGGAGATGCGATCGCTCTCGTCGATCTCGAGCAGCACGATTTGATCGTTGGTCGTGGTGCCGAGGCTGCGCGAGAACGTCAGGTAGACGCGCTCGGAAATGCGCTTGCCGATCGTCAGCCGCGCCGTGGGGTTCAGGCGCGACGTCTGCTGGCTGTACGGATCGATGAACGACGGCGTCAGCTGGAAGGTGTCGACGCCGAACGTCTGCTCCACAACCTTGCCGACCTCCGACGACAGACTGCTCGTGATGGCCTGCGTCGCCCGCGTCGTGATGATGTCGGTCTGCGTCTGAGTCGGATTCTGCAAAGCGCGCAGCTCCGGCGCGACGTCTCCGGCCCCTGTCCGTTGGACATTGCTGAACAGCAGCGCCAGAACATCTGACGTCGGCAGCGGCGGATCCGAACTGAGCGTCGGCCGCAGTTGCTCGCTGGTGCCGGCAAACGCCACCGTCACGCGATACGTCTGGCCGGGGACGCGAACGTTGGTTTCCGCCTCGACGTCGAAGAACGGCTCGATGCGTGTCGGGTTCGTGAAGTCCATCGTGCCGCGCGTGATCCGATAACGGCGCCCTTCGAACGTCACCTCGCCGCGCTCGATGTCGGCGTGGCCGGCGACGACCGGCCGATCATAGGTGCCGCGCAGCGTCAGGTCGGCGCTCGCCACCATGCGCGCCAGGTTGTTCTCAACGCGCAACGTCGACGGCATCAGCAACTGAAGGTCGAACTTCAAGGGCACGGTCGGCGCCGCCTCGATCGATCCCACCGCGCCAGCCGCGGCGGACCTCCGCGACGCCAGATCGAAGATGCTGCCCGGGGTGTCCACGCGCCGATTCCAGAGCGCGCTCTTCACGGTGACGAGGCCGCCGAGTGTCGGCGACTTGAACGTGCCCCGCAGCGAGAGGTCGGCGTCGACCACGGAGCGCACGCCTTCGGGCACGCGCAGATGCATGTCCGCGCCGCGCGCGGTCACGTCGAGTTCGGCCGGCACGTAGCCGTCGAATCCAATTCGTCCGCCGAACTGCACCCGCCCGCCGCCCATCGTCGCCGCCACTTCGTCGAGGCGGATGCCGCCCGAATCAAAATGAATCGTGCCGTTGATCGCATCCAGTGAGTTGGGGATGGAGAAATGCCGGATGCGGCCGTCGGTGATCGTCGCGCTGCCGGAGAACTGCGGCTGCGCGAGCGGACCGTCGATCGATGCGGTCAGCTCGGCGCGTCCGGCGCCGCGCACCTCTCGGAAGAATCCCTGCAGGATGCCAAGGTTGGCTTCCCCGGTCGCCTTGAGCGCGATCCGCTCGTCCTTGAGGCTGATGCCGCCAGAGAGTCGCAGCCGGGTGTCGTCGCCCACCAGTTCCAGTTCCTCGATGCGGACCTGCTGCTGATCGAACGCGATGCGGATCGGCGCCGCGTTCTTCACGCCGTAGTCCAGCAGCCGCATCTCGAGCGCGTCCACCGTGCCGTCCACCACCAGGTGATCCGCGTCAGCCAGCTCGCCGACGACGCGAATCGCGCCGCTGACGACGGCGGTGGTGAAGGGCGACAGTTTCGGCACGAACAACCGCACATACGGATCGAGCGAGGTGTCGTGGAAACGGAAGGTCAGCTCGGCGTCCGCCTGCGGGGTCAGCGCGATCCGGCCGCTGCCGGTCAGCGCCATTCGCGGCGACGCGGCGTTGATGTCGCCGCTCAGTTCGGCGCCACGCAAGGCCAGGGCGCCGCTGACCAGCCCGACGCCCTCGTCGCCCACAAATAGATCGCGGACGCTGATCTTGAAGTCGTTGCGCGGCGACTCGAATGTGCCGTTGCCGGTCGCGGTGACGTCGGCGAGGCCGGACAGCGGCGCGCGCGGAAATGCGAGGAACGCCAGCTTGTCGACCGGAATGCGCCGGCCGCTGGCGTTGAACGAGTACGTCGAGTCCCATCCGATGAATGCCGCACCGGTAACCTCGCCGGTGTCCTTGGTGAGGGTCAAGCCGTCGATCCGGACGCCGGCGCCGTCGAAGCGCAGCGCTGACGCCGCTTTCTGAAACGGCTCGCCGTAGGCAAGGCCGTCCTCGATCGTCATCGCGCCGAACCCGATCGGCCGCTCGTACTCGCCGGTCAGGTGGAATTCACCCGACAGCAGCCCGGACACCGGATACTCGTCGATGCCGAACGCGTGACGCAGGCTGTCGAGATCGCGGCGACCCACGCGAATGCGCGCATTGATCTCCTCGCCGGCGTCCTCCCGCGGATACCCGAGGGCAAACAGCCCGTCGGCGCGGATCTCCGAATCACGGACGCGCACCACACCGTCGCGCACGTTGACATACTTGTTCTCGACAACAATCTGCGCCGAACCGTTGCCCCAGAGCGTGTCGAACGCGCGCAGATCCTCGCCGGTGAACAGCCCTTCGACGCGCGGCTCGCGGAACGCCCCGGTCATCACCCCGTCGAACTCGCCGCGTCCGGCAAACGGCGCCGCGCCGGTCGGCGAACCGAAATCGCTGATGATGCCTGCCAGCACCTGATCGCTTTCCTGCCAGTCGCTGCTCGTCACGTGAAACGGCAGACGCGACTTCGCGCCGTACGCGGTCGTGCCGCCGAACGTCACGTGTGTGCGCTCGGTGGCGAAATGACCTTGATCGATCGTGACGTCATCAGGGCCGTAGCGGTAGGTCAGATCGGCGGCGATCGGCAGGTGCGAGACCAGCGGCATCGGCGCAAACGGTCCCCACTCGTGCCGCGCGTGATCGCCATCCGCGGCGCGCGCCGCGGAGAGCGATGCGATCATCGGCGTCACACCTGGCGGCGGCGCAATCGTCAGCGTGCCCTCGCCGTGATGTTCCGAGAAACGGCCGGAGGGCCAGTCGAGGACGTTGTGCATCGAGGCGCTGCCCGCGAAGCGCAGGCCAGGAAATTGCTCGAAGTCGGTAAAGCGCGCGAGGTCCACGTCGTTCAGCGTGGCGTCGAAGTGGTGCGCCGGCTTGGTCTTCTCCCCGAACGGCTTGATCCCGTAGACGAACTTCGCAGCGCCGCCGTAGAACTGCGAGCCGGCATCCCAGACGTCGAAACCGTGCTGCGACCAGCGGAGCGATCCGTAGAGATTCGGAAAGCGGTAGTCGTTGAGCCCCGCCAGTTCGCTGGCGAACGTGCCCGTCAGATCGCGATTGGTGTCCTCGCCGGTCTTGAACAGCCGGAACGATCCGGTGAACGCGCCGTCACCGGAGATGCGCCACGGTTCATCCTTGAAGAACAGCTCGCGCATGCGCGGGAAGTTCACTCGCGACTTCACCTGGTAGCCCTGATTGGGCCAGTGCGCCAGGTCGACGTCGCCGGTGGCCACGGTCATCGCGCCGTCGGTCTCCATGTCGATGCGATCGAGGTGGATGCGCGAGCCGTCGATGACGAACAGCGCGTGCATGTTCGCGTACATCGGCACGAAGTCCTGGATCGTGACCGTGCCGTCGTGAAACGTCGCCGTCCCGTGATACTTCGGGAGGTTGCCCATGTTGATGTCGAGGTTGCGGCAGACGACGCTCCACGGCGTCTCGTGATCCTCGAACGTGAACTGGCCGCGAGACGCCCGCAGGTACTTCAGCGTCGTCGTCACACGCTTGGGCCCCGGTGGCTTGCCATCGTCGTGGTTGAAGCGAGGAAAGTTGTGCGCGCCGTCCCATTTCTCGACGAGCATCTGCCAGTCGGTCATCTCCACCGAACTGATGGTGATGTCCGGCTTCAGACTGAAGGCCGGAATCCAGTCAAGCGCGACCGCCACCTGCCTGGCCGTGAAGAACGGGCGATCGCCTGGATGCAGACCGTCGATCGTCAGGTTCTCGACGATCACCTTTCCGCTGAAGAGGCGGATCTTGAGCGCGCCGATGTGCATCGGGCGCTCGATGTAGTCGGAACCGGCGCTCTCAGCCTTGGCGCGAACCGCCGGTCCGAGATCAACCGTCACCGACGCGACAATCGACGCCGCCACCAGCGCCACGACCACCATCAAACAGATCGTGGTGAAACGGAGGACCGGGTGGCCGCTGAGGCGCGTGAAGAACTTCACTGAATGACGAGAAGCAGCGCGCCGGCATCGACCGACATCCCCTCGCGGACGTGGATCTCGGTGACCGTGCCTTCCCGGCTGGCGCGCAGTTCGTTCTCCATCTTCATCGCTTCGACCACCACCACTGGCTGGCGCGCGAGCACCGCGTCGCCGACGCTGACCAGCACGCGGACCACTTTGCCCGGCATCGGCGCCGCGAGACGCTGCGGGCCCGAACTCGTGCTGCCGCCTTCGTCGTTCCGGCCCCAGCGCCGCCGGCCATTCAGGGAGACGGCAACCGGCGTCGAGCCGACGTGCACGGTCAGTTGACCGCTGACCGGATCCGTGGCGACGCTGACTTCGTTCGATGAGATCGTCGCGCTGTTCGGGCCCGCGTGAACGCCGTCCTCTGCGCCGATCAGTAACGACAGCGTGTGCGCGTCAATGCGCGCCGCATCCACGTGCCGCGTGAGTCCGTCGAGGGAGACGGCAAATCCGTCGCCCGCGCGCGTGACCACGACCTGCCGCCGGCGCCCGCCGATTTCGACCTCGTACTGCATCTACCGGCCGACCTCCTCCGCGGGGTTAGCGGCATGTGCGTTCCTCAACGTAATCCCTCGGCACGCGCTTGCGCCCGCCAGCGCCGCGCGGTGACACTCGCGGTTGAAGCGCCGGACGCGTCGGCCACCAGCGCCGATGGCGACAGGACGGCTTCCATCGCTGAAGCGATCGCCGCGAGGTCTTCGGTCTCCGGCGGCACGTCGACGAACGGCCGGCCGTTGCGCGCCTGCAGCACCTC
>JANYHS010000235.1 GCA_025358945.1 Acidobacteriota bacterium
AACGGGTTGGTGCCGTGCGGACGCTGAACCACGGGGCCTTCTTCTTTCTTGCGGCGATGGGTGAAAACCCTAGTATACCCCGGGACTTACTCGGTGAACCGGTACTTCAGCAGCACCCACAGCGCGACGATGCCGTCCCGCCACGTGATCTTCTTGCCTTCTTCGTAGCCGCGGCCGTCGTAGCTGATCGGCACCTCGTACACCTTGCAGCCGCGTTTGAAGACCTTGGCGGTGATCTCGGGCTCGATCCCGAAGCCGTTCGACTTCAGCTCCATCGACCGCAACACGTCGACGCGCATCAACTTGTAGCAGGTCTCCATGTCGGTGAGCATGGTGTTGTAGAGCACGTTCGTGACGAAGGTGATCAGCCGGTTCCCGAGGTAGTGGGTCAGCAGGAAGACGCGGTGCGTGCCCAGAAAGCGCGATCCGTACACGACGTCGGCGCGGCCCGAGGTGATGAGCGGCGTCATCAGCGCGTATTCCTCGGGTGAATACTCGAGATCGGCGTCCTGAATGATCATCATGTCGCCGGTGACGGCGGCGAAGCCGCGCCGCAGCGCGGAGCCCTTGCCGCTGTTGCGCGGCTGCTTCAGCAGCACGAAGCCGAGTTCCTTGTGCAGTCGATCCAGGATCGCCGGCGTGCCGTCCGTCGACACATCGTCGACCACGATCAACTCGATGCGCATCTTGACGGCGAGCACGCGGCGGATGATCTCTTCGATCGTGCCTTCTTCGTTGAAGACGGGCATCACGACCGAGAGCAGCGGGTCCGCGGGGACGAGCTGCTGCGCGCGTTGGAGTCTGGACAGGCCGGCCGTCATGCGACGTGCACGCGGGCGCGCCCGACGGCGAAGAGGGACAGACCGAGCGGCGGCGCCACCATGCGGTCCAGCGGCAGCGCCCACGGCGCGACGAACTGTTCGAAGAGCTTCACTTGTCCGGACGTGTGTTCCGTCGTCCGGCTGATATGCGCGTTGTACATCCAGCCGAGGAGTCCGATCGGGTTCGTGTAGCGCAGCGTCGTCGTCTCGAGGCCGGCCGCGTTGAACGCCGCGCGCAGCGTGCGCTTCGCGTAGCGGCGATGGTGGCCGAGCGCGGCATCCAGCGGTCCGTACGCCGCCTGGACGGCCGGCACGAAGATCAGCACGTGCCCGCCGGTCGGCGCAACCAGCTCACGAAACAGGCGCAGGGCCCGAACATCGTCTTCGATGTGCTCGAGGACGTTGACGCAGATGATGGTGTCGAAGCGCTGCTGGACGAGTTCCTCGCGGTCACATTCTTCGAGGTGGCAGGTCCGGAGCGAGATCTTCGGGTGGCCGTCGAGGGCGGCATGGGCGCGGCTCGCGCAGTTCAGGTTCGGCTCGATGCAGACCAGGCGTTCGGCGATGTCCGCAAAGCGGAGACTCGACGTGCCGATCCCGCAGCCGACCTCCAGGACGCTGGTGCCGATGTGCGGCCGCAGGAGCTCGAAGACATGGTCCTGGTACCGCCGTGCCTCGCGCATCGTTTCGAGGTCGTCGGCGGCGTACTGGTGCTGTGTTTGTGTGAATCGATGGTCGACGTTCATATCTGAAAGGGGGAGCCTCGACACGGTACCATATGCTATCGTCCGTCCGCTACCGTGATGTCCACACTCCTGATTCTCCTCTCAGCCGGCGCCCTCGCGACCGGCGTCCTCCAGCAATCGCTACCTGACGCCGTCGTGGACGGCAAGACAGCCGTCGTGCAGACGCTGATCGTCGGCGGTGCCGACGTCAACGCGCCGGACGACAACGGCCTGACGCCGCTGATGCTGGCCGCGATGGAAGGGCAGACCGCGATCGCCCGTCTGCTGATTGCCGCCAAAGCAGACGTCAACGCGGCGACACAGGACGGGACGACGCCGCTGATGCGCGCGGCGTCAGCCAACCGCGCGGACACGGTGCGGCTGCTGATTGCGAGCGGCGCCGACGTCAACGCGAAAAACACCGGCGGGATGACCGCCCTGATGGTCGCGGCGTTCGGCGGCTACACCGGCCCCGTGCGCGCGCTCCTCGCGAGCAAGGCCGATCCGAACGCGAGGGACAACCAGTCCCGCACGGCCCTGATGGCGGCGGCCGCTAACGGCGATGCCTCCGTCGTCGACGCGTTGCTGGCCGGGGGCGCCGACGTGAAAGCCGCGGATGCCAGCGGCGGACATGTCATGACCTACGCGGCCGAGGCGGGATCGTCTGGTGCCATCGAGTTGCTGCTGAAGCACGGCGCGACGCCGGTACCGCTGGATCTGATGCTGGCCGCCACCACGTGCCAGACGGCGACCGTGCGTGTGCTGCTGGCGTCGGGCATGAAAGCCAACACCATCGTGGACGGCAATGCGCCGTTGCTTGCCGCCGCCGGCGCGAGCTGCGCAGACACCGTGGAGCTGCTGCTCGAGAAGGACGCCGACATCAACGTGAAGAACGGCGACGGCTGGACGCCGTTGATCAAGGCCGCCTCCGCAAATTTCGCCGACGTCGCGCGCGTCCTCCTGAAACATGGCGCCGATATGGACGTCGCCGACCTGCTGGACCGGACGGCGTGGATGTACGCGTCGATGTCGGGACGCGAAGAGATCCTGGCGCTGCTCAACGAAGCGAAAGCGAACGCCAAGAAATGAGGGGGCCGTTTCGCGCGTTTCGCGTGTTCGAGGAAGACGGCAACGTCCAGGGGCGCGTCGTCCCTGCCACTCTCGACGAGTTGAGCCCTGGCGACGTTGTCATCAAGGTGGCTTGCTCCAGCGTGAACTACAAGGACGCGCTCGCGGGCACGGGCGCCGGGAAAATCATCCGGCGTTTTCCGC
The DNA here is from genome assembly GCA_025358945.1 of Acidobacteriota bacterium. Taxonomy (GTDB): domain Bacteria; phylum Acidobacteriota; class Vicinamibacteria; order Vicinamibacterales; family CAVVIG01; genus CAVQFC01. The sequence continues at coordinate 2,819 of JANYHS010000235.1, forward strand.
TGGTGGGCGGTATCGATGTGGCGGGGACGGTCGCGTCGAGCAGCGATCCTCGGTTTCGCGAAGGTCAGGCGGTGCTGGTCACCGGCTTCGATCTCGGCGTGGCGCACGATGGCGGCTACGCGGGTTTCGCGCGCGTACCGGCCGATTGGGTCGTGGCGATCCCCAGCGGACTCGGCGCGTGGGACGCGATGGCGATCGGCACCGCGGGATTCACGGCGGCGCTGTCCATTGTCGACATGGAACAGAACGGCCTGAGGCCGGGTCAGGGTCCCGTGATCGTGACCGGCGCGACGGGCGGCGTCGGCAGCCTCGCGGTGCAGATGCTGGCGGGGCGCGGCTATCAGGTGACGGCGTTGACAGGGAAGGACGGCGAGCACGACTTTCTACGCGCGCTCGGCGCGACCGACGTTGTGTCTCGCAACGGTCTGCAGATGGGCACCCGTCCGCTGGAGAAACCGCTGTGGGCCGGCGCCGTCGACGTCGTCGGCGGCGAGACGCTCGCCTGGCTGACGCGGACGGTGATCTACAACGGGTGCATCGCGAACTCCGGGCTCACCGGCGGCACCGACCTGACGATGACCGTGTTGCCGTTTATCCTTCGCGGCGTGAAGTTGCTCGGCATCGATTCGGTGATGTGTCCGATGGCGAAGCGGCTCGAGGTGTGGCGGCGACTCGCGACCGACCTCAAGCCGGG
>JANYHS010000238.1 GCA_025358945.1 Acidobacteriota bacterium
AGACCGTCGCGCATGCGTCTGCCGCCCGCGTGTTCAGCTACGAAAAAGCGCTCTTCGACTTCGAGTCCAAGAACATCACGAAGCCGGGCAATCGCAAGGCGTCGGCGTTTCTGTTCAACACCTACACGTCATTCGGCTACGCGCCGGAGTATCAGTGGTTCGAACCCCGCGGCGCGTTTGACGGCAAGACCGCCAACGTGATCGCGACCCTGCGCGGCACGGTGAACCCCGAACTCGTCTACGTGGTCAGCAGTCACTACGATTCGGTCGAGGCCGGACCGGGTGCCGACGATGACTCGTCGGGGACCGCGGCGTTGCTCGAAGCGGCGCGCGTGCTCGCGAATCATCCGATGCCGGCGACGATCATGTTTGCGTCGTTCACGGGAGAAGAAGGCGGACTCCTGGGCAGCCGGGAATTCGTTCGCCGCGCTCTCGCAAGCAAGATGCACGTGGCCGGCGCCTTGAACAACGATATGGTCGGCTGGATGAACGATGCGCGGATGGACAACACGATCCGCTACTCGAATCCCGGCATCCGCGACATCCAGCACGCTGCGGCGATGCTCTTTACGCGGCTCGTCACCTACGACGCGCTCTACTTCAAAGGCACCGACGCCGCGTCGCTCTATGACGCCTACGGCGACGTCACCGGCGGCATCGGCTCCTATCCCGTGCTGGGCAGTCCGCATTACCATCAGGCGAGCGATCTGCTCGAGTTTGAAAACCATCAGTTGATCACCGAGACCAGCAAGACGACGATGGCGACGGTGATGCTGCTGGCGTCGAGTCCGTCGCGGCTGACGAACCTGAAGGTGGACCGCGACGCGGCCGCGGCCACGGCGCTGTCCTGGACGCCGAGTCCTGAGCACGGCGTCGCGTCGTACATCGTTGCCTACGGTCCGGCGGCGGATCCGCTGCGGCGCAGGCTGACGGTGACGCAGTCCCGCGTGACGCTGCCGCGGATCGCGGCGGGCACGGTGGTGTCGGTCAAAGCCGTCAACGCACGCGGGCTCGAGGGATGGGATTGGGCGAGAACGACCATCGGTGAAACGAACGTTACGAGGATCACGCAATGACCATGAAGCGAATGATGAGCGTCTCGATTGCGGCCACCAGTGCCGCGCTGGTTCTTTCCCTGACCGCCGGCGCCGCCGGTCCGGTGTGCGACCCGGACAACGGTGGGCTGAAGCTGCCCCAGGGATTCTGCGCGTTGGTGGTTGCCGAGAACATCGGCCCGGCCCGTCATCTCGTCGTCGCGCCGAACGGCGACGTGTACGTGTCGACGCGCAACGGCGGCCGCGGCGCGACGGGCGGCGTCGTCGCGCTGCACGACACCGACGGCGACGGCAAGATGGACTCGCGCGAGCGCTTCGGCAGCGATGGCGCGACCGGCGTCGCGCTTCGCAACGGCTACGTCTACATGGCGACGACCAACTCGATCGTGCGCTACAAGCTGGGGCCGGGCGAGCTCGCGCCGGATGCACCGGCCGAAGTGATCGTCGAAGGGCTGACCGATCGACGCCAGCACGCTGACAAAGGGATCGCGTTCGACGGCAAGGGCGGCGTCTACGTGAACATCGGCGCGCCGTCGAATGCGTGCCAGGTGCCGGATCGCCAGCCGAAGGTCGCCGGCCAGGATCCGTGTCAGTTGCTCGACGTCGCCGGCGGCATCTGGCGGTTCGACGAGAACAAGCTGGGACAGAAGCAGGCCGACGGCAAGCGCTACGCCACCGGTCTGCGGCAGATGCCCGGGATCACGTGGTACGACAATTCGCTGTGGCTGGTGATGCACAACCGCGATGGTCTCGACACGATGTGGCCTGGGCAGTTCACGGCGCAGGAGAACGCCGAACTGCCGGCGGAATATTTGGAGAAGGTCGGGGAGGGATCGAATTTCGGCTGGCCGTACTGCTTCTACAGCAACGCCGAGGGTCATCTGGTGACGAACCCTGAGTATGGCGGCGACGGCAAGAAGACCGACCGGTGCGCGGCGTTCACGGCGCCGGCCGTAGCCTTCCCGGCGCACTGGGCGCCCAACGACCTGGCGTTCTACACCGGCACGCAGTTCCCGGCGAAGTATCGAGGGGGCGTCTTCGTGGCGTTCCACGGATCGTGGAATCGCGCGCCGCTGCCGATGGCCGGCTACAACATCACGTTCGTGCCCTTTACCGCCGGCAAGCCGGGGACGCGTGAGATCTTCGCCGACGGTTTTGCCGGCAAGACACCGTTGATGAGCCCGGCCGACGCGGTCTCGCGCCCTGGCGGCCTCGCGGTCGGGCCGGACGGGTCGCTCTACATCGCCGAGGATGTGAAGGGCAAAATCTGGCGCGTGATGTTTACCGGAAAGTAAACGAGGACATTCATGAAACGCATGCTCGCTGGTCTTGTCATTCTGCTCTCGTCCGTCACTGTCGCGTCGGCGCAGGGAGCGAAGCGGCCGCTGTCGCTCGATGATCTCGCCAGGATCAAAGATGTGCGGGATCCGCAATGCGCACCGGACGGTAAAGCTGTCGCCTTCGTGGTCTCGCAGATCGACGTGAAAGAGGACAAGGGCGGCAACGCCCACATCTGGACCGTGGACCTCGACGGCCGCAACGAGCGGCAGCTCACGTCGAGTACCGACAGCGAATCGTCGCCGCGCTTCAGTCCGGACGGGAAGTACCTGTCATTCACCTCGTCGCGTCCTGGCAAGGCGAAAGGCAACCAGGTGTGGTTGCTTGATCGCAGCGGCGGTGAGGCGTTTCAGCTCACGGAACTGAAGGGGCGGCTGCAAGGGTACGAGTGGTCGCCGGATTCGAAGCGCCTCGCGCTGACCGTCGGCGACCCGGATCCGGACGCGGCGGACGCGCCGGCCGCCGGTGCTGCTGCGGGCGGTGATGCAAACGGTGGCCGCCCTTCGGCAGGCGCAGGGCAGGCGGCCAAGGCGCCGAAACCGATCGTGATCGATCGCTATAAGTACAAACAGGACGTGCAGGGTTATCTGCTGTCGGGCCGTCACACCTACGTGTATCTGTTCGACATCGCGTCGAAGACGCTGGATCGCCTCACCGCCGGCGAGGTGGACGAATCGTCTCCCTCGTGGTCGCCAGACGGCACGCGCATCGCGTTCATGAGCAACCGCCACGAGGATCCCGACCGTGAGCCGTCCAGCCAGTTGTTCCTCGCGGACGCGAAGCCCGGATCCACCGAGAAGGCGCTGACGCCGGAGACCAGCCGCGGCGGCCGCGGCCGGGCGGAGTGGAGCGCCGACGGCAAGTGGATCGCGCTCCTCGAGGGGGACGACAAGAAATACGGCGCGTACGGCATGGAGCATCTGGCGCTGGTGGCGGCGGAAGGATCCGGCGCGCCCCTGCGTGTGAAGGGGACCGAGGAGTTCGATCGCGGCGTCAGCGCGCCGCGCTTCAGCGCCGACGGCACGTCGATCACCGTGCTGATCACCGACGACCAGTCCGTCTACCCGGCGCGCGTGACCCTCGCGACCAACCGCGTCGAGAAGCTGATCACAGCGCCGGTGGTCGTGTCGAGCGTGACCGCGGCCGGCGCGTGCGCGGCCGTGCTGTCAGGCGGCGACGCGAAAGCGACCGAGGTCTACCGCGTGGATCGCGCCGCCGGGAACATCGCAGGGCTGACGCAGCTCTCGCACCAGAACGACGCGCTCTTCGCCGAGTTGCAGCTCGGCACGACTGAAACGGTCAGCGCGAAAAGCAAGGACGGCAGCGAGGTCCACGGGCTGCTGACCAAGCCTGCCGGCTACGTCGCCGGCACGAAGATCCCGATGCTGCTGCGGATTCACGGCGGCCCAAACGGTCAGGATCAGCACAGCTTCGCGTTCGAGCGGCAGTGGTTCGCCGCCAACGGCTACGCCGTGCTCGCGGTGAACTATCGCGGCAGCGCCGGGCGCGGCGCCAAGTATTCGAAATCGATCTGGGCCGACTGGGGGCACTACGAGGTGGACGACCTGCAGGCGATGGTCGACCAGGTCGTGAAGATGGGCGTGGCCGATCCGAACAAGCTCGGCGTTGGCGGCTGGAGCTACGGCGGCATCCTCACCGACTACATGATCGCCAGCGACACCCGGTTCAAGGCGGCCACCAGCGGCGCCGGCACCGCGTTCACGGTCGCGTTCTACGGCACGGATCAGTACATCATCCAGTACGACTACGAGATCGGCCCCCCGTGGGACCCGAAGGCGTGGGAGACCTACCAGAAGATCTCGTATCCGTTTCTGCACGCCGATCGCATCAAGACGCCGACGCTGTTCCTCGGCGGCGAAAAGGACTTCAACGTGCCGGTGCAGGGCGGCCAGCAGATGTATCAGGCGCTGCGCAGCCTGAACATCGACACGCAGCTCGTCATCTACCCGAACGAGTTCCACGGCATCAGCCGTCCCAGCTACGTCCGCGATCGCTACGAGCGGTACCTCGCGTGGTACGAGAAGTACATCAACGGCAAGACACCGACGACGACCACCGCGCAGGACAAACAGTAGCCCCGAGCCCTACTGTAGCGGGTTCTTGGCGACATCGAAGAGGTCGACGCGGCGCACGCGCTCGCCCTTCAGCACGACCATCGAGATCCGTTCCGTCGCGCTGATCTCGCGACAGGCCTGAAGGCTCGCGCTGCACCTGATAGGATTTCCGTGTGTCAAGAGTACTGATCGTGACCGGAGGCGGCCGGGGCATCGGCGCGGCGACCGCCATGCTGGCCGCGGAGCGCGGCTACGCCGTCTGTGTCAACTACAAGAAAAACCAGGCGGCGGCCGAGGCGGTGGTCGCCGCGATTCGGGCCGCAGGCGGGAACGCGCTGGGCGTCGCCGCGGACATCGCGCTCGAGCCCGACGTCGTTCGGCTGTTCGAAACTGTCGACGCGAGGCTGGGACCGCTCACCGCGCTCGTCAACAACGCCGGCATCCTCGAGCGGCAGACGCGCGTCGAGCATATCGACGCGGCGCGGATCGATCGCGTGTTCGGCACCAACGTCCGCGGCGCGTTTATGTGCGCGCGCGAAGCGGTGCGGCGGATGTCCACGACGCATGGTGCTGCGGGTGGAGCGATCGTGAACGTGTCGTCGAGAGCCGCGCAGCTCGGCGCGCCCGGTGAGTACGTCGACTACGCGGCGTCAAAGGCCGCGCTCGACGCGTTGACGATCGGCCTCGCACGCGAAGTGGCGGGTGAGGGGATTCGCGTCAACGGCGTCCGCGCCGGGATCATCTACACGGAGATTCACGCTGACGGCGGCGAGCCGGGACGTGTGGATCGGCTCGGTCCGACGCTGCCGATGCAGCGCGGCGGCGCCGCGATCGAAGTCGCCCGCGCGATTCTGTGGCTGTTGTCAGACGAGGCGTCGTACTCGACTGGCACGTTTATCGATGTGGCCGGCGGGCGGTAAGCTCTCCGCCACGGAGGACGCGGGGGACGGTGTCCCCTGTGGTGGAGATTTTTTTCTATTCGTCACGGTGCACGGTCGCCGGCGAGAACGCCGGGAGACATACGGCGACGTATTCGGCGCCATCCGCCTCCGGCGTGCTGTAACGGATCCACTCGCCAGGTGCGGTGACCACCGCTTGTCCAGCGCGCACGTCGAGCGCGCCGCCCTCGTATTCCACGCGCAGCATCCCGCGCAAGACGAGGGTGATCTCCTCGAATTCCGGGCGCTGCCCGGGTTCGAGCCAGCCTGACGGCGATGTCATTCTCGCCACGCTGACCTGCGCGTGGCCCGAGTTCACGTGTCCGGCGAACTCTTCAATCTTCTTCGGTTGTGTTCCGGCGGCGGCGATGACCGTCGGCGCGGCGATGAGCTTCGGCATGGGACGCTCAGTATAAACTTGAAGCGTGAAGAAAATTTGCGACACCATTCTGGACGCCGTCGGCCACACGCCGATGGTGCGCATCAACCGCATCACCAAAGGGCTGGTGAAGGGCACCGTGCTCGCCAAGGTGGAAACCTTCAACCCGGGCAACTCGATCAAGGATCGCATGGCGATCCAGATGATCGAGGATGCGGAGCGGTCCGGCGCGCTCAAGCCCGGCGGGACGATCATCGAAGGCACCTCCGGCAACACCGGCATGGGCCTGGCGATGGCGGCGGTCGTCAAGGGCTACAAATGCATCTTCACGACGACCGACAAGCAGTCGAAGGAAAAGGCCGACGCGCTGAAGGCGTTCGGCGCGGAAGTGATCATCTGTCCGACCAACGTCGAGCCTGAGGATCCGCGGTCGTACTACTCCGTGTCGTCGCGGCTCGAGCGCGAGGTGCCGAACTCGTGGAAGGCGAATCAGTACGACAACCTGTCCAACTCGAAGGCGCACTACGAGCAGACGGGTCCTGAGATCTGGGAGCAGACCGACGGCCGCATCACGCACCTCGTCTGCGGCGTCGGCACCGGCGGGACGATTTCTGGCACCGGCCGTTACCTGAAAGAGAAGAACCCGGCGATCAAGATCTGGGGCATCGACACCTACGGCTCGGTGTTCAAGAAATACAAGGAGACCGGCATCTTCGACAAGCACGAGATCTATCCGTACATCACCGAAGGGATCGGCGAAGACTTCCTGCCCAAGAACGTCGACTTCGACGTCATCGACGCGTTCGAGAAGGTCACCGACAAAGACGCGGCGATGATGACGCGGCGCATCACGCGCGAGGAAGGCATCTTCGCCGGCAATTCGGCGGGGTCGGCGATGGCGGGATTGCTCCAGCTGCGCGATCATTTCAAGACCGACGACGTGATCGTGGTGATCTTCCACGACCACGGCACGCGCTATCTTGGCAAGATGTTCAACGACGAATGGATGCGCGAGAAGGGTTTCATCGAGAAGCACGGGATGACCGCGCGCGACCTGGTCTCGATGCGGCTGTCCGGTGAACTCTGCTCACTCGAGTCCGAAGAGCCGGTCGCGAAGGCGGTTCGCCTGATGAGCGATCACGACTTCTCGCAGATCTCGATCACGCGCGACAGCCGGCTCGTCGGCTCGCTGAACGAGACGACCCTCTACAACGAGCTTGTGCGCAACGCCGACGTCAAGACGCAGCCGGTCGAGTCGATCATGCAGCCGGCGTTTCCGTTCGTCGATGTGTCGACACCGGTGGATTTGCTGTCGACGATGATCACGCCGCAGAATCCGGCGGTCCTGGTGCGCGACTTCAAGACCGACAAGACGTTCATCATTACGCGGTCGGATTTGATACGAGTGCTTTGAGATTTGAGGATCTGAGGAGTTCAGGATCTGAGGATTTATCTGAGGATGTGAGGATCTGAGGATCTGAGGATCTGAGGATCTGAGGATGTGAGGATGTGAGGATTGATGAACGGGCGCTGCGGGCACAGCTGGTGACGTTGCTCGATTTCGAGGAAGCGCACGTCGGGTTCGATCGTGCGGTGAAGGGGATTCCGGCGCGGATGCGCGGGACGTTGCCTCGCGGCGCGGAGCATACGCTGTGGCAGCTCGTCGAGCACCTGCGGATCGCGCAGGGTGACATCCTTGAGTTCTGTCTGAGCGCCAAGTACAAAGAGAAGAAGTGGCCGGACGATTACTGGCCGAAGGCGCTCGGACCGCGAAATGCGGCGGCGTGGACGAAGGCGATCGCGAGCTACCGCCGCGATCGGCAAGCGTTGCAGCGCCTTGCCGCGAACCCGAAGATCGCCCTGCTCGCCACGATCCCGCACGGCACGGGGCAGACGTATCTGCGCGAGATCTTGTTGATCGCCGATCACAACGCCTACCACATCGGTCAGATCGTCATCCTCCGCCGGCAGCTCGGGATCTGGAACTGACGCTGGTCGATCAATTCCTCCGAAGTGTGTGTGCGCGAAAGAACGCCCACATCTGGCGCGTGGCGTCGACGCCCCTACTTGTACGCCCGACAAGCCATTCCGGCATCGGCTTGCCACCAGGCCAGGTGTGGCCTCCTTCCAGGATGGTATAGAGCACCACGGCCGCGCCGTCGGCACAGTTCGTGTACTCGGCACGGATGACGTCCGGGGCCACCACGGCGTCGATCGGGTTCGTTGCGCAATGGTTTCTTCGCGCCCAGGCCGCCGTCCATTCCGGGATGCTCGGAAACGGTTCTGGCGCGAGCCACACCTTCGCGCCGTTGTACGGCGTGAATCGATCGGCCGTCCCATGGAACGCGATCATGGGTGCGGGACGGGAGTCCGGACACCAGTCCAACGGCAGTGTCACAGCAGCCGCCACGGGTCCGAACGCGGCGATGCGATGAGACAACGTGCACGACAGCGCGAACGTCACGCCACCGCCATTCGACAGCCCGTTCGCGTAGATCCGCGCCGGGTCGATGTTGTAGGACGCCTCCAGCGTGTCAATCAGCTCGGAAATGAAAACGACATCCGGCATGCGCGATGGCGTGCGCTGTCCTCGCAGGAACCACGTCTTCGGCCCGCCGCCCTCGCCCGCTGGATAGACGACGATGAAGCCGTGCTCATCGGCAAGCGTGTTCCACTGACTGAGGTTCATTTGAAACGACGGCCAGTTCGCCGCGCCGTGAATGCTGATGACGAGCGGCGTCGGCGTCGCACGGTCGTAGCTCGTTGGCACGTAGAGGATGTACTCCCGCGTCTGGCCCGCCGACGTCGTGATTGTCCCGTTCGTTCGATTCACGGCGTAGAACGAGGCGGCGTTGACCAGGACGAACAGCGGCGGCAGGCCAATGCAGCACAGCACGGCGCCGATGACGAGCGTCCGTCGCGTCATCGATGTCGATTCCACGCCAGCGCCAGCGGCGCCGCGGACA
>JANYHS010000264.1 GCA_025358945.1 Acidobacteriota bacterium
CAGATCCCACGCGAGCCCTTCCGGTGTGGGATAGGTTCCCGCCATCGACGAGGCGAGCCGCGCTTCGAGGCCGGGGCCGTTCCAGCGGAATCCGTTCGGTGGCGGCGTGCGCGCCTCCGGACGCGGAATGCCCTGCGGCCAATAGCCGAGCGGGCGGTTCGTCCACACGTGGACCTCGCGCACGTCGCCGATCGCGTCTGCCCACACGTACTCGACAGCCGTCCGTGCGTCGTCCCACGAGTGACCCTGGTTGCCCATTTGCGTCGCGACGCGCGTGCTCATCGCCTTACGCGAGAGCTGACGCGCTTCAGCCACCGACCAGGTCAGCGGCTTCTGCACATAGACGTGCTTGCCGAGATCCATTGCCGCCAGCGCGATCGTCGCGTGCATGTGGTCGGGCGTCGCGATGACGACGGCGTCGATGTCTTTCTGCCGATCGAGCATCTGCCGGAAGTCCTGATACCGCGACGCGCGGGGAAGGTGCTCCTCCTTCAGCCGCTTCATGCGCGCGATCTGCATCGGCATCCGCTCGCGGTCGGTCGCGGTCAGCGGTGTTTCCGCGCGGCCCTGCGCGTCCACGCGCGGCGTGGTGCGATCGAGGCGCGCCTGCTGATTCGCAATGTCGTTGTCGAGCGACTCGAAGCCTTTGTTCGCGTACTCCCAGTCGACGTCGCACATCGCGACGACGTTCTCGGTGGCGAGGTTGACGAGATTGGAGCGTCCCTGTCCGCCGACGCCGACCACTGCGACATTCAGCAGGTCGCTCGGTGCGGTGAACCCGCGGCCGATGACGTGACGCGGCACGATGGTCAGCCCGGCGCCGACGAGGGCGACATCGGTCATGAAGTTGCGCCGAGAGACTTTACGCGTGGTCATGGGGTCTCCCTATTTCAATTCGCGGATTCGGATGTTGCGGAAGGCAAGCGTTCCTTCGTGATCACCCTGAAGCCCGATGTGCCCGGTCTTCGCGCGGCCGAACTTCGGCCATGCCTTGAACTTGGTCGACGCCACTTTGGCTTCCCAGTCGGCGCTCCACAGCTCGTACTCGACGACTTTGACGCCGTTGAGCCAGTGCTCGACGTGTGCGCCCTTTGCGACGATGCGCGCGGCGTTCCAGTCGCCGACCGGCTTCAGATGTCCTTCAGGCGACGGGTAGATGCCGTAGGCCGCGGCCGCGCAGGTCAGCCGCGTCTTGTTGTCGGCTGCAGCGATGTCGTCGAGCAGCTGGTACTCCGGCCCCGTCGTGTAGATGCGATCGTCGCCGGGTTTGCCCTTGAAGTCCGGATCCTCGATGCCCCGATAGAAGATCCCGCTGTTGCCTGCGTGACCGATGCGCCACTCGAGCTCGAGTTCGAAGTCGCCGAACTCGTCCTTGCTGATCACATCGCCCGAGTGCCCATCCTTCGCGAGGGTCCCGTCGACGATCTTCCAGCCATCGGGGACAGTCGCAGTCTTGTAACCGCGCCAGGCGTCCAGGGACTTGCCGTCGAAGAGCGCTCGCCACTGCGGAGACGTTTGCGCCGAGGGGATTGCGGTGACCAGACCGACCGCGCCGATGACCAGAGCCGTCCGGATGTTCATGACCGCAGATTATGCGACTTTTGGCGCCGGTAATCTACGGGTCGCGATGGCGAGAAGATAACAGCAAGCGACCAGTATCAGGAGAAATTGATAGCCGGCGAGCAGCGAGAGATATTCGCCGACTCCGCCGACCATCGCGCCGAGCAGGTTCGCGCCAAAGTCGGTCGCCGTCGATGACGACTCCTTGAAGCTGGAACTGAAGAGCAGTCCGGCGCAGAACACCGGGCTGAACACCAGCACGCCGTAGAACAGTGACTCGGCGATCCGGCTGTCGAACGTCACGCGTCCGACCGGGACCGCGTAGTTAAGCGCGATCAGCACCAGGAGTGCAGCCGCGATCCATCCGCGGCGGCGAATCTCCACACGGCTCGCGACGAGCGCACTGGCCAGCGCCATCACCAGCACCGACGCGATCGCCAGTGACGCCGACGACCACGTGGATCCCCACAACAGCGCGAACTGTACGATCGACTTCGTCTCCAGCAGCATGAAGCCGGCGCCGAGGAAGAAGAAGTGCCACGACCACGGGCCGGCGCCCTTGCCCCGCGCGGCCCATACCGACAGCACGGACACCACCAGCACCAGCGCGAGCGCGTACAGGTAGTGCGCCGGAAGATCCGGCGCGCGCATGTAGAGGAACGGCCAGTTGTCGGTCGCGAGGACGACGCTGGAGTCGCGCGCGAGCGGATGCGCGGGACTCGGCGCGTGCGACTGTCCGTACGCCATCACGTCGGGCGGCAACGGCGGCGGAACCGTGAGTTCCGCGATCCGCGGGCCGGCGAGCATCACCGCGAGGTAGGCGCGGTCCTGGTGCATGTGGCCGAGCGGCTCAGCCCCGAACACGGCGACCGAGGTGTTGGCCAGCCGATCGACCAGCCACTTCTCACGGAAGTAGTTATAGAGCACCATCACGCCGCGCGGCGAGAGCCGTTCGCGTACCGCCTCGAACGATTCCCTCGTGAACATGTAGCTCTCGAGCCGCACGCCAGAGAAACTCGACTGCACGGTCAGCGAATCGATCAGTGCAAATACGACGAGGTCGTAGTGTTTCGTCGTCGTTCGCAGAAAATGTCTGGCATCGTCGCACACCACCGTGACGCGCGGATCGCTGTACGGTTTGTCGGGATGACGTTCGGCGCCGAGCTGCAGGATCACCGGATCAATGTCGACGGCGGTCACGTGCCTGGCGCCGTGCCGCAGCGCGGCGGCCACGTCGGTGCCGCTCCCCGCGCCGAGAATCAGCACGTCATCGAACGTGTCACCGAAGACGGTGTACGGCCACTGGTAAAAATATTCCTTCTGCGCGACTGGCGCCATCGACTGGTGAAAGATGTGGTTCACCTCGACGACGGTGTCGGCTTTGTCCTGGAAGACGGTGATTCGGTAGTACGGCGACCACAGGCTGCCGACTTCCATGCGGTGCACGATCGCGAGCGTGCCGGCGAGCAGCGCGATGTTGACTGCCGCGACGATCCGGCGATCCTGCACGAGGAAGGGCAGCGCCGCGACGGCGGCCACGCTGAACCACACGCTCGGCGGCAGCTGCAGCCACGAGACGAGCGCGAACGCCGCGACGCCGGCGAGGCTGCCGAGCAGGTTGATCACGTAGGCGCGCAGCGGCGGCCGCCCAGACAATTCGCGGCCCATGCGGTGCGCGACGGTCACGAACAGCGCCGCGACCGATGTGAAGAGTAGCGGCAGCAGCAGCGTGCTCTCGACGGGGACGACGGGCGCGGTGGTGCCGCTGGAGAAATAGATGGTCGACGTGCTCGGCAGCATCACCTCGAGTCGCAGCAGATCCACCGCGAGGATCACCGCGAACTGAATCAAGGGGAACCAGATGAACAGATTCCGCCGGCGCGGCGCCAGCAG
>JANYHS010000232.1 GCA_025358945.1 Acidobacteriota bacterium
CGAGACCGCGAAGAAGATTCGCCTGAAGAACAAGATCATCGTGGAGGGGATCCGGCATATCGCCCAGAAGGTCAACCCGGTGGTCTTGGCCGAGGAGTTGAACTCGTTTCTCCTGCCCTCGGAGCGCGTGGACTGGAAGAAGATGGTCGCAAGCCCGAGCGCGAAGAAAGCAGCGTAAGCGATGGAAGAGCCGGAAGAAACCGTCATTCAGGGTCCTCCACATGAAGAGAACGGGAGCCATGGCGAGCCTTGGCTCGTCTCTTACGCCGACATGATGACCCTGCTTTTCGGCTTCTTCGTGATTCTCTACAGCATTGAAGCGGCCAAGACTCAAGACCAGGACGGCATGGTGCGGATGCGCAGGATCTCCGCGTAGAAGCGCGAGTGACCGGCCTGCAGCGAGTCCTCGATGTGGAGCGTGGCGCCAAGGGCCAGCGCCGAGAGCCGCAGACGGCGGGCCGCGACCGGCGCTCCAGCAAGGGCCAGTACCACGCTGACGCCGACCGAACGCAGCAGCGTGCTCTTCCCCGACATGTTCGATCCGCTGATCAGGATCAGGCGCGGGCCGCCGTCGCCGAGCCGCACATCGTTGCGCACGCCCAGCTCCGGCGCAATCAGCGGATGACCCAGCGCGTCGGCGTCGTACACCGGTCCCTGGTCGACCAGTTCGGGGAACCGATCTTCTGGCCGTTCGTACGCGAACGTCGCGAGCGCACCGAGGGCTTCGACTTCCCCAACCGCGCGCAGCCACTCGCTGACGGCGGGGCCATACGCCGCATGCCAGCGATCGATCGCGATCGCGAGCTGCTGCCGCAGCAACAGGACGAACGCAATCGGCGCGAACATCATGTTGTGCGTGGAATCGAGCCAGGAGACCAGCGACCGCAGCTGCGCGATCCGCCGTGACGGCGGGACGCCGCCGGTCAGCAGCGTCTGGTGCAGCGCGGCCAGACGCGGTGAGGTGAACGGTTCGATCTCGATGCGCGCCAGCAGATCGGCGAGCAGGCCGAGATCGCGCTCGGGTGTGTCGATGCCGTGCAGCACCTGGTGAACCTGACGGCGCCAGAGGGCCGCGAACCCGGCTTCCAGCAACAGCCATCCGAACAGCCACTCCGGCGCAATCATGTCGCGGTAGACAACGAACCCGAGCGCGATCGTGATCAGCGCGCACGCCGCCAGCGCCACGCGAAGCGCGGGCGAGAAACGCACCGCGGGTGCGCCCGCCCACGCGGCGAGCATTCCCGTGCGGCCGACAGGAGACTCGGACGCCAGGATGGCGACGTCCTCCTTGAAGTCGAGCATCGGCCGCAGCTCGTCGATCGCGGCCTGACGCGCGCGGACCTCTGGCAGCGCCGCTGGCGTGCGCAGCCAGTCCGCCAGCGTCAGCTCACCGATCTCGGTGCGGGTCGTGTTCAGTAGTTCAAAGATTGACGCCGGCCCGAACAGGTCGAGGTCACCCGCGTACGGATGCCCATCAAGAAACGCCGCGCCGTCGCGACCGGTGCCAGCCCAGCGTCCGCTGATGCGATCGAGTCCGCGCAGATAGACGCGCTCGGCGCTCTGCGCGCGCTCGAAGCGCCGAAGCCGGCGCGCGTGTATCACCGCGAGGACGGCGAACGCCAGCCACGCCAGGAACGGCCACGTGAACGAGATCGACGCGCGCACCGCGGCCATCCACAGCAGCGCGGCGCCCACGCCGGCAATACCGAGACGGATGTTGGAGATGATGAAATTGATGCGATCGAGTGCGGCAATCCGCGCGCGCCGGTCGGCGAGGCGGCGATCGTATTCCGCGCGCGGATCTACCACAGGGGATGGGGGCTGGGGACTGGGGATTGGGATGCGGGAGCCACGGTCCGAGTGTAGCGCGGCAATCGGGCCTGCACGCAGGGGACGGCCGTTCAGGCCTGCCTGATGAGTGCTCTTGCCAGAGTGACGTAATGCCCGACGGCGGCGTGCAGTTCGGCGATCGACACCCACTCGTCGGCGGTGTGCGCGACGTGAATCGATCCTGGGCCGAACAACAGCGGATCGCCCCAGGTCGGCAGGAACGGGATGTCGGTCGTGTACGGAAACACGGCCGTGTCGAAGCCGGGCACGGTTTTCAAACGCACGGGCGGGACTTCGAGAACGTGCTCAATGGAGACCAGGCGTTCGAGCGGCGTCACCGCGCGCCGCACCTCCGCCGCATCGCTCGTCGTCCGGAACATCACTTCGGCTTCCGCCGCTGCGGACACCACGTTGGGCGCCACGCCGCCGCTGATCAAACCGACCGTGTAATGCGTCTGTCCGAGCACGGCGTCGCTTGGCATCGGGATACCGCGTAGTTCGATCAGCGCGTCGATCAATTTGTCGATCGCCGATTCGCCGAGTTCCGGAAAGGACGAGTGCACCGCGCGTCCGCTCGCGCGAAGCCTCAGACGAAGAATGCCGCGCGTCGCCAGACCGAGGCGATTGTCCGTCGGCTCGCCGTTGATCAGGAACCGGCTGCCGCTGCCATGCGCGGCATCGTTCGCCACGCGCGCACCGTCGCTCCCGCGCTCTTCGCCGACGACAAAGACCAGACCGATCCGCGATTCACCGTCCCGGCGCAGTTGCTCGGCGGCCGCCACCTGCGCAGCGAGGATCCCTTTCGCGTCGCACGACCCGCGCCCGAAGAGCTTGTCGCCTTCGACGCGGCTGGGAAAGAAGGACGGGACGCAATCGAAGTGGGTCGAAAACACGATCGCAGAACTGAAGTTCTGCGCCACTTTGGAGTTCTGCTCCACACTGGCGAGGACGTTGAAACGGGTGTCGTCCACACGCTGTTCGTTCACAAACCAGCCGCGACTGCGCAGATAGTCCGCCAGCCATCGCCCGCATTCGCCTTCGCGCCCCGTCGTCGAATCGATGTCGACCAGGCTGCGCGTCAGCGAGACGATGTCTACCGGATCCACGCTTCCAGCTCCGTGCGCGTGTCGGTGCGCGAGTCGCGGTACTTCACGATCACCGGCGTGGCGAGCGAGAGGCCCCACTCGACACCTTTGCCCGACGTCACGGCACGGGCGCCGGGTACGACGACCGCGCCTTCCGGGATGATCAGGGGGCGATCGGCGGTCGGCTTGATGATCTCGCCCTTGACGAGGTCGTAGACTGGCGTCGAGCCGGTGAGCACAGTACCCGCCGCGATCACCGCGCGCGTTCGGATGATCGCGCCTTCGTAGATGCCCGTGTTCCCGCCAATCAGCACATCGTCTTCGATGATCACCGGCAGCGCGCCGACCGGTTCGATGACGCCGCCAATCTGCGCGGCGGCGCTGACGTGCACGCGGGCGCCGACCTGCGCGCACGAGCCGACCAGCGCGTGCGAGTCGATCATCGATCCCTCGCCCACGTAGGCGCCGATGTTCACGTACATCGGCGGCATGCAGATGACGCCAGGCGCGAGGTACGCACCGTCGCGAATGGCCGATCCGCCGGGGACGATGCGCACGCCGGCAGCCAGCCCAGGTTTTTTCAGCGGCAGCGTGTCTTTGTCGTAGAACGGCAGCTTGCCGTGATCCATCGAGGCATCGACCATGTCGCCGAACTTGAAGCCGAGCAGGATGCCCTGCTTGACCCAGAGATTCACGCGCCACCCGATGGGGCTCGACGCGTCGGGTTCGGCCGCGCGGACCTGGCCCGACGACAGCGCCTCCCGAAGTTGTGCGAACACGGCGCGCGCCTTGTCGCGATCCGCCGACGCACCCGCCGCGACGAGTTCCCTGATATCGGTTTCCAGCATTACGCGAGGACGCCCTTCAAGAGGCCGAGCGCCGTGAGCACGGCCAGGATTTTTTCCTTCGACGCCGCCGTCGGCGACACCATCGGCAGACGGTAGACCTCTTCGAGCAAGCCCATCGCGGCCATGGCGGCTTTCACCGGCACCGGGTTCGACTCGATGAAGTTCACCGACATCAGCGGGAAGATCCGCGCGTGGACTGCGCGCGCGGCGGCGAAGTCGTTGCGTTCGGCCGCCTCCACCATCTTCACCATCTCCGCCGGAATCTCGTTGCCCGCCACCGAGATGATGCCGTGCCCGCCCACCGCCATCAACGGCAGCGTCAGCGCATCGTCTCCCGAGAGCACGATGAAGTCCGAGGGCACCGCGCGCACGATCTCGCACATCTGCGACACGTTGCCCGACGCTTCCTTGACGCCGATGATGTTGGGAATCGTCGCCAGACGCGCGAGCGTGGACACGTCCACGTTCACGCCGGTGCGGCCCGGCACGTTGTAGACCACGATCGGCAGCGGCGTGCTCTCGGCGAACGCGCGATAGTGCTGGTAGAGGCCTTCCTGCGTCGGCTTGTTGTAGTACGGCGTGACCGAGAGGAAGCCCGACACGCCGCGGCGCGCCATCTCGCCCGCCGCGTGGATCAATTCGCGGGTGTCGTAGCCGCCAGCGCCCGCCAGAATCGGCACCGTGCCATGGGATTCATCGACGAGGATCTCGATCATGCGCAGCCGTTCGGCGGCGGTGAGCGTCGGGTTCTCGCCGGTGGTGCCGCACGGACACAGAAAGTGAATGCCGGCATCGATCTGACGGCGCCCGAGTCGTCGGACCGCCGCTTCGTCCATGTCGCCGTTCTTCGTAAACGGCGTGACGAGCGCCGTGCCTACTCCCGTAAACGGTGTTCTCATGTGTCTTCTCCCACCGAACCCACCCGACCCACCTACGTGACCCACGTGACCCACCCTACCTACGTGACCCACCCGACCCACGTGACCCACCCGACCTACGTGACCTACGTGACCTCTGCGATTCCGAGTACGTCCCGCATGGTGAACCAGCCGCGCTTGCCGTGGACCCATTTCGCCGCCGTCAGTGCGCCGCGCGCAAATGCGCTGCGATCGCGAGCGGTGTGCGTGAGCGTAATCGTTTCTGCCGGACCGTCGAACCCGATGGTATGCGTGCCAGGAATGTAGCCCGCACGTGTCGACGACACATCGATCGGCCGCGGAAAGCCGGCCTGCTCCATCGCGCGCTTCAACGACAGGGCGGTGCCGGACGGCGCGTCGATCTTCGCCGCATGGTGCGCCTCGTGCAGAAACGCCGCAAACTCAGTTTGCGAGGCAAACAGCTTCGCCGCATGTGCGACCAGCGCCTCGAACAGCACCACACCCGTCGAAAAATTCGGCGCCGCCACAATGCCCACGCCAGCATCGGCCACAGCCTTGCGCAACGCCGCCTCGTGCTGCGACCAGCCAGTGGTGCCGATGACCAGGTTGATCCCGCGCGCCGCGAGCGCTTTCGCGTTCGTCACCACCGAGTCCGGCGTCGAAAAATCGATCGCCACGTCGACACCGGCCCAGCTGTCCGCTCCCGGTCCGCCGCCATGCAGCGGAGACGAGGGATCGATCACACCCACGACTTCACAGTCGTACTGCGGCGCCAGCTCGCCGACGAGCTTTCCCATCTTTCCGTGGCCGACCAGAAGGAGTTTCATCAGAAGAATGTCTCGTGCAACCGCATCATCGCATGGGGCACGTCCGCGTCGCGCAACACGAACGTAATGTTTCGTCTCGATGCCGCCTGCGACACCAGGCGCAGCGGGATGCGGTCGAGCGACGTCACGGCCCGGCCGAACAGCGTCGGGTCCGCCCGGAGATTCTCGCCGACGGCGCAGATAATCGCCATCTCGCGCTCGCAACTCGCCTCGGCGAAATTGTGCAGGTTGTCCAGAATCGCCTCGAGCCGGCGCGTGTCATCGATCGTCACCGACACGCTCACCTCCGACGTGGTCACGACGTCGACCGCCGTCTTGAAGCGCTCGAACACCTCGAACAGCCGGCGCAGGAAGCCGTGCGCCATCAACATGCGTGTCGAGGTGATGTCGACGACGGTGACGTCGCGCTTGCAGGCAAGGGCGGTGAGTTGTCCTTCCGCCGGCCGGCCGTCAGCCGTGATCAGCGTGCCAGTATTCTCCGGCCGGCGCGAGTTGACGATGCGGACCGGGATGTTCTTCGCGACCGCCGGCAGAATCGTGCTGGGATGCAGCACCTTCGCGCCGAAGTACGCCAGCTCCGACGCTTCCGCGAACGACAGCTGCGGCACTAGGCGCGGCTGCGGCACGATGCGCGGGTCCGCCGTCAGCATGCCGTCCACGTCGGTCCAGATCTGAATCTCGTCGACGCCGAGGCACGCGCCAAAAATCGCCGCCGAGTAATCGGATCCGCCGCGGCCGAGCGTCGACGTGACGCCGTTCGCCGTCGCCCCGATGAAACCGCCGAGGACGACGACCTTGCCTTCGGCCAGCAGCGGTGCGATGCGATCGCGCACACGGTCGCCCGTTTCCATCATGTCGGGGATCGCGGCATTGTGCTCGGTGTCGGTCACCAGCACGGTCCGCGCATCCACCCAGCTGCTGGGAATGCCGTGATCGGCAAACGCCGCCGCCACGATCCGGCTGCTGACCAGTTCGCCCACCGCGTGGACCGCGTCGCGCGATCGCGGCGATACCTCGCGCAGCACGGCGAGCGCGTGCACGAGGCCATTCAGTTCTTCGAGTTCGCGCCGCACGTCGGCCAGCACCGTCGTCCGACTCTTGCTCGTGACCGCGGCGGCCACGGCCACGTGCCGCTCGACCAGAGCAGCCACTTCGGCGGCGGCCTTCCCGGTGGCGCCATCCTCAGCGAACTGCGCGATGGCGACGAGCTTGTCGGTAACCCCCGAGAGCGCCGAGACGACGACCAGCGGCGCGCTCTTGGTCTTCGCTTGCTGCTGACGGACGATCCCGATCAGGCGGTTGATGGCGTCGGGATCCGCGACCGATGTCCCGCCGAATTTCATGACGACGCTCACGACGGGTCCCCACTGCCGGGTGGGTCATGTGGGTCATGTGGGTCCAGTGGGTAAGACAGTGTTCTTACCCGACAATGCGATCTCATAACAGCCCCTCGCGGTGCATCAGTTCCGCGTTCAGGATCGCGGCGCCGGCCGCGCCGCGGATGGTGTTGTGCCCGAGCGCGACGAACTTGTAGTCGAGCACGGGGCAGCGGCGAAGGCGGCCGACCGAGATCGTCATGCCGCCGTCGCGGTTCGCGTCGAGCGCGGGCTGCGGACGATTCGGCTCTGTCAGATACACGATCGGCTGTGGCGGCGCGGTCGGCAGATCCAATTCCTGCGGCTTGCCGCGATACGAATTCCACGCGGCGACGATCGCGTCCGGATCCGGTTTCTGCTCGAGCGCGACCGCAATCGATCCGGTGTGCCCGTTCTGCACCGGTACGCGCGTCACCGCGGCGCTGACGATCACTGGATGATTCTCCACGACGCCGTTCTTCAGCGTGCCCAGGATCTTGTTGGTCTCGGTTTCAATCTTCTCTTCTTCGCCGCCGCCGATGAACGGAATCACGTTGCCGAGAATGTCCCACGACGGCACACCGGGATAGCCGGCGCCCGAAATCGCCTGCAGCGAGGTGATCATCGACGTCTTCAATCCGAACTGCCGCAGCGGCGCCAACGCCATGGCGTAGACGACGACGACGCAGTTGGGGTTGGTGACGATGCGCCCGGTCCATCCGCGCGAGGCCTGCGCGTTCAACAGCGCGAGATGATCCGCGTTCACGTCCGGAATCAGCAGCGGCACGTCCGCTTCCATGCGGTAGTTGCGTGAGTTACTGACGATCATGTGGCCGGCCTGCGCGAAGGCGCCTTCGATCTCGCCGGCAACCGACGAGTCGAGGCCGGAGAAGACCAGCTTCGGCGCTTTGCCGGCGCCGGCCGGCGCGTTCTCGACCTGCAGCCGCGCCACGTCCTCTGGCAACGGGCTCGGCAGCCGCCACGCCGCCGCATCGCGATACGCCTTTCCGGCCGACCGCTCGCTGGCGCCAAGCCAGGTCACCTTGAACCACGGGTGCTTTGCGAGCAACGCAATGAACTGCTGACCGACCATGCCGGTTGCGCCGAGAATCCCAACCTCGATCATCGCCCTATCCTTCTTCATCGAGTGTTTCGTTGTCGTTCGTGTGTTTCGTGATCCAAAAAAAAAGCCGACGCGGTTTTTGGCCGGTCGGCAGTTGGTCGCTCGATTGAAAAACTCGTCAGGGCTCGAGCACACACACTCCGACGCGGCAGGCCCGCTTAGGGCTGAGACGCTTTCGACTGTCGGAGGTGAAGCACATGAGACAAGCAGTATAGCATGGAGAGTCAATGCTCCGAGCCTTCTTCCACGCGTGGGAACACCGCCTCGCTTCCGTCACCAAAGATCGCGTCGTCCGCCCGTTTGAGTGGGGGCTCGATTGGATTCCCGCGGACGATCTTCGACCAGCCTCGAGCGACGTCGCGGGGCTCGGCGCGGAGCCGGTGGATGCGATCGGCGACTATGTGTCGCGGGTCATGGCCGACACCGACGCGTTTTTCACGCCGCCGCCCACCGCCGACTACACGCTGACGCCAGCCGCTGACGGCGATCTGCTCACGTTCCCCAGCGCGCTCACCACGCCGCACGAATCCAACAACACGGTACGGTGCCGATATTTTCGCGCGAAGCCGACGATGAATGGCGCGCGCAGCCGCGCGGCGGTGCTGGTCATGCCGCAATGGAATTCCGATGCGGGCGGACACATCGGCTTATCAAAATTGCTGGCGATGAACGGCATGAGCGCGCTGCGCTTGAGCCTGCCGTATCACGATCAGCGCATGCCGCCAGAACTGCATCGCGCCGACTACATCGTCAGCGCGAACGTGGTGCGAACGCTGCAGGTGTGCCGGCAGGCGGTGCTGGACGCGCGACGCGCGATCGCATGGCTGCACGCGCAGGGATACGAACGCATCGGGATCCTCGGCACCAGCCTCGGGTCCTGTCTGGCGCTGCTGACAGCGGCGCACGAGCCGCTCGTGCAGGCCGAAGCGCTCAATCACATCTCGCCGTATTTCGCGGACGTCGTCTGGCGCGGACTGTCGACGAAACATGTGCGCGAGGGAATGAACGGCCACGTCGAACTCGATCTGCTGCGATCGCTGTGGCAGCCGATCAGTCCGCGCGGCTATCTCGAACGGCTGCGCAATCGGAAGACCCTGCTCGTCTACGCGCGTTACGACCTGACGTTCCCGGTGGATCTGTCGGAGGATCTGGTGCGGGCGTTCCGGGAGATGGGGATCCCGCACGAAGTGGCGGTCCTAGGTTGCGGCCACTACAGCACGGGCAAGGCGCCGTTCAAGTTCTGGGACGGATATATCCTGACGAGATTTCTCAAGCGGGCGCTCGTGCACGGCCGATGACGCGGACGGGTCGCGCGGGCCAGGGGTCTCGCGCCGGCCATTGACGACCGAATCGGTCGGAGTTATGCTCATAACATGAAATTGAGACTCAATATCATTTTTATGTTCACAGTCGCGGGACTCGCCGCCACCGCCCCACCGCTGCTCGCCCAGGAGCGCGCCTACTTCGTCACCTACGACCACTACCTCGAAGAACCCGGCCACCTGGAAATCGCCGTCGCGAATTCGTCAGGGTTTCCCCGGGACGGCGGCGCCCGCCATGCCCCATGGCTCGAACTCGAATACGGTCTGACCGGCTGGTGGACCGCCGAGCTCTATCTCGAAGGCGTCACGAGCCGCCGCGACGGATCGGCGTTTACCGGATGGCGTTGGGAAAACCGGTTCCGGCCGCTCAAGGGAGAGCATGCGGTCAACCCCGTGCTCTACGTCGAGTACGAAAGCATCAACGAAGCGAGCCGGATTCAGAAAGAAATCGTCGGCGCCGGCCGCCTGCCGTTCGAGCCGATCGCGGAACTGCGTGAAAAGCACGCGCACGAGCTCGAAGGCAAACTGATTCTCTCGAGCGTCGTCGGTGCATGGAACGTGTCCGAAAACGTCGTGTTCGAGAAAAACCTGTCCGCGGACGAGGGCGTGGAGTTCGGCTACAGCGTCGGCGTGTCGCGCGCCGTCGGCACGCTGGCCAGCGGCGCCTCCTGCCGCTTCTGCGCCGAAAATTTCGTCGTCGGCCTCGAGGCGTACGGCGGCCTGGGATCGACCGAAGCGTTTGCGGCGGCGCAACAGCGGCACTATGTTGCGCCTGTTGTCGCCTGGCGCCTGAGCGACCGGACGACGCTCAAGGCGTCCGTCGGCTTCGGTCTCACCGAAAACGCCGATCGTGCGCTTCTGCGGCTCGGGTTCGTGTACGAACTGCCGATTGGAGTCCGGAAATGATCCGCCGGGCCCAGCAAGCAATTGTCGTTTTCCTAATCGCGTCGGCCAGCGGCGTCGTGGCCATCGCTCAGATTCGCGAGCGGGATTCGGAGTGGACCGCGCCGTCGGAGGCGGCCGCGAGACCGAACCCGTTGGCGGGCCGCCCGGAGACAGCGGCGGGCGGCGCCAAGCTGTTTCATGTCCGCTGCGCCAGTTGCCACGGCCCCGACGGACGCGGCGCCTCGAAAGGTCCCGATCTCATGGACGCAGCCGTGCAGGCGCAGACCGATGGGGCACTCTTCTGGAAATTGAGCAACGGAAATACCCGAGCCGGAATGCCCACGTTCAGCTTCCTGCCCGAGCCGCAGCGGTGGCAGTTGGTGCTGCACCTGCGCGTCGCGCGGCGAGCAGCGGAGGGACGCGCCAGAGCTACAGGTATTTCAGAAGCCCGCTGAACGCGGTCAGCAGCACTTCCGCGAGGCTGCGGACGAGCGGCGAGATCTCGCCTTCGTTGACGGCGGTGGCCACGGTGACGGGATTGGTGACAAACAGCCAGATCGTCGCCGCCGCCAGCACGATGCTGACGATGGCAATCACGACGAACAGGCTGATGCTGAAGCGTCTCACTGACGATCACTCGACTTCGAGCACGATCTTGCCGAACTGCCCCGATTCTTCCATCCGCCGATGGGCGCCCGCGGCGTCGGCCAGCGCGAACCTGCGATCGATCACCGGCTTCAGCTGACCCGCGAAAAAAAAGCGCGCCGCGCGCATCAGCTCTCCCTTGGTGCCCATGTAGGAACCCTGAATTGTGAGTTGCTTGGAGAACAAGGCGTTCAGGTTGATGGCGCCGTTGGCTCCGGTCGTCGCACCGCAGGTGACCAACCGTCCACCGCGAGCCATCGACCGGACGCTTTTCGCCCACGTCGCCTCGCCGACATGTTCTATGACGACATCCACCCCTCGCCGGTTCGTCAGCCGCTTGATTTCCTCGGCGATGTCCTGCTGGTGATGGTCGATGACCTCGAACGCCCCAAGCGCCCGTGCGCGTTCGAGTTTGTCCGCTGACCCAGCGGTCGCGAAGACGCGCGCACCATGCAGAAACGCGATCTGGATCGCCGCCTGCCCCACCCCACTGCCCGCCGCCAGCACGAGCACGTCTTCGCCGCGCTTCAACTTCGCGCGGGTCATCAACATGTGCCAGGCGGTGAGGAACGTCAGCGGAAACGCCGCAGCGTGCACGTAGTCGATCTCGTCCGGGATCGAGATCAGGTTCTGCGCCGGCACTTTCACGTACTCGGCATAGCCGCCAGCGTGATTCACGTAGCCGAGCACTTCGTAGCGCGCACACTCGTTGTCGACGCCAGACAAGCACGCCTGGCAGCGGCCGCAGCTGATCCCGGGCTGCAGCATCACGCGGCGTCCGGCGGACACATCCGCGACCGTTGACGACACGACGTCGCCGGCGATATCGCTGCCGGGAATGTGCGGTAGCGGAATCGAAATACCAGGCAGACCGCGGCGGCCCCACAGATCAAGATGATTCAGCGCGCAGGCGCGAACCCGCACCAGTACCTCGCCGGGCGCGAGCTCCGGATCCGGCACGTCCTCGTAGCGGAGAACCTCCGGCCCGCCGTGCTGGTGAAACCTGACGGCCTTCATCGGGGATTGTGGATGCTATCAGAACGCGTCGGGAGACAGGACGACGGCGTCGCCGAGACCAAGAGCGCCGAGATCGGGACCGATGACGTCGAGGTCGCCGACCACCAGTGTGACCAGGCGCGCGGGGTCCAGGTGCGCCGTCATCACGCGCGCCACATCGTCTGCGGTGACGCGCTCGATGCGCGGGACAAACTGCTCGAAGTAATCGTCTGGCAGGTCGTACAGCGCGAGCTGCAGTGCGGCGCGCCCGATCTGCTCTCCGGTTTCGAAGCTGCGCGCGTAGCCGAGGGTCAGGGCCGCGATGCCGAGCTCGAGCTCCGCAGGCGTCACCGGACGCGGACCGCGGATGCCGGCGATCTCGCCGATCGATTCCTCGATGGCCGTGGCCGTACCGCTGGTCTGGACGCTGACCTGCAGGACAAACGGTCCCGGCTGACGACGGAACTCGAACGCCGTCCGCGCGCCGTAGGTGAGACCCTTGTTCTCGCGCAGATTCAAATTGATCCGGCTGACGAACTGGCCGCCGAGGATCGTGTTCGCAACCACGAGCGGATGGTAGTCGGGCGTGTCGCGCGCGGCGGCGACCTGGCCGATGCGCAATTCCGATTGCGGCGAGCGCGGCCGCGGGACAACGTTCAGCCGCGCGGACTGCGGGAGCAATCCGTCGTGGCCTGGCTCCGCCGCGCCTTGTCCCGTCCAATCCTCGAACGCGTCACCCGCCAGCCGCACCATTGAGGCGTGATCACAATCGCCGACCGCGATCAGCGTCGCCGCGTCCGGACGAATCGCTCCCGCATGAAACGCGCGCACATCGTCCACATTCAGGGAGGCCAGCGACGCCTCGGTGCCGACCGCCGAGTGGCCGTACGGATGCGATCCGTACACGAGTCTCAGAAACGAGCGATCCGCGACGGCGCCAGGCACGTCGCGCATCTGCGCCAGGCGGTGGAGCCGCAGCTGGCGCACGCGAAGAAAATCCTCCTCGCGATTCGCGGGGCGCACGACGATGTCGGACAGCAGCTGGAGGGCCCGCTGGGTGAAGCGGCTGAGGACGGTGACGCTGGCGACCGTCGCGTCCGAACCAATGTCGGTGTCGAACTGCGCGCCAAGACGGGCGAGCGCTTCGTGGATCTCGATCGCCGAGCGATCGCCGCTGCCCTCGTCGAGCATGTCGGCGGTGACCGCAGCCAGGCCGTCCTTGCCGGCAGGATCCGACGAGGCGCCACGCCGGATCAGCAAAGTGAATGCGACCAGCGGCACCTGCGTGTGACGGACCGTCCACACGCGAAGACCGTTGGGCAGCGTCGATTTCTCGATGGCGGGAAACGGGAACGTGCGCGTCGGGCCTGGCGTCGGCAGGCGCGAGCGATCGACCGTCATGCTCTGCCTCGAGCGATGCCGGGGGCCTGCCCTGAGCCGCGTCGAAGGGTCACGAGACAACCGCCGTGGTGGAATCTGGCGCCGCGAGTTGGACGCGGCCGTGCGGTACGATGCTGAGCGTCACGCGGCGCGCCGGATCGAGATAGCGCCTGACCACCGCCTGCAGCGAGGCTTTCGTGCACGCCTGGTAGCGCTCGAGGTCCTTGCGGAAGTACGCCGGGTCTTTCAGGAACACGTTGTAGGCGTTGAGCTGATCCGACTTGCCGCCGAAGCCGCCGACGGTCTGGAGCCGGAACATGAACTGCGTTTCGGCCTGCACGCGGCCGCGATCGATCTCCTCGTCGGTCGGACCGCTGTCGGCCAGCCGCGCGATCTCCTCGAAGATCACCTGTTCGAGTTCGGCCAGGGTGTGGCCGGGCGCGGCGGTCGCGGTGATCTGCGCGTAGCCCATCATCTCGCGCGAGTTCTGCGAGGCGGAGACGTCGGTGGCGAGGCGCTCGTCAAACACCAGCCGGCGATAGAGGCGAGACGTCTTGCCATTGGCCAGCAAATCCGTCGCCAGATCGAGATCCGCGTCGTCGTCCGCAAACATCGCCGGCGTGATCCACGCGAGATAGAGCCGCGGCAGCTCGACGCGATCCTCGAACTGGATCCGTACGTCGCGCGACAGCGCGGCGTCGACGTGAATCGGATCGACACGCTCGCCGGCCTCGATGTCGCCGAAGTAGCGGTTCACGAGCGCGAGCGCCGCGTCCGGATTGATGTCGCCCGCGAGCGCAATCGACGCGTTGGCCGGGTGATAGTAGCGGCGGAAGAACGCGCGCACTTCATCGAGCTTCACCGCCTCGATGTCCGCGACGTTGCCGATCGTCGTCCAGTGATATGGATGCTCCGGCGGAAACAGCGCCGCCAGCAGCGCCATCGGCGCGAGGCCGTATGGGCGATTCTCGTAGTTCTGCCGGCGCTCGTTCAGCACCACGTCGCGCTGATTGGTGAACTTGGCCTCGGTCTGCGCGGGCAGCAGAAAACCCATGCGATCCGATTCCATCCACAGCGCGAGCTCGAGCGCCCCGGACGGCACCACTTCCCAGTAGTTCGTGCGATCGGCGTTCGTCGACCCGTTCAGCGTGGCGCCCGCGCCCTGCAGCGGCTTGAAGAACCCGTGATCGTGATGCTGCGAGCCTTCGAACATCAGGTGCTCGAACAAGTGCGCGAAGCCGGTGTGACCGGGCTGCTCGTTCTTCGAGCCGACGTGATACCAGAGATTCACGGCGACGATCGGGCAGGCGTGATCCTCGTGGAGGAGGACGTCCAGTCCGTTATCGAGCGTGTGCCTGGTGCAGGAAATGTTCACCGGAAGTTACCGCACGTCTGCATCGATTTTCCGTAATACGGATTGCGGATGTCGGCCTCGGCCTGCATCCACGGTTTGTGCACCATCGGGCACACCGCCACCTTCAGCCCCTCAGGCGCCTTCAGCTTCAGGCCGGTCATGTAGGCGTCGATCGCTTCGCTGAGCGTGCCAAACTTGCTGCGCGCGTCTCCGATCTCGGTTGCCGCGGCCAGTTGAACCGCCGCCGTGTCGATCTTCATCGCCGGCGCGCCGAGCGCGGTCGCCGCAGTCACGACATTGCCGGCGTTGGCCTTGACGCCTTCCATCGAGTCGTCGGCCAGCGCCGCCTGAATTTTCAGGTACGGATCGAGCACCGCGCGGCTCATCTCGCTGCCGGGTTTCGGGGTCTTATCGGTCGCCGGCGCCGGGGCACATGCGGACGCAGCCAGCGCAAGAACGATGACGCTGCTACGAAGACACGCAGACCCGACACTTCTTGGCCGATCGGTCTTCGTCATTTGACCACAGTGAGCTGAATCGTTGGCCGGCTGTAGCTCGCGATCGACACCTGCGCGGCGGTCCGCTCCGCCGCCGCCATGAACGCCTTCCCCGATACTGAGTCTGGTTCGCTGATCATCAGCGGCACGCCGGTGTCGCTGCCTTCGCGAATCGGCTGATAGATCGGAATGCGCCCGAGGAACGGGATGCCGAAGTCGATCGCCATCTGCTCGCCGCCGCCGTGGCCGAAGATATCCGCTTCGTGGTGGCAGTTGCCGCACACGAAGTAGCTCATGTTCTCGATGATCCCGATCGGCGGGATGTTGAGCTTCTTGTACATCGCGATCGCGCGGCGGCTGTCGGCCAGCGACACCTGCTGGGGCGTGGTGACCACGATCGCGCCCGCAACCGGCACCGTCTGGCTGAGGCTCAGCGCAACGTCGCCAGTGCCCGGTGGCAGATCGATGATCAGGTAGTCGAGGTTGGTCCACGCGACTTCGCGGAAAAACTGCTGCAGCGCGCCGTGCAGCATCGGACCGCGCCAGATGATCGGCGCATCGTCTCCCGTGAGAAACCCCATCGAGATGACCTGCAGCCCGAATTTTTCGGCCGGCACGATTTTCTGGCCGTCGGTGGTGAGCTGCGTCTTCATGCCGAGCATGATCGGCACGTTCGGACCGTAGATGTCGGCGTCGATGATACCGACGCGGCCGCCGCTCTTGGCCAGCGCGATGGCGAGGTTCACGGCGACGGTCGTCTTGCCGACGCCGCCCTTGCCGGCGCCGACCGCGATGACGTTCTTCACACCGGGCACGGCCTGGCGGCCGCCGTCAGAGCCGACGGCCTCGCGAACCCGCGCGCTCATCTGGACGTCGACGCTGCTGACGCCCGCCACCTGCATCACGGCGGCGCGCGCCTGATCCCGCAGCAGATCCTTCACGGGACACGCCGGCGTTGTCAGTTCGATCGTGAACGCAACGCGGCCGCCGTCAATCGCCAGATCCTTGATGAATCCGAGGCTCACGATGTCGCGGTGAAGATCGGGATCCTGGACGACCTTCAACGCCTCCAGAACGGAGGCTTGCTCAACCTGCATGCGCCAAGAATATCGTACAGCGCGACAAAGCCCTCAGCCCTAGCCCTCGGCCCTGGCGTTGAACAGGTCTTTTCCGCCTTCACTCAGCAGCGTCCAGAGCGTGTACACCCCGAGCGCGGTGCCATACGGCAGCAGCAACAGGTCCACGGAACCGAGCATCAACGCCATCAGGCGCGACCACGGCGTGTGCCGCCGAAGCGGGATGCCGACTACCACATGCGCGACGCCCCAGGTGATGGCGATCAGCGCCAGCGCGGTGAACACCGCGACGGTCAGGCTGGCCGCGACCTGACCGCCGCCGTCTCCCCGATGCCCGGACGAGGTGATCAGCGCGACGGCGCCGACGCCGAGCGCCAGCGTCGAGACGCCGATCAGCACGGTCAGCAGACCCCAGACGATGAACAGGACGCCGACGAAATCAACGTGCGACTTCACAACGTGGGGCTGGGGACTGGGGGCTAGGTGGTGGAGGAACGGATGGCGACGCGAAGCTCGACGCGGATCGAGGCGGCGTCAGGTGACTTCATGCGGAAACGGACACAGGCGCCGTCGGCGACGCGCGGTGGCACGGAGACGCGCAACGTCTGATGCAACACGGACTCGCCGGTGCCGAGGCACAGAGTGCACGGCTCAGTCCACGTTTCACCGCGTCCCCCGCAGTGGGGACAGGTGATCCGGACGGGCACTTTCAACGACACGACGTGGCCGGCCAGCGCCTCGCGCTGCGACAGCGACACCTCGGCGCGCAGGACGCCGGTGTCCACGGGCTCGCCGAGAAACGCGTCGCGCATCCGATCGACGACGTTGCCCACGGAGGGAAAGTCGATCGCGATTTCGTCGGCGAAACAGTCGTGGAATAGCGGAGACATCAACGTTCCGCTAACGATAGGAGCCGATCACAGGCTTGTCAAGGTGACGAGGCCGATGAGGGATGGAGAAGGTGAAAGACCGGGCGCGGGTTTAGCGCGCGCCGATCGTCAGCAGAACTTCTTTGCGGAGCGTGTCCTCGAACTCTTCGAACTTGAGCGCGGACTCACACTCGTCACACAGCACTTCAAGCACCGCCGGACGGGTCTCTTCAGACACTTCCACGCGGCCGCCTTCAACATTTACAACGTGCATCTGCAGCGTTTTAACCAGAAAGTTCCGGTCGTTGCCGCAATTCGGACAGGTCAACGTCACTTATGACTCCTTAGCCTTTCGATTCTATGGAATGGCCGGGAGCGACGCAATGTAAATCGGCCAGAAATTCGCAGATCATCGCGAAATCGGCCTGAATCTGATAGATTCTGGCTCCAAATGCCGACGACACCAGGTTCATATCAAATTCACACCGAGGTTCGCGGTCCCCACTGGATCGCCTGGGTCAGCCGCGACGGGAGCGGCACACCCGATCGCTCGGTCATCCTGGTCGGCGAAAACAAACAACAGGCGGAAGCCAACGCCCAGCGCTGGGCTGAGCAGTCCTCATACTAGCGGCGCGAAGTCGTCGAGCCAGGCGGTTGTGATCGCCGCGCGCTCGATCGTCTGCAGCGGTTGATCGATTGCCTGGTCCACTGCGGCGGTGACAAATTTCGCGCGCACCGCGGCCGGCAACACCTCGCCGAGACTCCCCTTCCCCATCCGGCACACGCCGTCCTTCACCGTCGCCGATAAGTACAACCGCTCGCGCGCGCGCGTCAGCGCCACGTACAGCAGACGCTTCGACTCCTCGCGCTCCTTGGCCGACACATCCTCGTCTGCATCGGACTGGTAGTCGGCAATCGCCACCGACGCTTCGCCCGCGGCATCGTCGGTCACGCGGATGGGCGCGCGAATGCCGCCGGCGCCGCGCCCCATGTTGACGACGAAGACGATCGGAAACTCGAGGCCTTTGGCCGCGTGCACGGTCATCAGGCTGACTGCGTCGATCGCGTCGATGGCGGCGTTCGATTCGTCGCCAACCGCGAGTCGATCGAGGTGATCGGCAATGCGGGCGAGCGTGGCATAGCCGCGGTTCTGTGCACGGCGGATCATGCCGCGCAGCTTCTTCATGTTCTCCCGCGCCTGGCGCCGGCGCGATCCCCGCAGCTCGAACGCGTACGCGGTTTCGTGCAGCACGGCGTCGAGCAGTTCCGACGGCGCGAGACGGTCCACCCACGACAGCCATCGCGCCACCGCACCGCGCAGCAGGGTCAGCACGCGACGGTCCTCGTCGGAGAGCAGCGCGAGCGCCGACGGCGGATCGACGCTGAGGATCGCGTCGGCCGACGCCTTGCCCAGACGCGCGACCGCCGCATCCGACAGCCGCACGATGCGCGAACGCAGCAGCGTCGCGGCGCGCAGATCCGACAGCGGATCCGCGAGGTACCGCAGCACAGCGACAGCATCCTGAATTTCGTCGGCCTCGAAGAAGCCCAGCCCCTTGTAGACGTAGGTCAACACACCGCGCCGATCGAGCGCCGCTTCGAAGTCGCGGTGACTGTCGCGCGAGCGGAACAGGATCGCGATGTCGGCCGCGCCGGCCTCACGCGCGACGCCGGTCGCGCGATCGCGCACGGTCGTACCCGACAGCAGCCGGACAATTTCATCGGCGACGGCGTCGGCAGTCGACTGCAGCGTATCGCCGGCGATGAATTGGACGGGATGGTCCACCGGCCCTTCGAGAGCCTCGGGGCCGTCCTGAGCCGTGTTGAACGGCGGGAAACGATCGTGATCGCCGTACCGGAAGGCGTCCCGGCGTGCGGCGGCCCCGGACACGTCGCCGTCGATGATCGCCGCAAACACCTCGTTCACGAACGCGAGGATCCCTGGCGCCGACCGAAAGCTGACGGTGATCGCCTGCCGCGGCGACCCATCCGGCCGCAGCCCATCGATGAACACCGCGGCCTCATCCACCATCGCGACGTCCGCGTCACGGAATCCATAGATCGACTGCTTCCGATCGCCGACGATGAAGATCGACGGCGGAATCGCCGCGGCCGCCACACCGAACCCTTCACCCCAGCTGTTCACCAGCTGCCGGACGAGGTCCCACTGCGCGCGGCTCGTATCCTGAAACTCGTCCACCAGCAGGTGACGATGGCGCGCTTCGAGACGCAGGCGGCTTTCGGCAAACTCGTCCATGTCCTTCAGCAACCGGACGGCACGCTCGAGGACGCCGGAAAAATCGAGCAGGGCGTGCGATTCAAGCGTGTGCTGGTAGCGCTGCATCGCGACGGCGAAGATCCGCCAGACGCCGCGGGACATCACCGCGTTGAGATCGCGACGGAAGGCCTTGATCGCCTCATGCACCTCGGGCGCGAGCTGGGCTGCCGCTGCGCGATGACGCCTCCACGCCTCGGGCGAGTCGCAGTCGTGCGCGTTGAATCCGGTCCCCATGAATTTCTCGCCGCGCGGCTTGCCGTCCTGGGTCAGGAAATAGGCGCGAAGACGGTCGATCAAATTCCGAAATGCGGCCTGCGACTGTCGATCCGCACGACTGAAGTCGTGCGCCACGCCTGAGTCCGAAGTAACGCGCGCCACGCCTGAGTCCGAAGTAACGTGCGCCACGCCTGAGTCCGAAGTAACGTGCGCCACGCCTGAGTCCGAAGTAACGCGCGCCACGCCTGAGTCCGAAGTAACGTGCGCCACGGCTGAGTCCGAAGTAGCGCGCGACTTTAGTCGTGCGTCCGCCACCAACTGCTCCACGTCGCCCGCCAGCATCGCGAACTGCGGGTGATGCCTCGGGCCATCGGCGAGAAATGCATCCAGTCCGCCGCGGACCCCGACGAACAGTTGGCGGAGCCGGGCCGCCGACGCCTGGCACGCGGTTGCGGCCGTCAGGTCACGCGGGCCCTTCTGCAGAAAGCGCTGCAGTGCGTAGGGAGCCACCAGACGCCGATCGAGTAGCGCCGCGATACCGCTTCGCAACCGCCGTTCGCCGAGCTGCGCAAACACCAGCGCGACGTCGTCATCGTCTGGCGCCATGGCGCGGCAGATGCGCAGCGCCTGATCGAGCGATTCGTTGACCAGGCGCGGGACTTCGGTGTTATCGGCGAGGTCGAACCCGGGATCGACGTCCGCCTCGAGCGGAAACTCGCGCAGCAGCTGCAGGCAGAAAGCGTCGATGGTCGACACCGCGATGTCGCCAAGCCGTTCCTTCAGATCGCGCCATCGCGCCGCATCGAACTGCGACAGCCGGCTCGCCTCGTTCAGCCGATCGACGATGCGCTGCCGCATGTCGGCGGCGGCTTTGCGCGTGAAGGTGATCGCGAGAATGTGATCGGGCTCGACGCCCGCGCGCAACAGGTTGACGTAGCGCTCGACCAGCACGCGCGTCTTGCCGGTGCCGGCCGAGGCCTCGAGGACGACGTTCTGCGTCGGATCCACTGCGTACTGACGCGCGTTTTCGTCAGGAAGTTCAGACATCGCCGACGTAATCCTTCCGGCATACCGACGCGAAGCTGCACGTCTCGCAGCGCCACACATCGTCGGGCGTCGGCGGGAATTCACCGCGCTCGATGGCGTCCACCGTATCGGCGAGCCGTTGCTGCGCCTCCGCGAGCACTTTCGCGCGATCCGCCGGCGTCGAGAACAGCGGCACCACACGTTTCTGTCCCTTGAACGCGAGGTAGGCCGCTTCGCCCAGCTGCCAGTTCTTGCCCTTGTGTCCGACGAGCCGCTGCTCGGCGCACAGGCTGTAGATCGGCAACTGCAGCGCCCGTCCGCGCTGCGGCGGCCAGCCCAGCTTGTAGTCGATCAGGCGAAACGTGCCGTCCTCGAGCAGGTCAAGGCGATCGGCTTTGCCGCGCAGCGCGATCGTCCGCGGACCATCAGCCGTGGCGAACGTGAAATCGCCGGTCAGTTTGTGTTCGAGCAGCCGCTCGACGACGGCAAGAGGTCGCTCGGCCTCCATGCGAAGGACGGCTTCGCCGAGTCCGGCCGCCGCCGGCGATCCCAACAGACGCGTCCGTTCGAGCCCCGCTTCCGCCATCGGCAGACGCGCCAGCGCCCGATCGACAATGGCGGCGAACATGTCGCGCGCGGCGTCAAGATTCTTTGGCGTCACCGCGCGATGCCCGGCGCTCTGCCAGGCGGCGAAGAACTTCTCGAACACGTCGTGAACGAAATGCCCCTGACGCCGCGGATCCATCACTTCCTGATCCTCCGGCTCCTCGTCAATCTTCAGGACGTGCTGCGCGAAAAACTTGAAGGGGCAATCGAGATACGTCTCGATGGCGCTGACCGACCAGGAGCGCGGAGGGATGTCGCGCACGATGCCGTGGAAATCCGGGGCGTCAGCGGGCGTCCGCGACGTGCGCATCTCCGCCCAGGCTCGGGCGTCACCCTGAAACGGATCGACGGTGATCGGATCCAGCGACAGCGCCTCGTCCGCAAAGACACGGGCGTCCTCGAATGGCGCGCGGACCATCGTCGAGAGCCGGGCGCGCGGAATCTCGTCGAGCTGCATCGACCGCGACACGATCGCATCCTCGTCGAGCGTGAACGTCGACACCAGCGTGCGACGCGAGGCCGAGGTCAGCAGATCCAGAAACCGCGCGTCGCCGGCCGCCCGTCGATCCTTTTCTGACGGCCACCCCAACGACTTGAGCAGCGCGGGCGGATAGAAGATGTTGCGCCGTGGCCGCTCCGGCCAGTCCCGGTCCACCACGCCGACGATCGCCACATCGTCGAAGTCGCTGTAGCGGACGGCCTGATCATCGAGGAGGTGGACGCCGTTGTCCT
This sequence comes from Acidobacteriota bacterium, assembly GCA_025358945.1. GTDB lineage: Bacteria > Acidobacteriota > Vicinamibacteria > Vicinamibacterales > CAVVIG01 > CAVQFC01. The sequence goes on from JANYHS010000232.1 coordinate 21,829, forward strand.
GTTCCTGCTCCGGCACGAACGTTTGATCCTCGATCCACCGCCGGACGGCGATGCCGAGTTCGTCGATGGTCCAGTCTGGGTCGTCGTGCGCGGCGTGAACTGCGGCCAGCGACGGCAACATGTCCACGATCGCGGCGCGGGCGCGGCGTTCGCGCGGTGCACACGGTTCATCGTCGGCGATCGGGCGCGCATGCGTGGACCAGAACGCCTGAAGGCACGCGAGCTGAATCGATGCGGGATGCGACTCGGTGAGTGGCGCGAGCGCCTGCGCAATCGCAACCGCCGCATCCATCGCCGGCCGCGAGGCGCCCGTGCCCCAGTCCGCTGTCAGCCGCTCGAGGCGATCGAGTTCGCCAAGATACCGCGCCGCACTCAACGCGCGGTCAAGCGCGCTGACCGATTCGCGCGTCACCGTGGTCCCAGGGCCGACAGATGGGTCGACCCCTGCGTCATTGGCCCCGTGAAACACGAAATGCGGTGAGCGAAGCAGCGCGATCAATGTGGCGCGGGAAAAACGCGATGAGACGGCGTCAATGATCAGGTCGAGCGCGGCCGACGTCGGCTCCGCCGCCAGCGGCAGCGCGTCGGACATCTGATACGGAATCCCCGCGCTGCGGAAGATCTCCACCGCCGCGTACAGATACGGCAGCGGGTTCTTGTAGACGATGGCGGTGCGGTCGAGCGGGACGGCGTCGCCCTGGCGGCGGTCGGCCTTCAGCTGACGGGCGATCGCGATCAGCTCTTCTTCGCGATCCCGCAGTGTCCACCACGGCTGATCGGGCGCCGCACCCGGCTGGGTGATGAGCACGGGGATCGCACGACTAAAGCCGTGCGCCACGTCCGTGTCGTCCGTGTCGTCCGTG
>JANYHS010000357.1 GCA_025358945.1 Acidobacteriota bacterium
CTTTCATCAGGTGACCTTTCGTCACGGTGAGCTGGACAACGCGCGTTTCACCGCCGACGGTCAGAACATCGTCTACACGGCGTCGTGGGAAGGCGCACCGTCGGAGGTATTCACCGTCCCAGCCAACCAGAGCGGGGGCCGGTCCCTCGGCATCCAGAACGCCAGGTTGTTGGCGGTATCCAGGACCGGGGAGCTGGCACTTGCCCTGGCGCCTCGTCCGGTCGGCAATTCGTCGTTCATGCTCTCCGGCACGCTCGCGCGCGGGTCGATGGCCGGTGGTGCGCCGAAAGCGGAAATCGAGAACGTGGCTGCGGCCGACTACGCGCCGGACGGCAAGTCGCTGGCCATCGTGCGCTATCTGCCGGACCAGCGAATTTCCCAACTGGAGTACCCGATCGGCACCGTCCTGTTCAAGAACGCGATGCTGACCGGCCTGCGATTTTCGCCAGACGGCAGACATCTCGCGTTCATTGATCACGCCAACGCGTCCGACGATCGCGGCAACGCGGTGATTCTGCGCGCGACCGGCGAGAAGGTCGCCAGGGGACCGCTGCGCGACAGCCAGCGCGGCCTCGCGTGGAGCCCCGCAGGCGACGAGATCTGGCTGACGTCGCCGCTGATGGACGGGAGCATGCTCGGGCTGGACCTCAAAGGCCGGAGCCGCGCGCTGCTGAACATGCCCGGGAGACTGTTCGTCCGCGACGTCGCCGCGGACGGCCGGGTCCTGCTCGGTGAAGGCGACACCCGCCGGGGCATCGTCGTGGTGTCCGACAACGGAGAGTCGCAGCGCGATGTGTCGTGGCTCGACTATTCGTACCTGCGGGGGATCACCAACGACGGAAAGACGATCATCTTCGACGAAGAAGGCAACGGGGCTGCGGGCGGCTACCGCACGTACGTGCGGAACGTCGACGGCTCGCCGGCGATCGAAGTCGGTTCGGGATACGGTGTGGCGATCTCGGACGACAAGGCGTGGACGATGTCGATGCGGTTCGTCGAGGGCGGAAACGAGCTCTGGCTGCAGCCGGTCGGCGCCGGGCAGGCCCGCAGAATCAGTCCTCCCGGCTGGGGCGCAGCCAATGGCGCACGGTTCTTTGCCGACGGTAAACGGGTCGTGTACATCGCGCGCGAACCGAAGAGTCAGCGATCCCGGACCTACATCCAGACGCTGGATGGCGGCGCCCCCCGCGCAGTTACCGCCGAGGGCGTCAACGGCGTGCTGATCTCGCCAGACCAGCGCTGGATCGCGGTCGCGTCGCCGGCCGGTCCGGCGATGGCGCCAGTCGAGGGCGGTGCGTTGAAGCCGATTCAGGGCGCCCAGCCGGGAGATTCCGTGCGAGGCTGGACAGACGACGGCCAGCTGTACGTCGCCAACGGCCCGGCGACCTTGCTGCGAATCGACAAGCTCGACCCCTTCACGGGCAGGCGCACCCTCTGGCGCGAACTGCGCGCCCCGGCCATCGTCGGCGTGCGGCCGGCCCTGCCGGTCATTACGCCCGACGGCCGGACGTACGCGTACGGCTACGGCCTCGGCTTCTCCGATCTGTACGCGATGACCGGCGTCCGCTGACTGTTCAATGCTTCACCTGACCGATCGCGATCGCGATCGCGCGATGCTCGATGGCGCGCACGGCCCGGCACCGCAGCTGGCGATGTCGATCCTCGTGCGGATGGCGGACGTGTACGGTGCCTCCGAGCTGATGGACATCTCGCAGGCGCACATCGACAGCACCATCTACCTCGGCGACGCGACGCTGGAGTTCGCCGAGCGTCTGGCGTCCCTCGGGGCGAAGGTCGCCGTGCCGACGAGCCTGAACGTCAGCGGCGTGGACGAATGCGGCTGGAAGGCCTGGGCGGTCCAGCCCGAGTGGGCCGCGAAGGCCGCGCGGCAGATGCTGGCCTACGAGCGGATGGGCGCCGTGCCGACGTGGACGTGCGCGCCGTATCAGACGCACATGCGCCCGGTGTTCGGCCAGCAGATCGCGTGGGGCGAGTCGAATGCGATCAGCTTCGCCAATTCGGTGATCGGTGCACGCACCGAGCGCTATCCGGATTTACTCGACATCTGCTGCGCGATCACCGGCCGCGTGCCGGCGGTGGGTCTGCATCTGACCAGGAACCGCGGCGGTCAATTGTTGCTGCGTCTGGTTGACGTGCCGCTGGCGCTGCAGCAGGACGATCAATTCTTCGCCGTGCTCGGGCATCTGGTTGGCAAGCTCTCGGACGAGAACATCCCGGTGATCGACGGCATCGTTGTGTCGCCGGCCGAGGATCAGCTGAAGGCGTTCGCGGCGGCGGCCGCGTCGTCCGGCCGGGTCGCGTTGTTTCACATGGTCGGGATCACGCCGGAAGCGCCGACGCTCGAAGCCGCATTTCACACCGACGCAAGAGGGGCCGCAAGACTGAAGTCTTGCGCCACAACAGCGATCGAAATCACCGTTGCCGATCTCCGCGCCGCCCGTCGCGAGCTGACGACAGCGGATGGGCGCGAACTGGACATGGTAATTCTCGGCAGCCCCCATTTCTCCCTCGCCGAGTTCAGCCTGCTGGCGCCGCTCGTCGCGGGTCAGCATACGCACCCGCGGGTGAAATTCCTGATCACCTCGAGCCGGCTGATGAAGGAACGCGCGCACGAGACCGGCGTCCTCAAGCCGATTGTGTCGTTCGGCGCGCAGATCACTCTCGACACCTGTATCCTCGCGTCGCCGATGCTGCCGCCCGAGATCAAGACGCTGATGACCAATTCGGCGAAGTACGCGTACTACGCGCCGAGCCTGCTCAACACGCGCGTCACCTTCGGCAGCCTCGCCGACTGCGTGCGCTCAGCCATCGAGGGCCGTGTGGTCCGCGACGAGTCGCTATGGCAGAGCGCATGATCACGGGACGCGTCATCGTCGCCGGGGAAGCCGTGGGCGAAGCGCTGGTCACGCACGATGCGCTCTCGTTCTGGGGTGGCTACGATTTCCACACTGGCGAGATCATCGACAAGCACCATCCGCTGGCCGGCGTCCGCGCCGGCGGACGCATCCTCGCCGTACCGTTCAGCAAGGGATCTTCGACGACGACGGCGGTGCTGCTGGAGTCGGTGAGGGCGGGCACGGCGCCGGCGGCGATTCTGACGACGGGGGCCGACGCGTTCTTCGCGCTGGCGTCGATCGTCGCTGACGTCATGTACGGCAAATCGTTTCCCGTGATCGCCCTGGAGCCGGCGGACTTCGCGGCACTGCAGACGGGAGAGCAGTTACGGATCGAGCGCTCGGGCGTCATTCACCGGAATTAGCGCGCCACAGAGTCACAGAGCCACAGAGGCGCGCTAAGAAATTCGGCGGCGCCGCTTGGCGGCGACGGGACCGGAGTCGCGACGAAACGTGAGCTGGCTGCGCGTGGAGGGCTCACGTTTCGCCGCGATCCGGCCCCGCACATCGGCCTGCAAGAGCAGGCTGTCCGCCGAACGGTGAGCGCGCTTCGGTCCTTCGCGTCCTTTGCGGTCTTTGCGTTCCTGATCTCTGTGTCTCTGTGGCTCTGTGGCCCGTTATTCGTCGTCCTTTGATACGATCGACTCTCCATGGCGAAGCCTCCTGCGCTCGACAAGCTGATCGGACTGGCGAGCCGCTTCGGCGCGTTCGTCGCTGAACGCCATCCGTTCGCGCTGCACGATGCGCTGGACGCGTTCGAGAAGGCGACTGGCGGCCGCGAATTGAAGGGCGAAGCCGCGATCGAAGCCGCGCGCCCCGCGCTGCAGCGCGAGCTGAAGAAGCGGCTGCAGTCGCACACCGTCCCGCACGGGCTGCCGGACACGACACCGAGGACGACCGCCGCCACGCGTCTCGGTCACGCACAAGCCGAGTTGATCGACGCCTGCGACGGCTTCCTGCGTCGCGCGGCGATCGCCGCATCGCTGACCCGCGACGAGCGCCTCGAGATCCTGCGCGGCATGCTGCTCACGCGCGCCACCGACAACCGCCTCAAGACGTTCTTCCTCGGCGGCGAGGTCCATTTCGGCGCGACGACGGTCCAGGGGAAGGGTTTCCGATCGCTCGGCCAGGAAGCGATCTACGGCGCCGGGATGCGGCTCCGGCGCGGCCCGAAATACCGCGTCGCCGCTCCGGGTAGCGCGAAGGCTTCAGCCGAGCGTTTCACCTGGACCGGCGACGTCATCGGGCCGATGATCCGCGATCTCGGCGTCACGTTCGCGATGCGTCCAGAACCGGCCACCGTGCGCATGGTGCTGAACTCGCAGATGGGGAAGGCTGGTGCCCCGACCGACGGGAAAGACTTCGGCTACGGCGACCTGGACTGGGGCATCCTGCTGCCCGCGTCGCCGCTGACGATCGCCACGCTGACGCTGGCCGGTATGGCGATGGCATTTTCGCGCGAAGGATCGCAACGGGTCGCCGTGTCGTTCATCGGCGAAGGCGGATCCTCGCTCGGTGAGTGGCACGAAGCGATTAATCTGTGCGCGGCGAGGCGGCTGCCGGCGATTTTCTGCGTGCAGAACAACCAGACCGCGTTGTCCACGCCGGTGGCGGATCAGTCGGCCGTCCGCACGTTTGCCGACAAGGCGGCTGGCTATGGCGTGCCCGGCATCACGCTCGACGGCACCGATCCCGAGGCGATTGCAGGAGCCTTCGGCTGGGCGGCGGAGCGTGCGCGCGCCGGTCTCGGCCCCACGCTCATCGAGTTGGTGGCGATGCGGCTGTGTGGCCACGCGCATCACGACGACATGCTGTATCTCGGCCGCGATCCGCAGACGTCGTGGGAGATTCCGCCGCTGGCCGAGCCGGGCTACGCCAACCGCGAACTCTACGAGTACTGGGCCGCCCGCGATCCGATTGGGCTCTACGCCGCGAAGCTGACTGCGGACGGAATCCTCGAGCCGGGCGATCTCGACCGGTTCAAGCACGACGCCGAGACGATCGTCGAACAGGAAGCGCGCGCCATCATTGACGCGCCGTGGCCCGAGCCTGCGCAGGCCGGCATCGGCGTGTTCAAGAATGAACAGCCGCGCGTCCACATCGAGGTGCTCGACCCGGCGATACGTTTAGCAGCGCCCTCAGCGGTTTTGTCCGGCCGTGTCGAGGACGCGCCGCCGTTCGACCCCAAGGGCCGCACGTTCCTCGACGCCGTCATGCTCGGCGTCGGCGATGCGCTGCGCGCCGATCCGCGTGTGTTCGTCTACGGCGAGGACGTCGGTGGCCAGTACGGCAACGCGTTCCTGCTCCTGCGGCCGCTGCTGAAGGAATTCGGCGACCGCATCATCAACTCGCCGATCGCCGAAGGCGCCGTGCTCGGGGTATGCGTCGGCGCGGCGCTCGCCGGCCAGCGGCCGATTGGTGAAATGCAGTTCAACGACTTCGTCGCCACCGGCTTCAATCAGCTCGTGAACAACGCGGCGAAGAATCGCTACCGGTGGGGCGGGGAAGTGCCGATGGTGGTGCGGATGCCGTGGGGCGGGCTCCGCCACGCGGGGCCGTATCACTCGCAGAACACGGAAGCGTGGTTCTATCGCACCGCGGGGCTGAAGATCGTCGTGCCGTCCACGCCCTACGACGCGCGCGCGCTGATGGCGTCGGCAGTGCTCGACCCCGATCCGGTCCTCTACTACGAGCACATCAATCTCTATCGCGACCCGCGCATCAAGCAGGTGCTGGACGAAGCAGCGCCGATGCCCATTCCGCTGGGCAAGGCGGCGCTGCGGCGCGCCGGCGATCATCTGGCGATCATTTCCTACGGCGCGTTCGTGCATGTCGCCATGCGCGTGGCGGAGACGCTCGCGGCCGATGGCATCGAGGCCAGCGTCCTCGACCTGCGCACACTGGTTCCGCTCGACCGGGACGCGCTGCTGCAGATGGCGCGGCGCTGCCACAAGGTGCTGATCATCCACGAGGACTCGCGGACCGGCGGCATCGGCGAAAGCCTCGCCGCGATCATCCAGGAGGAAGCGTTTGAAGCGCTCGACGCGCCCGTGCGCATCATCGGCGCGCTGGACACGCCGGTGCCGTACTCGCCATCACTGGAGGGTTTCTATTTGCCGAGCGACGCACAGATCGAGCGCGCCGCCCGCCTGCTGATCGACTACTGATCGACTACTGACCCCCCCCGCAGATAGACGCGGATGACGCGAACCGCGTCGCCAGCCCCGCAGGGTTAAGATTCTGTGGTGTCTTGCCCGGCTGCGGTGATCTTCGACTTCGACGGCATCGTCCTCGACAGCGAGACCCCTGAGTACGAATCTCACCGGCGGATCTACGAGCAATGCGGCGTCACGCTGACGGTGGACGAGTGGTGCGGTGTAATCGGCGCCTGGAGCGAAGGACACGACGAGCAGTGGTTCCGGCGGCTCTCGGTGCAGGCGCGTGTTGTGCCGCCGCGCGACGAGTATTTCGCCGAGCGCAAACGGATCTTCGAGGACGTGGTCCCCACAGTCCCGATGCGCGGCGTCCTCGACCTGCTGATGCTGCTGAACGAAGCGGGTGTGCCGACGGCCATCGCCTCGTCTGCGCCTGCGCGGTGGGTGGTGGGTGCGGTCGAGCGTCTCGGGATCAGGCCGATGTTCGGCGCCGTGGTGACCGGTGACGAAGTCGCGCACCGCAAGCCGTCGCCTGACGTCTACCTCGAGGCGGCGCGGCGGCTCGGTGTCGATCCTGCGCGATCGGTCGCGATCGAGGATTCCGGTCCGGGCCTCACGGCTGCGCGCGCGGCCGGGATGAAGGCGATCGCGATCCCGCATTGGTTGACCGAGCGCCACGACCTGAGCGCGGCTCACCTCACAGTGGCGCACGCCGGTGAGCTGACGCTCGATCGATTGGTTACACTGTGGCCATGATTACGACGGCTGTTTGGTCACGCGCAGGTACGGTTTCTTCGTTACGTAGTCGGGGTACAGCTTGCGCGCGTCTTCGTCGCTCACGGCCGGCACGATGATGACGTCGTCGCCGTTTTTCCAATCCGCCGGCGTCGCCACTTTGTGCTTCGCCGTGAGCTGCAGCGAATCGATGACGCGCAGGATTTCCAGGAAGTTGCGTCCGGTGCTGGCAGGATAGGTGAGCGTCAGTTTCAGCTTGTTGTCGGGTCCGATGACGAAGACCGACCGCACGGTGGCTGTATCGCTCGCGTTGGGGTGGATCATGTCGTACGCGTTCGCGATGCTCTTGTCCGGGTCGCCGATCAGGGGGAAGTTCAGCGTCTGCCCGGTCACATCCTTGATGTCCTGGGCCCAGCGCGCGTGGGAATCGATCGGATCCACGCTCAACCCGACGACCACCGTGTTCCGCTTGTCGAATTCCGGCTTCAGCTTCGCGACGGCGCCCAGTTCCGTCGTGCAGACCGGCGTGAAATCACGGGGATGCGAGAACAGCACCGCCCACTTGCCGTCTTTCCACGCATGAAAATCGATGTGCCCTTCGGTCGTTTCCGCCGAGAAATCCGGCACCACGTCACCCAGTCGAATCGCCATACGTACTCCCCCTGGTCAGAATGTATGCCGCGCGTGAGATAGCCGTTACAGCATGCCACATCTTCTCGCGCTCGTGGTCATCACCCTTGGAGCGGCCGTGGTCAACGGCGCGCTCGGGTACGGATTCTCGTCCATCACCGTCCCGCTCGCGCTGTTGTTCCTGACCAACCGTGTCCTGAACCCGGCGCTGGTTCTCATCGAGGTGGTGCTCAACGGCTGGGCGCTGTGGGTGAATCGCGCCGCCGTGCCGCTGGTCCAGAGCCGAGTCCGATGGGTCGTGGTTGGCCTGATACCTGGCGTGATCATCGGCACGCTGATCGTGTCGCGCGTGCATCCCGGATGGCTGAAGCTTGGCACCTACGCGGCGTTGCTGCCGCTGATCCTGGTGCAGGCCGCCGGTTTGCGCAGGCCGGTGCGCAACGAGCGGGCCGCAGGGATGGTGCTCGGCGGCGGCGTCGGCCTCCTCTATGCGGTGACGACGATTTCGGGTCCGCCGCTGGCGGTGGCGCTGAACAATCAGGGCTTCTCGAAACAGGAGTTTCGCGCGGCGCTCGCGCTGGTCCGCCTCGCCGAAGCGTCGATGACCGCCATCGCGTACGCGGCCGCCGGACTGTTCATCGGCGAGAGCTTCACGCTGATCCCGGCGATTCTCCCTGGCGTGCTGGTCGGCGTGCCGCTGGGCGCGGTCCTCATCCGGCATCTGCCGCCGGAGACGTTCCGCCGCATCTGTATGAGTTTCGACGCGTGGATCGTTTCGTTCGGGCTCTCGACACTGCTGCGCGATCTGCACCTGGTCGACAGCGGCGCGGCGTACGGCGTCATGGCGCTGGTCGTGACGATCGACGCGTGGCTGTTGTTCCGGTTCTTCACCCGCAGCCGGACCACGCACTAGAATAGTCGCACCACCATGACCGACGACTACGGATCGGCTCCGCCGAAGCCCGGCGAAGGGGCGACCGTCGATTTCATTCGCGCGATCGTTGACCAGGATCTGGCGACGGGGAAACACGGCGGCCGCGTCGCCACCCGGTTTCCGCCGGAGCCGAACGGCTACCTGCACATCGGTCACGCGAAATCGATCTGCCTGAACTTCGGCATCGCCGAGGAGCGCGGCGGCGCCTGCAACCTGCGCTTCGACGACACCAACCCGGCGAAGGAAGACGTCGAGTACGTCGACGCAATCAAGGAAGACGTCGCGTGGCTCGGCTTCACGTGGAGTGCAGAGCTGTACGCGTCGGACTATTTCGAGCGGCTCTATCAGCTGGCCGTCGAACTGATCAGGCAGGGCAAGGCCTACGTCGACAGTCTCACCGCCGACGAGATCCGCGCGCACCGCGGAACGCTGACCGAGCCCGGCAGGAACAGTCCGTACCGCGATCGATCGGTCGAGGAGAACCTCGATCTGTTCGCGCGCATGCGCGCCGACGAATTCCCCGATGGCACGCACGTGCTGCGCGCGAAGATCGACATGGCGTCGCCGAATTTCAACATGCGCGACCCGACGCTGTACCGGATCCGCCACGCGACGCATCACCGGACCGGCGACACCTGGTGCATCTACCCGATGTACGACTACGCGCACCCGTTGTCGGATGCGATCGAATCGATCACCCACTCGATCTGCACGCTGGAGTTCGAGGATCACCGCCCGCTGTACGACTGGCTGGTCGGCAGCCTGATCGCCGGCGACAAGCCGCATCAGTACGAGTTCGCCCGCCTGAACCTGAACTACACGGTGATGAGCAAGCGCAAGCTGCTGCAGCTCGTGCAGCAGGGTCACGTCACCGGCTGGAACGATCCGCGCATGCCGACGATCAGCGGACTCCGGCGTCGCGGTTACACGCCGGAATCGATCCGCGATTTTTGCGCTCGCATCGGCGTCGCGAAAAAAGAAAACGTCATTGACATGGCGCAGCTCGAACACAGCGTGCGCGAGGATCTGAAT
>JANYHS010000038.1 GCA_025358945.1 Acidobacteriota bacterium
CGTGGCGAATCGTGCGCTCGAGCGACTCGACTGTTAGGTGCGTTTTGCTGAGATAGTCGGCAGCGCCGGCTTTCATCGCCTCGACGGCGACGTCCTCCGCACCCCGGCTCGTGAGCACGATGACCGGCGTCAGCACGCCGCGCTGGCGGACCTCACGCAGCAGGCTGAGGCCATCCTTGGCGTCGAGCCAGTAGTCGAAGAACGCGATGTCGTACGACTGCGCGTCAAACGCGGCGAGCGCCTCGCGATAGGACGCGGCGATGTCGATCTCGGCCCCCGCCCACGTCTCGCCTGAGCGGATGAACTCCGCCACCATCCGCGCATGTTCCGGCGCATCGTCTACAACAAGGAGGCGGAATGGCGGGGCCATTGAGCTCGGTCAGCCGTCAGCGACGGAAGATGCCGGCAATCTTACCGCCAAGCCCGCGAAAGAAGCCGCCGACCGCTCGTTGTGTGCGTTCCTTCAACGAACCGCGATGGACCGGACACAATTCCGACGGCACGGTGTCGCCGTCCTTGAAGTACTCGCTGTAGAGCGGGCAGCCTTCCACCGGCGCCAGATACGACACGCTGCACAACTGTTCCGCATGCACGCCAGGCGGCGCCGGGAATTCCGCAGCGGTTAACTGCTTCGCCGTCCGCGTCATGAAATCGGCCCAGATCGGCAGCGCCACGCGCGCGCCGTACGCGTCGCGGCCGATCGGCGCGGGCTGATCGAAGCCCACCCAGACGCCCACCACGACCGACGATGAATAGCCGACGAACCACGCGTCGTGATAGTCGTCGGTCGTGCCGGTCTTCCCCGCCACCGCACCGCGGACGCCGAGCGCGCGGGCGGACGCGCCGGTGCCGCGCTCGATCACGTCGCGCAGCATGCTGGTCATCTGAAACGCGACGGCAGGACTGATCAACTGCTCGCGTTCCACGGGCCGATCGAATACCTGACGGCCGCCGGAGTCGAACACCGAGATGATGCCGCGCGGCCGCGCCACCTGACCCTGACCCGGAAACATCGTGTACGCGGTGGTCAGATCGAGCGGCGATACGATGCCGGCGCCGAGCGCGAGCGACGGCACATCGGGCAGGCCACTCAATCCCGCGTCGCCGGCCAATTTCAATACGGCTTTGGATCCCACCAACTGCTGCAGATCCGCCGCCGCCGGATTGTTCGACTCGAGCAGCGCGGCGCGTAACGTCAGCGCGTCGGGCTGCTCGCCTTCGCTGCGCGGACTCCATTCGGGATCACCCGGCGCCGTGACGTGCCGAAGATTGGTCAGCACCGATACGGGCGAGTATCCGTGCGCCAATGCCGCGGCGTAGACCAGGGGCTTGAACGCGGACCCCGGCTGCCGCTTGCTGCGCACGGCGCGGTTGTAGGTGCTCCGCGCGTAGTTGGCGCCGCCGACCATCGCCAGCACGTCGCCCGTCGCGGGATCGATCGCCACGAGCGCCGCCTCCAGACCAGGACGATGCAGGCGATCGAGACCCGCGGCAACGGCGCGCTCCGCGGCATCCTGAACCGCTGGAAGAAACGCGGTATGCACCTGCCAGTCGGGCGGGTTGTCGCCACCAAACTCGTTGCGAAACTGCTGCCGGAGGAATTCCTTCGCGAACCCGGCGCGAACGTCGTTCGGCTGGCGGTATTGCCGGATGCGGGGCCGCACGAGCCGCGCGGCGCTTTCCTGCGCCGCAGTGATCATGCCCTGACCGCGCATCTGCGACAGCACCAGATGACTCCGCTCGAGCGCGCCATCGTAGTTCGACCACGGCGACAACGCCGACGGTGCGCGAATGAGTCCCGCGATGAACGCGGCTTCCGGGAGCGTGACGGCCGTCGCCGACTTCCGGAACAGGTGCGCGGTCATCGTCTCGACGCCGTAGACGCCGGCGCTCAAGTACACGCGGTTCAGGTAGAGCTCGAGGATCTGCTTCTTGGACAGCTGCGCTTCGAGCAGCACCGCGATGCCGGCTTCCTTGATCTTCCGGCCGAAGGTGCGCACGTTCGAAAGGAAGATCGTGCGCGCCAGCTGCTGCGTCAGCGTGCTGCCGCCTTCCACTCGGCCGCCGTGCCGGATGTCCTGCACCACCGCGCGGCTGAGGCCAATCGGATCGATGCCCGGGTGGTAGTAGAACCGGCGATCTTCCACCGCCACCACCGCGTGCTGCAGGTCCAGCGCGATCTCGTCGAGCGACAC
>JANYHS010000040.1 GCA_025358945.1 Acidobacteriota bacterium
CGACAAACGCGTACGCGCCCACGGTGTGACCGCAGACGATGGTGGAGTTCGCGCCGAGACTGGCGCCGCGCTTCACCAGTGTCTGGCGGTACTCGTCCTTGCGCGACACGTGGCTGCGCGGATTGATGACGTTGGTAAACACCATCGACGGCCCGCAGAACACATCGTCTTCGAGGACGACGCCGGTGTAGACCGACACGTTGTTCTGAATCTTCACGTTATCGCCGATGACAACATCGGGAGAGATGACGACGTTCTGGCCGATGTTGCAGCGCGCGCCGATCCGCGCGCGCGACATGACGTGCGTGAAGTGCCAGATCTTCGTGTCGTCCCCGATGACGCACCCCTCGTCGATGTAACAGGACTCATGCGCGGAAAATGCCGCCACGTCAGGACTCCTCACCACGCCAATTGATCGTGCGACCGCCGTAAACATCGCCAGATGACACGCGGACGACCCCCGGCCGCAAACGCCCCGCTGCTTCGCGTGCCGATTCGAGACTCGCGATCCGATCCTCGATCCCCGCAGCCGCGCCTGCGGTGACCACCGCGATGCGATCGACGTCGCTCTCCATCAGCCAGGCGGTCGCTTCGTCGATCCAGAAGCCGCCATCCGTCAGCAGCGTGACGTCGCTCAGCCCGGCGCGCTTCGCGTAACGGAGCAGGTAATACAGGCGGTAGCCGGTAATCAGATTGGCTCCGCCGAAGAACACCGCCGTCACGGGCGTGGCGCGATCGCGCGCCGTCGCGTCATCGATCAGCCTTTTCCAGAGCGCCATCTCGAGATCGCCCTGATCATCCGGCGCGGGAGTCCCGCCTTTCGCGCGCGCGAGCGCACCTCCGCGGCATTCGACGATGATGCCGGGAGGCGTCGTGCGTGTGAGTGCAGATGTGCTCACGCCGGACCGAGCCCTTCGTCCGGCGCATGATGCGTGGCGCCGCCCGCGACCTGCCAGTCCAGACAGTTTCGACAGGGCGCCGGCAGGTGCGCGAAGTCGTGCGCTCTGTGCTGCTCGCGCAGCCTGCGATGATCGGTGCGCCAGACGTCGGCGATGGATCGATCCAGCAGGTTCCCGGCGACGAACTGTCCCTCGTAGTCCACCGCGCACGCCACCATGTCGCCGTTCCAGTGAATGGCGCAGGTGCGCAGTGCCCATGGACACGCGATCCGCTTGACGTTCGGGTTCAGGTTCGCCGCCTCAACAATCCCGGTCCAGGAGAACTTCTCGCGGATCTTCACGTGTGCGCCACGGGCCAGCCAGTGGGCGCGGAACGCCTCCACTTCGTGCTCGTTCTGATCCATCACCGAGTACTGCACTTCGACCTTCGGCGTCGCGGAACCGCGCCGCGCCTTGATCGCGAGCAGCCGTTCGACGTTCGCGAACACCTCATCACGGTTCGCGCCGACGCGGATGCTCTCGAAGACGGGAGCCGAGAACCCGTCGAGGCTGAACATGATCACGTCGAGGCCGGAGTCGATGATCCACTCGGCCACTTCCGCGTCGAAGCGCGTGCCATTCGTGTTGAGTACCAGATTCGTCAACCCGCGTTTCTTGGCGTACTCGAGCATGTAGAACAGCCGGTAGTCGAGGACGAACGCTTCCCCGTAGAAGGTCGGCCACACTTCGGTGTTTGGCGACACCTCGGCGATTTCATCCACGAGCTTCCGGTAAAGCGACATGCTCATGTGGCCCTTGGGGCGCCGCATAACGCCGTGGCCACAGTGCGAGCACGACAGGTTACAGGCCGCGGTCGTTTCGATGACGACCTGCGCGGGGAACGCCAGTTCCTGCTGACGGCTCTCCACTCCCTGGAGAAACGCCTCGCGCTCCAACTGGTTGTCCCCGTAAGGCATGGATCAGCGAGACCTCGTCAGCAGCGGATGACGGCGTTCCGGATCAGAGGTCACCGGCGTCGTTCGAATGCGCGACGACAGCGTGATGGATGGCCGCGCGTCGGCGATGCCGAATCCACGGCCCGAGAGTACTCCCTCATACACCCGCGTATGGAGGTCGGTGAAGCCGTCGCTGAACTCCACCTCCTGGCCGTCGACCGTGATCGACCGGTGGGTTGTGCGCACGCCCGGCTCCGGCGCGAATGGCAGATCCGACGGCTCGGCCGAGAGGAACCATCGCACGCGGGCCCGTT
>JANYHS010000047.1 GCA_025358945.1 Acidobacteriota bacterium
CGGTCGCGAGCAGCGGCGGAAGCGTGGCGCGCACCCAGGCCTTCACCACGCGGACCGTCCACCGGTCGCGCCCGGTCGCCTCCTCGTAGTCGTGGCGGTGACGGAACGACGACAGCGCGGCGGTGTCTCCGCTCGGGACGGTCACATCTGCCTCAGGAATTCCCCGAGCACGCCGAGCGCCCACGGACGGCTCCAGTGCACCGCGCCTCGTTGCCACGCGCGCCAGGTCGCGTCCGGTACGCCGGGCGCAATCCATCCCGTGTCGACCAAATGCGCCATGCCCGATCGGACAAACGGCTGCAGCTCACCCCCGATCCACGTCGCGAACGGCAGCGTGAACCCCTGCTTCGGACGATCGATCGCTTCACGCGGCAGCGGCCGTGCCAGCGTCTCGTGCAGGAGGCGCTTGTTGCGCATCAACGACGGATGCGCGCCCAGATCCGGCCAGACGGCGTCGAGCAGCACGTGATCGACAAACGGCACGCGGACTTCGAGCGCATGGGCCATCGACATCGCATCGAGATCACGGAGCAATTGCGAGCCGAGATAAACGCGCGTCTCCAGGCGCGCGACGTCGCCTTCGAGTGTGTTCGAGGCGCCGGCAAACAGCGCCGACTCCGCAGCCGCCACGCGTTCGGCCGTCGGCACCCAACGATCGCGCAGCGCCGGGCCGGCGATCTGCTCGACCTCGGCCGGCATGAACAGGCCACGCTGGGCGCGATACGCGGCATCGGGACGGCCGTTTTCTGCCATGAAGTGTTGCCAGCGCGGAGTGAGCCGCTCGGGAAGCACCGCGGACACCGCCGGTCCGATGGCAGGAACGAACGGCTGCAGGCGTCGCTTCATGCGCAACGCCGTCGGCAGCCGGCGGAACGACGGATAGCCGCCAAACAGTTCGTCGCCACCGGTTCCCGACAACACGGCCTTGATCCCTGTCTCGGCCACCGCCGCCGAGACGTAGTACGCATTCACGGCGTCAAGGGTGGGCTGATCGAGCCTGGCGAGAATGCGCGGCAAGTCCGCCGCGATGCGCGACGGATCCAGCACGAGTTCGTGATGCGTCGCCCCGAATGCCGACGCGACACGTCTGGCGTACTCGTGCTCGGACGACCGATCGTCGAAGCGCACGGTGTAGGTATTGAGACCCGACACGCCGGCTTCGACGGCGGCCGAGAGGATCGCCGAGGAGTCGATCCCGCCGGACAGAAAGATGCCGACCGGCACGTCCGCCACCAGATGCGCGGCCACACTCTGCTGCACCGCCCTGCCGACGCGCTCGCGGAGCTCCCCTTCCGTGCAACCTGACATCGGTCGCGCATAGACGCCGGCAATGTCCGCGAACGGTTGTTGCACGCGACCGCCGTCCTGCGACCAGCGCATCCACGAACCCGGCGGCACACTCTCCACGCCGGCGACGCAGGTGAGCGATGGAGGCACCGTACCCCATGCGAGAAAGCCGAGCACACCGGCCGGATCAATCGTCGGTTCAACCAGGCCGGACGCGACGAGCGCGTGCACCTCGGACGCGAAGGCGATCGAGCGATCGCCGGCCGCGACATAGAGCGGCTTGATGCCGAATCGATCGCGGGCCAGCACGAGCGCGCGCGCCTCGGCATCCCACCAGCCGAGCGCGAACATGCCGCGCACCTGCGCCAGCGCCGCGGGGCCGTCACAGGCCAGCAACCGCAGCAGCACTTCGGTGTCGCTCCCGGTAGCGAATTGTTCGCCACGCGCTTCAAGCGACCGCCGCAGCTCGCGGTAGTTGTAGACCTCGCCGTTGAACACGACCGTGTGGCGCCCATCAACGGTCGACATCGGCTGCGCGCCGGACGGCCCGGGATCGATGATCGCGAGCCGCCGATGCACCAGCAGCACGTCCCGTCCAGGCGAACGCCACACCCCGTGGCCATCGGGGCCGCGGTGCGCGAGCGCGGCGCCGAGCGCCACGGACGGGTCCGGCGTGATCGCGCCATTTTGGCGCACCACACCGGCAATCCCACACACTAGAAGAACCGGCCCTTGATCTTGATCTCGTCGTTGGGCAGGACCTTGTCCTCCATGTTCACATCCACGTCGATCGACTTGCCGTTCACGACCCGGCCGACCTTGATGCGCCGATCCGATCCGCGATCGGACAAGCCGCCCGCGAGGATGATCGCCTGACCCACCGTCGTACCTGACTCGAGCACGAACGACCCGGGGTTCTTGATGAAGCCCGAGATGTAGAACCGCTTCGCAATCGGCACGTTGACGATGTCGCCGTCCTGCAGCGTGATGTCGCGACCGGCTTTGCCGAGCTCCAGCTCCTTGCGATTAACCACGATCGGCTCCGGCGCTTTTTCGCCAGGCTTCGGTTGATGCATCACCAGCACTTCGTTGCTGGCATTCGCGTTCGCCGATCCCGCCAGCGCCAGCGCTTCGAGCAGCCCCATCGTCGTGCCGGGGAGCGTCACTTTTCCCTGGGTGCGAACCTCTCCCGTGATCAGCACGCTGCGCGCCTTGTACTCGGCCACCTCGACCCGCACCTGCGGATTCTTGATGTAGTCCTTCTTCAGCAGCATCGTGATCTTTTCCTGCGCTTCCTGCAGCGACAGGCCCGCGAGCGGCACGCGATTGAGATAGTCCATCGTGATCGTGCCGTCGGTGTCGACGCGATACTTCGACGTCAGGTTGGGTTCGTCCAACACGGTGATTGACAGGTTGTCCTGCGGGCCGATGACGTAGCCCTCGCCCGGGACGGCCGGACCATCCTTTTTGGGCCCGGCGCCGCCAGGCCCTTCCGGCGCCGGAATGTCGAACTCGGGTTTGTAGGGTGCGCCGGGCACCGGCGGTTGCACGGGCGCAGGCGGCGTCTGAGGTTTCTGCGGCGTCTGCGCGATGCTCGCGCCGCAGGAGAGGATCACGAGGGCGACGGCGGTCAGTAATGTGTTCGTACGCATGATTGTCGTTTCCTTACGACTCGGACATCCGCACGAGCGGAATCCCAAGCTGTCGAGCCTTCCTGTAGAGATTTGGACGTTGAATACCGAGGGCCTGGGCGGCGGGCGCCATGCGCCAGTCGTGATGCTGGAGCACCGACGCGATGTAGTCGCGCTCGAACCGCAGGCGCGCTTCCCGCAGGTTGCCGGTCGGCACGAACGGCGCGTGCGCGCGGTGCAGTTGGAGCGCCGGCAGGATGTGTTCGATCTGAATGACATCTTCGACCACCTCCGCGACGACGCGCTCGACGGCGCTGCGGAGTTCGGCGAGATTGCCCGGCCAGGTCAGCGCGCCGACCAGCGCAAGCGCGGCCTGGGTGAACGTGCGCGGGGGACGCCCCTCAGCCATGCACGTGTCTTCGAGCAGACGCGCCGCCAGCGCCGGCACATCGTCGAGACGATCGCGCAGCGGCGGGAGATCGATGCGCACCGTCGAGAGCCGGCGATACAAGTCGCCGCGGAAACGGTGTGCGTGCACGTCGGCGTCGATCCCGGGTGGCGCGCTGGCAACCAGGCGGAGCGCGGTCGCGACCGGCGCGCCGTCAATCCGCACCTCGCCGTCACGCGCGATTCGCGCCAGCTGCGCCTGTGCGGACGCCCGGAGTTCGGTGACGTTGTGCAGATACAACGTGCCGCCGCGCGCGGTGGCGATGCAGCTGTCGGCGCCCACGGATTCCAGATCCGTTGGCGCGGCCGCCGGCAGGTGCCCGAACAGCAGGCGGTCGACGCTGGCGGGATCACCGGCGTCACAATCCACGGCGATGTACGGGGACGCGGCAGGACGGCCGCGCAGATGCAGTTCGCGGGCGACGGCTTCTACGCCGGCGCCTGGTTCGGCGGTGATGAGCGCACCGCCGTCGAGGGAGGCGCCACGCCGGATTAGCTCCTGCACGCGCGCGATCGCGGGCGAGTGCCCAACCAGCTCCACCGCGCCATCCCCGGGTCGGATGAACCGGGTGGCTCTCGCATCAGCCAACATAAGTGGGTCTGCCATGCTTGGTCTCTTGTGAATCTGAGGGGATACAGCTTCGCCCCGTCACTTACAGCAAAGCGACAAAGGTTGCCGCCTTGAGGAGCCTCAATAGCGACAATTAGCGACTCAATATGACACTACAGACTAACCGTGTCAATAAAGATACTGCCATTAATGGTGGCAGATACAGCGCGTAGAAGTGCCAACCGCCGAACCAATCGGTATTAAAGCTCTGTTTGACAGCGTTTTACGAGTGATCAGTGGCGAAGCCCACCGCGCTGGTTATCGGCGTGGTTGGAGTGTATCGATACGAATGCCGTCGCTGTATCGGACAGGAAACCGTGAAGGAATCAGTGGCAGTTGAGTAATCGGGTAATCTGGTAATCGATTGTGAGGATTGCCGCCGATCGTCCGATCGATTCCCCGATTGCCAAATCACCCGGTTACCCCATCCGTCCGCTACTGAAGTGGGCGGGCGGCAAGCGGCAACTACTGCCCTACCTGCGGCGCTTTTACCCGCCGTCGTTCAACCGGTACATCGAACCGTTCTTCGGCAGCGGCGCCGTGTTTTTCGACTTGCACGGCGCCGGCCGGTTGCGCGACTGCGACGTCGTGCTGATCGACTCGAACGCCGATCTGATCGGCTGCTACGAAACCGTACGGACGCAGCCGGACGCCGTCGCCGGCGAACTCGACGTCCTGGCCGCCGCTCACGCCAGCGGTGGACAGGCGCAGTACTACGCGGTCCGCGACCAGCAGTTCAACCCCATTCGCGATCGCCTGCGCGGCGGCGACGGCCGCATCGCTTACACGCCCCAGCTGGCGGCGATGCTCATCTACCTGAATCGCACGGGGTTCAACGGGCTCTTCCGGGTGAACGCGCGAGGCGCGTTCAACGTGCCAGCGGGCCGGTACGACCGGCCGAAGATCGCCGATCGCGAAAAGCTGGCGCGGGTCGCGGAGGCGTTCTCCGCCGCGCGGCTGCGGCTGGTCTGGGGATCGTTCGAATCGGTGCTCAGCCTGGCGGAGTCTGGCGACTTCGTCTACTTTGATCCGCCGTATGCCCCGCTGAGTCGCACGGCGAATTTCACGTCGTACACGGCGCTGCGCTTCACCGCCGACGATCAGCTGCGCCTGCAGCGGATCGTCATCGCGCTCGCAGTGCGGGGCTGTCACGTGCTGCTGAGCAACTCGACCGCCGACGAAATCGCCGCGCTCTACGATCGGAACGCGGATGCGCGCGCTGCGGGCCTGCGCGCCTTGCGCGTACCGGCGAGACGGATGATCAACAGCAACGCGGCGCGCCGCGGGCCGGTCGAGGAATACCTGATCACCAACGTCGCGGCCGGCACCCGCGACTGACGCGGGTCAGTCCCGGCGCACCAGTTCGACGTCCACAAAGCTTCCGGTATCCGGCCAGGCGGCGGCCAGCCCGCGATCGAGCGCCGTCGCCGCGCCCCACAACGCGCGCGGCAGCAGCGTCCACGACTTCAGGCCACCCGACAGCCAGTAGCGCAGCGGCGTGTGCGGCTGATACCGCGCGATCGACAGCCCGGGAAAGCGGCGCTCGAATTCGGCGCGATCGCGCCTGAAGACGATCCAGCACAGCGCGCCGTTGGCGCCTGACAACGGCCCCGTCGACTCGAACGTCCAGCCGGCGTCCGGTTGATACGGTTCGTGATGAATGAATCGCAGCACGGGCCCGCCGATCACGCCCGGATGCTCGTCCACGATCAGCACGCGTCCACCAGGACGCAGCACGCGCTCGCACTCGGCGAGCATTGCGCCGACGTCGGGGATGTGATGAAAGACGTTGAACATCAGGATCGCGCGCAACGCGCCGGTCGCGAACGGCAAGCGCCGCGCATCCAGCACGAGATCAAGTCCCGCATACGGAAGGAGGTCCGAGGCGATCAGATCAGGCAGCACCTCGCGCGCGAAGCCGGCGCCTGACCCGATCTCGAGGACACCTCCCTGCCGCGGGCACTGCGACACGCACGCCGCGTAGCGCGCGTAGACCTCGCGGTAGAGCGCGTCCAGCGAGTGTTTGCCGCGAATGCGGCCGCGCAGTTCCTGATACCGGCCGGGGTCGTCGAGGTCGACGCTCATCGGGAGACGCCGAGCCGCACGCGGAAGAACCCGATCGCCGTCATCTTGAGCAACATCCACCCGTGACGGAAGCGGCTGATGTTGGTTTCACCGTAGGTGCGCGCAAGATAGCGGATAGGAAGATCGACGACGCCCAACCCGAGAATCGCGGCGGGAAACAGCATCTCGAAATCGCCGAACGGATCGAAGTCGCCGAAATCGCGCCGCCAGGCCGTGAAGCGCGCGTAGTCGTGGCGCCCGAACAGTTTCGTGCCGCACAGCGAATCGCCGAGCCGCACCGACAAGACGCTGCTGAGCGCCTTCGCGAAGAGCACGTTGCCCAGCCGGTTGAGCGGCCGCATCGCGCCCGACTCGGTGCCGTAGACCAGCCGGCTGCCGTTGATGAAATCCCCGAGGCCGTCGCGATACGCATTGTAGAAACGCGGCAGCGCCGACGGCGGTACCGTCAGGTCCGCATCGAGAATCGTGACGACGTCGCCGGTGGCCTGGCTGAAGCCGAGCCGCACGGCGTCACCTTTACCTTTGCCGGTCTGCTGAAACGCAGCGATCTTGAAGTCCGTCGCGTAGCGCGGGATCAGGCGTTGAATCTCGTCCCACGTTCCGTCGTGTGAATGCCCCTCGATGAACACCACCTCCAGGCCGGGCAGTTCGTCCTTCACCGCGCGCAGACCGTCAAGTGCAGCCTCGATGTTGCCGCGTTCGTTGCGCGTCGGCACGAGGACGCTGATCGACGGCTGCTCCGTCGGCGTGATCTCTGGCGCCAGCACCACGATGGCGGCGAAGTTCAGATGGCGCAGCAACGGGACCGCGGGAAGAATCGTGTTCAGCACCGACCCGAGACCGAGCAGGCGCAGGGGTGAGTAGATCGCCTCGCGAACCCGGACGACACGGAATCCGGAGAGACGCGCGATGTTCCCGAGATCGGTAAACGTCACGAACGTCGTTGGGGCCTCGGGGCCTCGCAATCCAAACCGCGACGCCAGTTGATAGATCCACGCGTAGTACGGCTTGTAGAGAATCGCCACGATGCGTGATCCGCGGCCAAGAGACCCGCGCAAGGTGGTGAGCAATCCCTGGATGTCGGACGAGTGGTTGAAATTCCCGTTGAGGAGAACGGCATCGCGTCGCCCTGCCGCACGCGAGTCGGGCAGCGCGTCGCCCGGCGCCACGGCCGTCTTCTCGGGACACGACACGAGGGTGAACAGCAGCCCATCGTCATTGGGCAGGCGCGCGTACTGAATCAGGCGATCGTAGTACCGCGTCAGCGATGAGATCTCTGCCGCCAGCAGGCGGTTCGCATACACGCGCCATCGGGTTGCGTTCATGCTCGTCCCTTCCCTGTGTCCGTCGACAGGCTGGAATTGTAGAACGGATCCCCGGCACGACGCGGTGAATCAGGGCGCATGACACGAGTACCCGTACAGCAGTGCGCCGCTCGCATCCGCCACGGATCGGGTCGACGTCGGAATCGCGCGCTCGTAGACGCGGGTACACCCGCGCCGCGTCATCGCCGGCTCGAACGTGTCGTGGAAGACGAGGCCATTGGTCACCGGATCGAAGCCGTAGAAAAACATCGTGGCCGGTCCGGTTTCGCGATCGATGACGCGCGTGACGTACGCCGGCGTCATCAGCCGACCGAAGAAACTCCACCCCTCGCCCGGATCGGTCATGACGCGGACGTCGTGAACGTCACGCATCTCGTAGCGCAGCGGCTGCGCTTCCCAGCCGACGTCGAAGAACACCACTTTCGTTCCCGGCAGTTTCTCGACGTCGGTACGAACCGGCCGCCACGGCCCGACAGGCGGCGCACCTGGTGCGCGAACGAACGAGACCGTGGCCGCCAGAAGCACCAACGCCGCGCCCGCGGCCACGCCCCAGCCTGCGAAGGCAAGGCGGGACAGCGATCGGTCCGCGCCGAGGCCCGCCAGGATGCACAGGGCCGGGAACGCAGGGGCCAGATACCGAAAGCCGAACTCGCTGCGTCCTTCGAGAAATCCGTGAGTCATCGAGATCTGCACGATCACAATCATGACGAGAATGCCGACCATCGGATCGCCGCGCCTGACGCCGCTCCACACACCGTAGACCATGGCCGCCGCCGCGACGTAGCCAAGGCGCCAGGGAATCGCCAGCATGTACAGCGGACCCGACACGAAGTAGCGAGGGTTGGTGGCCGCGATAAGGGTCGAGCGGATCGACGGATGTCCGAGGTGACCCTGGAGATGCCAGACGGCGATGACATACGGAACATAGACCAGGGCGACCGCGGCCAGCGCCCAGAGCACGGCACCGTGGCGTTGACGGGCACGGCGCGCGTCCGTCCTCGACAGCTCGACGCCAAATGCCGCTGCCGCGCAGAGCCCCTCGGCAAGCAGGGTCCACGCCGTCATCGCGAGCGAGTACACCATCAAGGACGTGACGACCACGAACGAGGCGTACCAGACGAAGCGGCGCCGTGGGCCCGTCAGCAGCAACGTGAACAGCAGGAACGAGCCAAGCGACAGCCAGGCCGACAGCGCGTATGGTCGAATCAACAGCGACAGATAGTCGCCATACGTCGTCAGCAGCAGAAGCGAGGCGGACACGATCCGCGTGATTGGCGAGAGGAACGAGGCGGAGAGCAATGTCAGCGCGGCGCCGACCATGCACAGGAGCGGAAGCGCACGCAGGATCGGTTCCGTGTCGCCGATCCGGATCCAACCGTGAAGGAGCAGGTAAAACAGCGGCGGCTGCGACTGAAAGCTCAGCGAGCGGGCGATCACTTCTGGCCAGTCGAGCGCCGAGATAAAGAACGTCGACGCCTCGTCAAGGCTGAGCTCGCCGAGGCGGTAGTGGGAGGCGATCACGAGGGCGTACGCGGCCAACACGCAGGCGGCCGCGCGGAGCCAGAGGCGCCTTGTCAGACGCCCTGCGCCCCGACAGGACGCGGGCGCCTGGCGATGCGACTGCGGTGATCGAGCGCAGGCATTTTCGCCGTGAATGGTACCACACGCCCTGGGCCGGCCTGCCGTGTTACTGTGAGGGTCTGAGCCGCGAGAGTGGCGGAATTGGCAGACGCGCCGGACTTAGGATCCGGTAGCCGAAAGGCTATGGGGGTTCGACTCCCCCCTTTCGCACCATCCCTCCGATCGAGCGTGCCGACGGCGACGCGGACGGACACGGCTAATATAAGGATCGGCATGAAGACTGAATTTCTCGACGTCAGCGAAACGCGCAAGACCGTGCGCGTCGAAATCCCCAGCACCGCAGTCGATGCGGAAATCGATCGCATCGCGGCTGAGTACTCCCGCAAGGCGCGCATCCCCGGCTTCCGGCCGGGCAAGGCGCCGGCCCGCGTCATCAAACAGCGTTTCAAGGATCAGATCCTGCACGACGTGGCGCACGACATGATTCCGCGCGCGGTCGACGAAGCGCTGCGCGAGCGCGGCGTGGAAGCGGTCGACTCCCCCGATGTGCAGGACGTGATCATCGAGGCCGGGCAGCCGTTGACCTTCACGGCCTCGTTCGACACCGTGCCGGAATTCGACCCCGGCGACCTCGCGGCGATTGCCTTCAAGCGCGCGTCACCGGGGATCAACGACGAAGCGGTCGACCTCGCCATGCAGCGCCTGCGCGATCGCGGCGCGCGCCACGAGCCGGTCGAAGGCCGCGGCGTCGATCACGGCGACACGCTGACGGTCGATCTCGAGCGCAGCGACCCCGGCGGCGCACCAGACACGCACAACGACGTCAGCATCGAACTCGGCGCGAAGGCCAACCCGCCCGGCTTCGACGAGCAGTTGCTCGGCCTCGAGGCCAGCGCGACGAAATCATTCACGCTGCACTACCCCGGGGACTACCCGATTGGGGAACTCGCCAACACCGACGTCTCGTATACAGTGACGGTGAAGGCCCTGAAGCGGCGCATACTTCCCGAGCTGGACGACGAGTTCGCGAAGGATCTGGGCGTCGATTCTCTGGACGCGCTCAAGACGCGCGTCCGCGAAGATCTCGAGCACGAAGCGAAACACGCGGCGGAGCGGGAAGATCGGTCCGAGCTGATGAAGCAGCTCGCGGCGAAAGTGCCGTTCGATGTCCCCACATCGATGGTCGGTCGTGAGATCGACCGCCGGCTCGAGGACTTCGCCCGCCGGCTGGTGGATCAGAACGTCGATCCCCGTCAGGCGGGCATCGACTGGAACGCGTTCCGCGAGAGTCAGCGCGAGGTCTCGCGCGAGGCGGTCGCCGCGGCACTGGTGCTCGACGAGGTGACGCGGCGCGAAAAGCTGGACGTCAGTGACGAAGAGGTCGAGGGCGAGGTCGTGAAGTACGCCGAACGGACGGGCCGGACGCCGGCAGCGGTGCGCGCAGCGCTCGAAAAAGAAGGCGGCTTGTCCCGTATCTATGCGGGGTTACGCCGGGAGAAGTCAATTGACTTCGTGATGGCGCGTGCTACAATTACGGGAGACTCGTAAGACACCCCGCTCACGAATTCCCCGACCAATCAGCAGCTAATCCCTTATGCGATATCCGCTTGAAGCTCGGAACCAGCTGGTCCCCATGGTGGTTGAACAGACCAACCGTGGCGAGCGCGCCTACGATATTTTTTCGCGCCTGCTCAAGGACAGCATCATCTTCATCGGCACGCCGATTGACGATCAGATCGCGAACCTCGTCATTGCCCAGATGCTCTTTCTCGAGGCGGAAGACCCCGATAAAGACATTTTGCTCTACATCAATAGCCCTGGTGGGTCGATTACTGCCGGGATGGCCATTTACGACACGATGCAGTTCATCAAGCCGGACGTGCAGACCTACTGCATCGGTCAGGCGGCATCAATGGCGGCGGTCCTGCTGTCGGCGGGCGCGAAAGGGAAGCGCTTTTCGCTCCCGAATTCACGGATTGTCATTCATCAGCCGCTGATGTCTGGATTGGGCGGCCAAGCGACCGATATTGATATTGCGGCTCGCGAGATCCTGCGCATGCGTGAGCGCCTCAACGAAATCCTGGTCCTCCATACCGGCCAGACCGTCAAACGCATTCAGGACGACACGGAACGCGACTACATCATGACGGCGGACCAAGGTAAGGAATACGGTATCATTGACGATGTCATCCGGAAACGGGCGTAACAGCTCAAAGGGCTTAGGGCGAAGGGCTTAGGGCTTAAGCATGGTGAAAAAGGCCGGGGAAACCGAGGTCCTGCGCTGCTCCTTCTGCAACAAGGACCAGAACGACGTCCGGAAGCTCATCGCGGGCCCGACGGTGTTCATCTGCGACGAGTGCGTCGAGGTGTGCAACGACATCATCGCCGACGATAACCGATTCGAGAACCGCGGCACCCGTTCGTCGCTGCCCACCCCTCAGGAAATCAAGAAATTCCTCGACGAATACGTCATCGGCCAGGAACGCACGAAAAAGAAGCTGGCCGTCGCGGTCTACAACCACTACAAGCGCATCGAAATCCAGAAGCAGCCGCGCAGCCGCAACGACATCGAGCTGACCAAGAGCAACATCCTGCTCATCGGCCCGACCGGCACCGGCAAGACGCTGCTCGCCCAGACCCTCGCCAAGCTCCTCTCCGTCCCCTTCACCATCGTTGATGCGACGACGCTGACGGAGGCCGGGTATGTGGGCGAGGACGTCGAGAACATCATCCTCAAGCTGCTGCAGGCCGCCGGTGGCGACATCGAGAAGTGCCAGCAGGGGATCATCTACATCGACGAAGTCGACAAGATCTGCCGCAAGGACGAGAACCCGTCGATCACGCGCGACGTGTCGGGTGAAGGCGTCCAGCAGGCGCTGCTGAAGATTCTCGAGGGCACGGTCGCCAACGTCCCGCCGCAGGGTGGACGCAAGCATCCGCACCAGGAGTTCTTCCAGGTCGACACCAGCAACATCCTGTTTGTCTGCGGCGGCGCGTTCGTCGGGCTCGACAAGGCCATCGATCGCCGTGTCGGCAAGAAGACGCTGGGCTTCAAGGCCGACGTCAAGTCGGTCCGATCCCGCGATATCGGCGCCACGCTCGAGCAGCTCGAACCGCAGGATCTCATCAAGTACGGCCTCATCCCCGAGTTCGTCGGCCGCCTGCCGGTCATCGGCACGCTGCACGAGCTCGACAAAGCGGCGTTGGTGCAAATCCTCACGCAACCACGCAACGCGATCACGCGTCAGTACCAGAAGCTGTTCGAGTACGAGAACGTCAAGCTCCGTTTCTCGGACGATGCGCTCGAAGCGATCGCCGAGTCGGCGCTGGAACGGAAGATCGGGGCTCGCGGGCTCCGGATGATCATCGAGGAGCTGATGCTCGATCTCATGTATCAGGTCCCGAACCAGAAGAAGGTTCGCGAGGTGATGATCACCCGTGAGGACGTCATGGCCAAGGACAAGCCGATCGCGCTCATCGAAAAAGCCGGCTAGGCCGCTTTTCTCGAATGGCAGGGTGCAGAGGCTCGGGGCACGAGATCTGCAACCCTGAATGCTGAGGTCTGAAATTTTAAATCCCATGGACAATACCCTCGACGTCTACGAAACGCTGCCCATCGTCCCCCTGAGGGACGTCGTCGTATTCCCGCACATGATGATGCCGTTCGTCATCGGCCGGCCCAGCTCGACTCGAGCCCTGGAGCACGCGCTGCTGAAGGACAAGCGCATCTTCCTCGCCGCGCAGCAC
>JANYHS010000053.1 GCA_025358945.1 Acidobacteriota bacterium
GGAGGCGCTGGGGCGCTTCCCCGCGATCGTCACGCTCGACAACCACTACGTCACGCTCGGCCAGGGCGTGATGGTTGGCGCCGCGCTGGCGCGCACGGGCGTCCGCGCCGAATTCCGGTCGCTCGGGCTCACCGATGTCCCCGCGTGCGGCAACAACGCCGAGGTGCTCGCGCACCACGGCCTCGACGCGGCCTCAATCGCTCAATCGGTGCTCACGTGTATCCACAGCAAATCCTTCACTGGATAAACGACGCCGAGGTGGCGTCGGCGGCCGGCGCGACGTTCGAAAAACGTTCGCCGATTGACGACCGCGTCGTCGCGACGGTGACGCGCGGCTCGACCGCGGACGTGGCTCGCGCCATTGACGTGGCAACGGTCGCCGCTGACGCCTGGGCGCGCACGCCGGCGCCGCGGCGCGGCGAGATTCTCGGCCGCGCGGCCGCGCTGCTTCGCGCGAACGAACGCGAACTCGGCGAAATCGTCCAGACCGAAACGGGCAAGCCGTGGAAAAACGCGGTTGCGGAAGTGTCTTCGTCGGCCGACCTTGGTGTCTTCATGGAAGGCGAAGGCAGCCGCTTCTATGGCAAGACCATGACGACGCCGATTCCGAATCGCGCGGTGCGCACCGAGCGCGCGCCGATCGGCGTCTGCGCGGCGATCATGCCGTTCAATAGCCCGCTGGCCGGCGTCGCATGGAAGGCGTTTCCGGCGCTGCTGTGCGGCAACGCGGTCGTGGCGAAATCGCACGAGCTGACGCCGTACACCGCGGTCGCGTTCGGCAAGCTGCTGCAGCAGGCGGGTCTCCCGTGCGGCGTCTACTCCGTCGTGCAGGGATTCGGACCCGAGGTCGGCACGCCGCTCATCGAAGACGAGCGCGTCGGCCTGGTCAGTTTCACGGGATCCGTACCGACCGGCAAACGCATTCAGCAGACGGTCAGCGCGCGTCCGGTGCTGGCCAAGGTCTGCCTCGAACTTGGCGGCAAGAACCCGCTCGTGGTCTGCGACGATGCGGACATGGCGCTGGCGGCGGAGCACGCGGTGGCGTCAGCGTTCATTGATGCCGGTCAGCGCTGCGCCGCCGGCAGCCGGCTGATCGCGTTCGACGCCGTCTACGACGCGTTCCGGGATGCGCTGGTCGCGCGGACCGCGCAGGTGCAGGTGGGATCCGGCCCACAGGATGATTGCGGTCCGGTGATCACGCGCGAGAGCCTCGACCGTCTGCTGAAGACAGTCGACGCGGCGGTGGCGCGGGGCGCGCGCGTGCTCGCCGGCGGTCACGCCGTGGCCGCGCTCGCGCCCGGCTACTACATGGCCCCGACGATTCTCGAAAACGTCTCGCATGACGACGAGATCTCGCAGCAGGAACTGTTCGGGCCGATCACCTGCCTGTATCGCGCGGCGGACTTCGACGAGGCGCTCCGTCTCGCGAATGCGACGTCGTTCGGGCTGACCGGCGCGATCCACACCAGTAACATGCACCGCATCGAGCAATTCATCGCGCGCTATCGCGCCGGCCTCGTCTCGATCAACGGGCCCACCTACGGCGCGGGGCCGCACATGCCGTTTGGCGGGGTCAAGAATTCCGGTAACGGGTTCCGCGAACCCGGCACCGAATCGCTCGACGTCTACAGCGAGTGGAAGACGGTGGTCGTGAACCACGATCCCGGGCGCGTCTGATCATGACCACGATGTTTGCCTCGACGACCCGGAAGACGCCGCAGAACGGCAAGCGGCGGATCTGCTTTCCGATCACCAGCCGCGCGTACTACGGCCGGAGTCAGCTGCTGCTGAAGAAACTGCAGGAGCATCCCGGTATCGAGCTCGAGCTGATGCTCGGCGGATCGATTCTGCTCGACAAGTACAGCCGGCACATCGCCGACGACATCGAAGCCGGCGGCTTCACCATCTCGACCTCGCTCTTCAACGTGATCGAAGGCGGCAACCACGTGGCGATGGCCAAGACCGCGTGTCTCACCGCGCTGGAGTTCACCAACGGCTTCCACGCCGCCGACCCCGACATCGTCGTCATCTGCGGCGACCGGTTCGAGCAGTTGGCCATTGCGATGGCGGCGGCGTACCTCAACAAGACCATCGCGCACATCGAGGGCGGCGACGTCACCGGCAGCATCGACGAGAGCGTGCGGCACGCCATCACCAAACTCGCGCACATTCATTTCGTCACCAACGACGATGCGCATCGCCGTGTGCTCGCGATGGGCGAGGATCCGAAGTACGTGTTCACGACCGGATCATTGGACGTCGAAGTGGCGTCGCAAGCCTCGGCGGCGATCACCAGCGACACGGTGAATGGCTACGGTGTCGGCCACGAGATCGATGTGACGCAGCCGTTTGTGCTCGTCATCCAGCATCCGGTGACGACAGAGCAGCAGAACCGGCAGCATCTCGAGGACACGCTGCGCGCCGTATCCGCGCTCGACATGCAGGCGATCTGGATCTGGCCTAACCCGGACGCCGGTACCGGTGAGATGGCGGACAGTCTCCGGCATTTTCGCGAGAACGTTCCGGAGGCCGTGCGGCGCATGCGGTTCATCACCGACGTGCCGGTCAACGAGTTCATCGCGCTGCTGAAGGTGGCTGCCTGCCTGATTGGCAACTCGTCGGCGGGTATCAAGGAGTGCTCTTATCTCGGCACACCGGCGGTGAACATCGGCGGCCGGCAGCAGGGCCGGCTGCACGCGGATAACGTCGCGCACGCCGGCTACGACAGCGACGACATTCTGGCGGCCATCCGCCGCCAGATCGCGCACGGGCGGTACGCGCCGTCGAACCTCTACTTCCGGCCGGATGCGAGCCAGGCGATGGTCGACATTCTGGCGGGCAGCGATCTGTACACACAGAAGCGCTTCTGCGACAACGCAAACGCGGGCGTGACTCGGTAAGTGGCGTGTCAGCCGACGCCGGCTCTGCTCGGCCGGCGCTTCGTTTCGATCGACGCGCTCCGCGGCGTCGCGGCGCTGGGCGTGGTGCTGTATCACACCAACGCCATTCCAGGCGTCGATCGGCGGCTGTTCTTCGGTGATGCGTTCGACGCGGCAATGCTCTTTGGCAAGTATGGCGTCTGGCTGTTTTTTGTCATCTCCGGGTTCTGCATTCATCTGCAGTGGGTGCGCGCGCAAGTCGACCCGCGCGTGCCGCCACTGGGGTTCGCGGCGTTCTGGAAGCGCCGCATTCGTCGGCTGTATCCGCCGTATCTGGTGACGCTCGCCTTCTACATCTGGCTTCGGCATCACCTCGGCGAACTCCCGTTCACGGCGCTCTCGGCGTGGAAAGTCGGGCTGCACATGTTCATGCTGCAGAACCTCGACACGCGCGCATTGTCGACGATGAACAACGTGTACTGGACGCTGGCCGTGGAAGAGCAGCTGTATCTGCTGTATTTCGTGTTCCTCGCGATCCGTCAGCGCTGGGGATGGACGACGACGTTGCTCCTCGCCACGGGCGCGCGCCTGGCCTGGTTCGGTCTCGCGATGATCGTCCACCGTATCTGGAACATCGACATCGTCGTCACACAGGCCGCCGCCGCGCAATGGGTGATCTGGATCCTGGGTGCGTTGGCGGTCGAGGGCGCGTTCGGTGTCACGGCGCTGCCCCGATGGACGAGGCATGCGGGGCTGTGGGCCGCGGCGCTATCGGTGGCGGGCCTGATTGCGTGGGCGCAGAACTACTGGATCTCGCCGGGTCTGTTCAGCAACGCGGTGTGGCTCGCCGGCGACCTGGTCTGGGGAGTCGGGTTCTTCATGCTGCTGAACTGGTCGATCGGTCGTGAACAGGCCTGGGCAGAGATGCGGGATGTGCCGCGCTGGGTCACGGGCCTGGCGGGCATTGGGGTCTTCTCGTATTCGTTGTACCTGACGCATGAAATCGTCGAATGGCGGATCTGGCCGCTCGTGGCCAGCCGTCTTGCCGAGACCGGTTACTTGCTTCCCCAACTCGTGGTGATGGGACTGCTCACCGGTGCCTCGCTCGTCTTCGCGAGAGTGTTTTTCGCCCTTTTCGAGCGGCCGTTTCTCGTCCGCCGTGCGCCGCGTTCGGCATCCGAGGTCATTCCAACGGTTCCGGCGTGAGGACATTCGTTCACCTGTGCCTGGCCCTCTTCATCGTCGCCCTCGTCATGCTCCTGAGCCGGCAACTCCAGAAACCGACGCCGGTGGTCGTGTGGGACGCCGGCCAGTACTACTCAATGGCCAGACAGTTTTCAGCCGGTCACCAGCCGTACGCGGAAAGCCCGTACGTGTTTCGTATCGGCGCGCCGTGG
>JANYHS010000071.1 GCA_025358945.1 Acidobacteriota bacterium
TTTTCGTCCGGCTCCCAGACGTCTTCACGGCCGCCGGCAAAACCGAAGGTCTTGAATCCCATCGATTCCAGCGCCACGTTGCCGGTGAGGATTATCAGGTCGGCCCAGGAGATCTTCCGGCCGTACTTCTGCTTGATCGGCCAAATCAGCCTGCGCGCCTTGTCGAGGTTCACGTTGTCGGGCCAGCTGTTGAGCGGCGCGAAGCGCTGTTGACCGGCCCCGGCGCCGCCCCGGCCGTCGCCGATGCGGTACGTGCCGGCGCTGTGCCAGGCCATGCGAATGAACAACGGTCCGTAGTGGCCGAAGTCAGCCGGCCACCAGACCTGAGAATTGGTCATCAGCGCGACGAGGTCTTTCTTCACGGCCGCCAGGTCGAGGCTCTTGAACTCTTCAGCGTAATTGAACGCTTCGCCCATGGGATCGGACAGCGAGGAGCGCTGGTGCAGGATGCCCAGCTTCAGTTGATTGGGCCACCAGTTTGCGTTCGATGCGGCTCCAGCGATCGTGTGTTTGCGCGCGTCGCCGGAAAATGGACACTGTGGTTCGGTTGACAAGACTCACTCCTATAACTGATGACGATCTGATATCTGCCAATCCCGATTGTCCGCCCGCGCGCCGCAATAGGTCAAACACAACGTATGCTTACGAGCGATAGTTTTTGACTATGGATCTCCTGGCCATCCTTCCGATCTCGCTCCGGCAGCTTCAGTACATAGTCGCCGTCGCCGAGCACGGCAGCTTCCGCCGCGCCGCGGACGCCTGTCATGTGGCGCAGCCGTCGCTGAGCGCGCAGGTGGGCGTCGCGGAGCGGGCGCTGGGCGTGCAGTTGTTCGAGCGCACGGGCCGTCGCGTGCGCGTGCCGCCGGCCGCCAAGCCGCTCATCGCGCAGGCGCGCCGGATCCTGATGGCTGCGGGCGACCTTCGGGACCTCGCCCGTCAGCGCGCCGATCCGTTTCACGGCACGCTGCGGCTCGGCGTCATCCCGACGATCTGTCCGTATCTGCTGCCCGACATCGCGCGCCCTCTGCAGCATGATTATCCGGACCTCCGGATCGACTGGAGCGAGGAACGGACCGCGCGCCTTGTGGCGCAGGTGACGGAAGGGGCGATCGACGGCGCGGTGCTGGCGCTCGAGGCCGACTTGCGAGGGCTGGCGCACGAACCGCTTGGCTGGGATCCGTTCTTTCTTGCCGTTGCGCCGGGCCATCCGCTGTCGCGCGGCAAGAAACCCGTCACCCCGGACGTCCTCGACCACGCGCGCGTCTTTCTCCTGGACGACGGGCATTGCTTCAGGGAGCAGGCGCTGCAGCTGTGCGCCCGCGCGGGCGCGCGCGAGACGGGTTTCCGCGCGACGAGTCTCTCGACGCTGGTGCAGATGGTCAGCGCCAGCGGCGGCGTGACGCTGCTGCCGTCCATCGCCCTCCCCGTCGAAAACCGCCATCGTCAGCTGATCGTGCGGCGCTTCGTCGCGCCAGGCCCTGGCCGGACGCTCGCGCTCGCCTGGCGGCGGGGATCGGCGCTGCGCGTGCCGTTCGGGCGCATCGCGGACACGATGCGCGCCGCTCTCACAAGTGTGAAGTCTGAAGTGTGAAGTCTGAAATACCAAGACGCCTGCGGGCCACGATGCGAAGAGCGGCGCGGCACATGTGCGGGTTGGCAGTGGTGGCCGCGATCGCGGGCGGGGCCGCCTGCCGCAACGGCGCGCCGGGCGCCGGCGGGCGCGTCCGCGTGGTCGAGCGCGTGGGTGTGGCGATGGGCTCCGAGCTGCGCCTGACGACGTGGGCTGAGGATGAAACGGCGGCGCGGTCGGCATTCGACGCCGTGTTCGCGGAGTTCGAGCGGCTCGAAGCGCAGATGAGCACGTGGCGACCGGGCAGCGACGTCCTGCGCATCAACGCCGCCGCCGGCGATCGCGCGGTGCAGGTGGCGCCGGACGTGCGCGACGTGTTGCGCCAGGCGCGCCAGATCAGCGAGTGGACCGAGGGCACGTTCGACGTCACGTTCGGCGCGCTGACCGACGTGTGGAAATTCGATCACGATCAGGACAACACGATCCCGTCCGCGGACGCGATTCGCGCGCGGTTGCCGCTCATCGACTACCGCCAGATCGAGATCGACGATCGCGCCGGCACGGTGTTTCTAACACGCAAGGGGATGAAGATTCACCTCGGCGGCATCGGGAAGGGCTACGCCGTCGAGCACGCCGTGAGCATCCTGCGGCGCGCGGGCCTGCGCGACTTCATGATCCAGGCGGGCGGCGATCTGTACGTCGGCGGGAAAAAAGACGGTCGGCCGTGGCGGCTCGGCATCAACGATCCGCGCGGTCCTGACGGCAGGAGTTTCGCCGCGCTTGATGTGAGCGACAGCACGTTCAGCACGTCAGGCGACTACGCGCGCTTTTTCATCAAGGACGGCGTCCGCTATCACCACATCCTCGATCCGGCGACCGGACAACCGGCGCGGCTCTGCCGCAGCGTGACGATCGTTTCCGACAGTCCCGTGCTTGCCGACGCCATCGCGAAGGGCGTGTTCATTCTGGGTCCGGAAAAGGGAATGGCGTTGGTCGAACGCCTGCCGAAGCTGGGTGCAGTGATCGTGACCGCGAAAAACGAAGTGCTCGTGTCGTCAGGGTTGAAAGATCGGTTTGTGATGCTCGCCAAGCCGACAGACTCGCCGTAACGAACAGAGACGGTGTCACGCTGCGATCGTGTCCACGTCTTGACGGCCACAGAGACACAGAGACACAGAGATTCGGAGCGCACGCGGCAGACACCAACGCGTCGCACGTCGGCCGGCGTTGCCGGACGCGATGCCGCCGCTTTGCGGCGCGCGACGCGTTCAACTCTGTGTCTCGGTGGCTCTGTGGCTTGTCGATCGGGCAGACGCGCTCCCCGCGTTAAACCGTTGTCTCCGTCTACTCCGTCGGGGCTAAACTACCCACCACTCACTCAGCATGTCTAACCCCTTCTTCGACCACCCGATCCTGAACTCCCCGTACGCCCGCCCTGAGCGGCATTGGGAGCTCGACGAGGATGGGCAGCCGACCCAGAAGATTGTGGAGACGCGGCGGCGCGCCGAGTTCATCACACCGATTCCGAAGCCGAAGAAGCGAAAGCGCATTGATACGCAGGAGGAGCTGCTCCTCGGGGATGCCAGAGGTCTCTCGACAAAGGCGCAGCAGTACGACCTGACGTCAATCATCAACGAAGTGCGCGGCCAGATGAACGAAGAAAGTTTCTTCGTCCGCCACGCCTACTTCCTCGGCGCCAACGATCCGTACAGCGCGCTGAAGACGACGCTGAGGGCGGAGATCGACCCGGACGCCTGGGCGACGCTGAACAGCGACACCTCGCGCCCCTTCGACAAGCCCACAAGGGGCCGCATCGCCGTGAAGGTGATCAATCACCTGGGCGACGAGGTCATGAAGGTCTTCAGAATGTGATCGAGGGAGCACAGTTCGATGCAACGCTTAAACGATTGGCTTCAAGAGCATCAGACCCTCGTCGCGATCATCGGCCCTGGCGGTTCCGCGCTCTGTGCGCTCGGGGTGCGTTACGCACCGAACGGTTGGGCGACCGCGCTCTTTCTCGTGCTATTGATTCTTTGCGCGTCCGTGCCGTCGCTCACGACGCGCGTCAACCGGCTCCAGCAGGGACGCCGCGCCGCGGAGGATTGTACGAAGCGGCTGTTGCGGGCGTGCGCCCACAGCTTCGGGTACCCCGGAGTTCAAGTACGGGTCAACATCATGAAGTTCTCAGCGAACGGGCAGCGGCGAAGAGTCCATGCGGCAACCGCGTTCAACATGGAGAAAGATCCCGACGGCGATCTCGAAATTGATGGCACGGCCGGTGTGAGCGGACAGGCGGGCGTCAGCCGCCGCCCGGCTTTCGGTGACATTCCCTACCTCTACAGCCCGGCGGGCCGGATTGGGGCTTGCGGGATGGCGAAAAGGCCAAGGTTCGTCAAAGCCTGAAGAGCATTCTGAGTGTTCCCGTATTCAACCCGGCTGATACGGACGGGCCTCTTTTTGCGACCCTACAAGTGGACAGCGATTTTCCGCTGGCCGAGATTGGCTTCGATCAGGAGCAAAAGTGGCGCGTAGCCGAGCGATTCGCCGACGTGGTATCTTTGCTCTTGGAGACTCACCGATGAACATCCGGCAACAGACCAAAACGACAACGGTTCCGAACGCGGTCGAAGTGAAGCCCGGTGTCTACGTCGCGAACTCGTCCACATCAGTCTTCGTCGTCCGCACCTCCCCAACAAAGAAGTAGCAGTCCTTCCGGATCGCCGACACCTTCACCGATAGCCTCGCTCGCCCGAGTCTGTTGCTCTGTTTCGTCGGCCATCACGACAAGGCGTACGACTGGGCAGAACGGCGGAAGCTCGAGATCACCTGCTTGTCTCTGGCGTGGAGCCGGTTTCCGAGTTTCTGGACGACATGATCGATCGAAGTCCTCACCGCGTTCCGTAGCGGTGCCACATTCTGACGGGCCACAGAGTCACAGAGTCACGGAGATCGGATCGCCCGCTGCAGACGATCAACGCATCGCAGGTCGGCCTGCTAACAGGCCGACGTATCCGCGCGAGAAAAACGGTGTGAACGCAAACGTTGAGCGCGCTGGTTCCGTTGCGTTCACGCCGCTCTTCACGTGCGGAGCCGCCCGAAGGCGGCGACTGCGATGCGTTGCCAGCTCCGTGTCTCGGTGGCTCTGTGGCTTGTCAATCGAGCGAGTGCGCTAGCTGAGAGTCGAGACGGGAACGGCCGTGTTGCCTTTGCGTTTGAACAGGATCAGCCAGTGCGGGCACTTCTTCTGATCCATGTAGAGCCGCTCGCAATCGTCGCAGCGCACGCATTCGCTTTTCACGATCTTTGGTCCGCGAATCGCGCCCCACTCGCAGGTCTTCTCGCAGATCTTGCAGGTCCTGCATTCTGACCAGCGCTTGATGCTGAACACCGTTGTCAGCTGCGAGATGATGCCGAGCGCTGCGCCAACCGGGCAGAGAAAACGGCAATACACATTGCGAACGATCAGCGTGGCGGCCAGCAGCACACCGAGGCCGACCCACATGCCGGTTGTTCCGAACAGGCTGAACATCCAGAACGGCTCGACGTAGCGCACCGGTAGCGCCACATCGTGCGTGATCAGAAAGTACACGAGCACCGCCGCCAGGATTGCGTACTTGATCAGGTTGGCGTACTTCTCGACCCGCACCGGGATCTCGAACCGCCACTTCCGCGGAATGATCGGGTCCAGCAACTGCGTGAGCGCGCCAAACGCGCACACCCGGCCGCAGTACACACGGCCCCACAGCACCGTAGAAAAGACGACAAAGAGCATGAACGCGTACCAGGCGAGGCTGTACTTGAACTCAGGCACGCTCAGATCGGTGAGCCGGAAGACGTCGCTGACCGACACCAGGCTGCTCTTCGCGAACCCCAGGTAACCGACGGAGGCCACCAACGTCACGTACTTCAGCGCGACGCTCTTGCGAAAAAAACTGACAAACGCCAGCGCGAGAAACGCGGTGAGCAAACAGAGATCCAGCGCCTGCGGCGCCAGAATCTCGCGCCAGCTTTCGACCGCCGGGTCCACTACTTCGCGGCCTCCGCCAGCAACTGTTTCGCGGCCATGCGCGCACTGTCGCGTATGGCGCGCGTCGCGCTGGCGATGCTGATCGAGGCGCGCGAGACGACGTCAACATCGCCGCCGACGCGGAACGGATCGCCAATCTTCTTCCCCTTGAACTGCGTGGCGAACTTGGGCGGCTCCACCGAGAAATAGCCGTACGGCTCGGAGTCGTAGGTGACGACGACCCCGGTGAGCACTCCGGTCATGTCCATGCCGACGAGGATGTGGATTGGGCCGTGATAGCCGTGTTCCTGCGGCACGAGGTCGGTGGTCCAGAACGCCACGCCGAGCGGAGGCGTCGCCGGCGTGACTTTCGGATCCGCGGCGTAGGCGGTGAAGTGCAGCGGTTCGCCGGTGAGCGTTGAGAATGCGGTGGCGGCGGGAAACAGGCGCTTGAGCTCTGTGGCCGGGTTCGCCGTGGTGAAGATGCGATCCGCGGCGGCGGCGACAACCGCGCCGCAGCAGAGCGAGAGCGCCAGGGCAACGAGCTTCTTCCGCATGTGCATTCCGGGAGGATTATACAATCGGCGCATGGCGACCGATCGCATCGATGTCCCGTTCCCGTACTGATGACCGGCAAGCACATCGCCGCTCTGCTGATTGGGGTGGGTGCGGCCGCGCTCGTGCTCGGGAGCGATCTGCTGCTCTCCGCCGTGTCACGCGGCGGTCTCGGTCCGTTCGAGCTTGCCGAGTTGCGCACCTACGACTGGCGGCTGACGCACACGGCGCGCCCCGAGACGGCGCGCACGGACATCGCGATTATCGAGATCGACGAGGTGTCGCTGCGCAGTCTGCAGCCGAACGCGGGCCGCTGGCCGTGGCCACGCGCCGTGCACTCGATGCTGATCGACTATCTCGCGCGCGCGCGCGCGAACGTGATCGCCTACGACGTGGTGTTCTCGGATGCCGACACGCGCCGGGGTTTTGATTTTGGCGGATCGACGATCAGCGGCGCGGAGTCGGACCGCGCGCTGGCGGATTCGGTGAAAGCCGCCGGCAACGTGATTCTGGTCGCCGATGCGTCGTACGACACCGAGGTCGAGCACCTGGATCTGCCCGACACCGGCTATCCGCTCGACGTTGACGGCATCTACGAGCTGCGCGGCGTGCTGCCGCCGATCGACCTGCTTGCGGCAGCGGCGTCCGGCCTTGGTCATAACCGGTTGGTACTCGATCCCGACGG
>JANYHS010000091.1 GCA_025358945.1 Acidobacteriota bacterium
CGACGTAGTCCGCCTTGATGGGCAGCTCGCGGTGCCCGCGGTCGACGAGGACGACCAGTGGAATCGATTTCGGGCGCCCGAACTCGGTGAGTGCGTCGAGCGCCGCGCGAATCGTCCGCCCGGTATACAGCACGTCGTCGACCAGCAGGATGCGCTTGTCATCAATCGAGAACCCAATCTCCGTGCGGCGGACCACCGGCTGCGCAGCGACGGCGGTGCGCATCAGGTCGTCGCGGTACAAAGTGATGTCGAGCGCACCGGTCGGGATGTCGATGTCGTTGATCTCGCGGATGGCGTGCGCGAGGCGCTTGGCGAGCGGCACGCCGCGCCGCCGGATGCCCACCAGCGCGAGCTCGTCGACGCTGGGATTACGTTCGAGGATTTCGTGGGCGATGCGGGCGAGCGAGCGGGCGATACGTGTGGCGTCGAGGACGACTGACATGAATACCTCTTCGCATCCTCGCAGGGACGCGTTAAAGAGAACGGCGGTGATTATAGCAGTACGCGCCGGATCAACGAGTTTTCCGGAACTGCGCGCGAAACATTCGTGAGCCGCCGCGCGCAGCCACCGCTCGACGGCGCGGCCCATACGTCCACCGTGCCCGACGCGTTAACGAACGACATATACACGGTCGCCGCATCCGGCGAAAACGTGATCGGGCCGACCGACCTAACCCACCCGGCCTACCTGTCATACGTGGGGATGAACGTGACGGGACGCTCCTGCGTGAACGAGGCCTGAAACAGATCCGTCCGCGCGAAGCCGTCCATGTCGCGGCCGAGCGGTAGTCCCAGAAAATACAGAATCGTCGGGGTCACGTCCACCACCGACGCGCGCGCCTGCTGTCGCCCGCGCGCCACGGATGCGCCGTAGGCCAGCAGAAAACCGTCCGGGGCGGCTTCATGCGTGCCGCTGATCTCGGGATCGCCAATCACGCGCTCGATCAGCCGTTTGCCAAAGCTGAGCGGCTGCATGCCGTAGCCCGACACGACGATGAGGAGATCGTCCGGACCGAGCGCCGCCACGGCGCGACCGAGCGCTTCGTCAATCACGCCGTAGTGGCGCTCGAGCACCGATCCCAGCCGCCGCCGCTCCTCGTCCGTCACATCGCCAAACTCCGACGGCACGGCGTAACGCAGAAAGTAGTGCCCGATCGGATCGAGGCTCTGGTACCGCGTCAGCGTCACCTGTGGCGGACGCGCGCGCGACATCGCCTGCGCGATGCGGTCGTAGACGCGGTCGGTGCGGGCGGGCGCCTCGTGACGCGGATCGAGCGCGGCGCCACCGACCGCCGCGGGCACAACGGGCGATGGGTCGGCCATCGCACTCTCCATGGCGGCCAACGCCTCCAGCTCGAGTTCCGGAGGGTAGATCGCCGACGGATCGTCGATGCCGGACGCCGTCAACGCCACGCGGTGATAGGTGTCGCCCACCACGAACCCCCGCACGACCGGCGCCGGCTGCGTCAGCGGCCAGCCGACGACGCCGACAGTGAAGCCGTTGGTGCTGAGGATGCTCCACAGCGTCCGCGTTCGAAACGTGGCCGAGGTATGCCCTTCCTCGACGAGAAACCCGAAGCGCTCGAGCCCGTGCGCGAAACAATAGTCCGGCAGCAGCTGCAGCGCACCGCCACCACCAGCCACCTGATAGATCGCCGACGAGCGCACGCCGTTTTTCTGCGGCAGCTTTCCCGTGGCCACGGCGGCCCACACCGCCTCCGGCGACGTCGGGTGCAGCGTGGCGAGATGGCGGACGGCGCCGGCATCGAGGATGCGCCCGAAGTTGGGCAGCCTTCCCTCCGCCGTCGCACTCGTGATCAGGTCGAGCGATCCCCCGTCGATCGCGATCACCGTCACACGTCCGGAGGCGTCGGGCCGCGCGCGATCGAAGGCGGCGTCGATCGGCCGCGCCTCGAGCGGCGGCGGCGCACCCCGGCCGCGCAGCGCCAGCAGCGATGCGACTGAGGACAGCACGAGCAGCACGAACAACGGCGCCCACAGCGCGCGCGCCCGCGGCGCCTTGTGTCGGAACAACGCCAGCAGCAGGAAGAGGATCGCCGTGGCCGCCAGCGTCAGCGTGCAGGCGCGCAGCGCCCCCGCGGTTGCCGCGTCGAGCACCAGCGAAAACGTCATGAGGTTACGCCACATCAGCGTCGCGCCCGCGGCCGCCGCCAGGGCGCTCAGCCACGTCAACACGTCGACGCTGACCCACGCCGGCGAGAACACCTCCCGCGCCAGCAGCTGCCGCACCACCAGCAGGATGTAGAAGATCACCGTCAGGTGGACGATGTAGTAGAGGCCGATCGTGGCCACCAGCGGCGCCAGCCGCGACGGATGCAGCGGCAAATTCGGGTTCAGATGCAGCACGAGCGCGATCACGTAACTCGTGGCCAGCGCCGCGGCCGCCATCGAGTTGCTCAGCATCCGCAGATACCGCATTTGGCACGGAGTATACTGCCGCGATGCCGATCGATATCGCGGCACGCGTGCTCGCGAACCGGCCGCTGTCGAGCGATTACAACGTCCTCGCGCTGGCCGCCCCCGCCATTGCCGCGATCGCCACACCGGGCCAATTCGTGATGGTGAAGGCCAATGCGGGCGCCGATCCGCTGCTGCGGCGGCCGTTCTCGATATTCGAGATTCTCAGAGACGCGCGCGGCGACGTCACTGGCATCACGATCCTCAGCAAGCGCATCGGCGTGTCGACGAGCCTGATCTACGACGCGCGGGAGGGACAGCGCATCGACTGCCTGGGCCCGCTCGGACGCCCGTTCACCATCGTTGAGCCTCCGACGCACGCCTGCATGGTGGCTGGCGGCGTCGGGCTCGCGCCTTTTGCGACGCTCGCGCAGGCGCTCCGCGCCCGCAGGGTGACGTCCACGCTGTTCTACGGCGCCCGCAGCGCCGCCGAGCTGTTCTACCTCGACTTCTTCCGCGACCTCGGCGTTGAACTCCTCCTGACGACTGAAGACGGCAGCCTCGGCGAACGCGGACGCATCGTCGCGCCCCTCGACCGGCGACTCGCCGGAATGCCGGCGTCAACCGGCGTGATGATCTATGCGTGCGGGCCGGAAGGCATGATGGCGGCGACGGCGAAGACGGCGATGAAATACGGCCGGCCATGCGAAGTCTCGGTCGAGCGCGTGATGGGCTGCGGCCTGGGCGGCTGCTACAGCTGCGTCGTGCCGATGCGCGGCGCGGACGGCGTCGTCCACAATGTGCGTTCGTGCATCGCGGGGCCGGTGCTGCCTGGGGATCAGATCCAGTGGGATTGATGGATCTGTCGGTCCACATCGGCGCCCTGACCCTCAAGAACCCACTGATTGCTGCCAGTGGCTGCTTTGGCTACGGCGTCGAGTACGCCGACGTCGTCGATCTCTCGACCCTTGGCGCGATCGTGTCCAAAGGACTGTTCCTGAAGGCCCGCGAGGGCCACGCGGCGCCGCGGATCGTCGAGACCCCGGCCGGCATGCTGAACGCGATCGGCCTGCAGGGCATCGGCGCGCAACGGTTCATCGACGAAAAAATGCCGGAGCTGCGCGCGCGCGGCGCCACGGTCATCGTCAACGTGTGCGGGACGACGATCGACGAGTACGTCGAGGTGTCGCGCATGCTGGCGGACACAGAAGGCATCGTCGCCATCGAGCTGAACATCTCCTGCCCGAACATCAAAGAAGGCGGGATCCAGTTCGGCTGCAGCCTCAACGGCACGTTCGACGTCGTCAGCGCCGTGCGCAAGGTGACGCGCCTGCCGGTGATCCCGAAGCTGACGCCGAACGTCACCGACATCGCTTCGTTTGCACGGTCGGCCGAAGAGGCCGGCGCGGACGCGATCTCGCTGGTCAACACGTTCCTCGCGATGGTCATCGATGTCGAGACGCGCAAACCGAAAATCTCGAACGGCATGGGCGGGCTCAGCGGTCCGGCGATTCGGCCGATTGCCGTGCGCATGGTGCACGAGTGCCGGCAGGCGGTGAAGATTCCCATCCTCGGCATGGGCGGCATCACCAACGCGCGCGACGCGCTCGAGTTCATCATCGCCGGCGCGAACGCGGTCCAGATCGGCACGGCCAACTTCGTGGATCCGTTTATCTGGCCGAAACTGCTCGACGGGATCCGCGACT
Organism: Acidobacteriota bacterium; assembly: GCA_025358945.1. Lineage (GTDB taxonomy): Bacteria > Acidobacteriota > Vicinamibacteria > Vicinamibacterales > CAVVIG01 > CAVQFC01. The sequence goes on from JANYHS010000091.1 coordinate 4,125, forward strand.
ACGGGCAGCGCCACAACATCGCGCGGGTGTCGGACCTCGTCGGCACGGTTGCCAGATCGCACGACTGAAGTCGTGCGCTACTTCGGGACGCACGACTGAAGCCGTGCGCTACTTCGGAAGATTATGGAACAGCTGCTGGTCGCGTTGGACGTGGACACGGTCGCCGAGGCACGAGCCCTGGCCGACGAGCTGCGCGGGATCGCCGGCGGCTTCAAGATTGGCAGCCGTCTGTTCACCAGTGCGGGCCCGGCCTTTGTCGAGGAGCTGGCGTCGCGCGGCGATCGCGTGTTCCTCGATCTGAAGTTTCACGACATCCCCAACACCGTCGCCGGCGCGATCACCGCGGCGACGCGACTCGGCGTCTGGATGGTGAACGTGCATGCGTCAGGCGGCAGCGCCATGATGCGCGCCGCCCGCACCGCAGCCGACGAGGAAGCTGCGCGCGCTTCGCGTGCCGCGCCCCTCCTCATTGCGGTGACGATGCTGACCAGCCTGGATCAGGGGGCGCTGACCGCGATCGGTCTGAACAGTTCGGTGGCGGCGCAGGTTGAGCGACTCGCGGCGCTGACGGAGGCGGCCGGCCTGGACGGTGTGGTCGCGTCGCCGCAGGAGATCGCGCTCATCCGGCGGGCGTGCGGTCCCCGGTTCGCGATCGTCACGCCCGGCATTCGCGGCGCGGGCGATGCGAAAGGCGATCAGAGCCGGACGCTCGGCGCCGGCGGCGCGCTGGCGGCAGGCGCCAGCTATCTCGTCGTGGGGCGGCCGATCATCGCTGCCGCGGATCCGCGTGCCGCCGCCGAGCGCATCGCCGCGGAATGCCGCGGCGACGGCTGCGTCTCGTGATCGTCCTCACGCTGTATTCGCGGCCCGGCTGTCACCTGTGCGACGAGATGAAAGCGGTCGTGCAGCGCGCCACGCGCGCGACAACCACGCCGATCACGATCGACGAGATCGACATCTCGACGGACCCCGGCCTCGAGGCGCGTTACGGCCTGGAAATTCCGGTGCTGATGGTAGACGGGAAGAAAGCCGCGAAATACAGGGTGACGGAAGAGGAACTGACGCGGCTTCTGAAGGCGCGGTCGGGTGGGTGAGCCTTCGTTCGCTCCGTCCCTACCCGACCTACCTGACTTTTTTCTACTTACCCGTGATCACGAAATGTCCGCGGCGATTCTGCTGCCAGCAGCCTTCGTTGGCATCGCTGCAGAACGGCTGCTCCTTGCCCTTGCTGACCACCGTGACGCGACCCGCAGGCACGCCCAGGCTGACCAGATAGGTTTTCACCGCCGTGGCGCGGCGCGAGCCGAGCCCGAGGTTGTACTCCGCGCTGCCGCGCGAATCGCAATGGCCTTCCAGGGTGACCTGGACGCTGCCCCACTTCTTCATCCAGTCCGCGTCCTTCTGGAGCGCTGACTTCGCGTCTTCCCGGACCTCGGACTTGTCGAGGTCGAAGAACACGTCGTCCATCGGCTTCTCCGCGTTGAGCTGATCGACCGACTTTCTGCCGAAGATTTCCTCTTCACTCAGCGGGCGCGGCGCGGGGGCAGCCGCTGGCGGCGGTGGAGGCGGTGGTGGCGGCGGCGTCCTTGGCGCTGCCGGCGGTGGCGGTGGCGGTGGCGCAGGCGCCGCCTGGGGAACTTTCTTATGGCAGCCGGCCGCCGCGACGGCGAGAGCTGCGCTCAGTGCAATTGTGGATACCAGTCGGCGGACGCCAATCATCGTGTACTCCTCAGTGGTGGCAGCTTACAAAGTTGATTTGGTGCTGTCAATGAAGAGCTGGCGGTAAAACGCTACAATCCGTCGCGTGGAACACCTGTTGCGCGCTACTGCACGAGCAGAAGCGCGTCATTTCTGGTTCCGTGGCTTCCGGGCATTCGTCACGCCACTGCTCGACCGCGCGGCCGCGAACCGGCCGGACCTCCGGCTGCTCGACTGCGGATGCGGCACCGGCGCCAACCTCGATCTGCTCGGCGCCCGTGGGCGCGCGTACGGCTTCGACCTGACCAAAGTCGGCCTGCGCATCGGCCTGGAGAACGGCCGGAGCCGCCTCGCTCGCGCGAGCGTGACGGCGGTCCCCTTTCCCACCGCGGCGTTCGACATCGTCACGTCGTTCGACGTCCTGTATTCGCTCGAAGACGAGGACGAACGCGCAGCGATCGCGGAGATGTACCGATTGCTGAAGCCGGGCGGGTTTGCGATCGTGAACGTCGCGGCGATGCCGATGCTGCGCGGCGACCATTCGGTGCTCAGCCGCGAAGTCCGGCGCTACAGCAGCGGCGACCTGCGCGCGCGGCTCGAGCGCGCGGGATTCGTGATTGAGCGCCTGACGTACACGAACGCGACGTTGTTCGTGCCGCTGGCCCTCTCACGACTGCTGCAGCGGCGGCGTGGGCTGCGCAGCGAGAGCGACGCATCGGCGGAAGCAGAGATCACCGTGCCGCCGGAACCGACCAACGCGATCATGACGGGGATCATGCAACTCGAGGCGCTGTGGCTCCGCTGGTTCGACGCACCGTTTGGCAGTTCGCTGTTATGTCTCGCACGCAAGCCTACGAACCCGTCCGCAACTCACATGTGAAAATCCGCAATCCGAGATGCCGTCGATCCGCGCTCCTGCGCCAGGCGCTGTCGGCGGGCGAAAACACCTGATCGGTTTCGAGTGTAATCTCCGGATCGTCGGACAGGCCGGCGGTGGTGACCGGAACGTCGAGCGTGAAATCCGCGTTCAGCAGACGTTGGGCCAGCACACGCGTCCCCGAGCGAATCGTCAGCAGCGAACCGTGAGAAAAGTAGCTGAGCGGCGATTCACCCTCGATGTGCAGGACTAGCCCCGGCGCCTCGATCCGATCGAACGAAATGCGCGTGAGCGGCATCCGAAGACGCAGCGCGCCGTGTTCGCTCAACCACCGCCAGCGACGACCGGTCGCCGGGTCGTACTCCTGCTCGTGCCATCCCTCCCCCAGTCCAAGAACGGCTCGCGTCAGCGACGCATCAAACTGCTCGATCGCCACGTTCACTCGGGGCGTCGCGTTGACCGTGACAGCCGCGTAGTCTCGCCCATCCGCGAGATCGGGCAGGTCGGCCGGCAACGGCGCCATGAGCAGGAATCCACCGGGCAGCAGCGATTCGTCAAGGATCGATCGACCGCCGACGCTGACGCTCAGCCGTGGACGCACCGCCGAATCGAAACTACGTCCGCCAATCATCAGCCAGCCGCCGAGAGTGCCGCGGCTGATCCACGCCGCGATCGGCGCGTGCGCGAGGCCGCGCGCGTCGCTCTCCGCGACGCCAGCCGCTTCCGGCGTCAGCGACCAGCCTTCGCCCACGTACCAGTCCGGACGATCGACGCGATACCAGTCCATGTCGCTCGGCCGAACTCCGCTCATCAGGACCGGATACGACAGGTCGCGGCGATAGCGCATCGGCGCACCGTGCTGGACGAGATCCATGCTCGCTCTCCGCGGATCGACGACGAACCAGACCGGCGCGCGGCCGCCGCCGTTCCAGTACTTCACCGCCTCGAGCCATTCGTGCTGGGGTGGCGATGGAAGCGCCGCCGTGACGCGCGGCATCGCATCGCCGAGAAACTTGCGCGGCCCTCGCATGTCGGATGCCTCACGCCGGTCCATCGCGAGCACGGGCGAAGGCGCCGCCGACGAGGCCGCGGCCCGCATGTCATCCAGCAGCCGGAACACCGGCGCTTTCGCGCGGGCATACGCGGCGACCGACGTGCCGCCGACGTGCGCGTCGAACATCGCGACGGCGACAACAACCGCCAGGCCCATATCCCACGGCAGCAACCGCAGTCCGCCGACCGCCAGATACGCCATCGGCACGACCAGCGGCAGCGCGTAGCGGCTCGTGAACGTCTCCTGAAACAGGAGATCGAACACGAGGTAGGGTCCGAACGCCACCGTCAGGGTCACCAGCGCATGACTACGCTGCCGCACCAACCGAAACGCACCGAGCGCCGCACACGCGAGGCCGATCGCCGCCACGGTCCACGTCGCCCACGGCGCCACGAAGGCGAAATACATCGCCTCACGCACGTCCCGCAACCGATGCATCGTCCACAGCATCTGGATGTTCCCGAGATCGGCGGCGCCCTGATCGAACAGCGCATGCCAATACGCGGCGAGGCCACCGCTCAGGATCACGAGCGGCAGGAACCACAGCAGAGTGCCTGCGAGGAATGCTGCGAGACTCGCCACTACAGAGGACACGGGGGACACGGAGTATGAATCGTTTGGCGTTGTGTGAGAACCGCCGTGTCCACCGCGTCCACCGCGGTGGAGAGCTTTGTAAAGCACCAACGGGACCGTCAGCCACACCACTTGCGATCGCAGTCCTGCCGCGACACCCGCACAGAACGCCGCAATCGTCAGCCCCGTCGCGCTCGTGGCGCCGAGAGTCATCGCCTGCACGGCGAGGGCGGCGGCGAGGCCGCTGGCGTCGCTGAGCGGCCGGGCGGCGGTGAACCAATAGAGCGGCGACGTCATCGCAAGCGCGACCGCCGCCGCGGACCACCACGCCCGCGTGTCCGCGCCGTCGAGCCGCCGGTAAAGTGCGGCGATCGCGACGACGCCGAGCGCACCCGCCAGCACGCTCATCAGCGCGAGCACCGTCACCTCCGACGGCACGACGGCATGCATCGCTTTCGCGATCAGGATGAAGACCGGATACCCCGGCGGATGCGGCTGATGGTGTGCGACGTCGAAATCGCGGATGCCCATCGCAAAGTTGATGGAGTCGAGATCTTCGAGGGAGGACGGGAGATACGGGAGGTGGAAGGCGAGAAAGACCAGAGCGAGCACGGATGGGAACGCAAAGGCGAGCGTTCTTTTGCGGTCTTTGCGGTCTCGCGGGTCGTCGTTCACGCGGGCCGCATGAACAGCCCTTCGTTCAGGCTGCCCATCCGATAGCCCTGCAGATCGAGCGTGACGAAGCGGTAACCGGCGGCCTTCAGGTCGCGCACGATCGCGGCGCTGACGTCGGGCGCGAGCGCGCGCGGCATCTCGTCGCGCGCGATCTCCACGCGCGCCAGATCGTCGTGATGGCGCACGCGGAAGACGCGGAATCCCAGGGCGCGCACGGCCTGCTCGGCGCGCTCGATCGTCCGCAGCTTCTCGTCGGTCACCTCGGTGTGATACGGAATGCGTGACGACAGGCACGCTGACGCGGGTTCGTCCCAAGTCGGCAGCCCGGCGCGGTGCGACAACTCACGGATTTCATCCTTGGTCAGGTTCACTTCGTCGAGCGGGCTGCGGACGCCGAACTCGCGCGCGGCCTGGCGGCCCGGCCGATAGTCGCCGCGATCATCCGCGTTGTTGCCGTCGACGACGATGGCCTGGCGCGCGGTGGCGATGGCCGACAGGTGCGTGTACAGCTCGTGCTTGCAGAAGTAGCAGCGGTTGGACGGGTTGGCGCGGTACTCGGGGTTGTCGAGCTCGCTGGTCTTGATGATCTCGTGACGCAGGCCGAAGTCCTTCGCGATCCGGATGGCGAGCGCGCGGTGGCGTTCCGGATAGCTGGGACTGTCGGCGGTGACCGCGACGCTGCGATCGCCGAGCGTGCGGCTGGCGATGTAGGCGAGATAGGCGCTATCGACGCCGCCACTGTAGGCGACAATCACCGAGTCGAGGGAAGCGAGTGTGTCGCAGAGGGCCTGTTCTTTCGCGGCCGGTTCACTCATTCTTCCACTTCATCCTCGTCGTCATCATCGTCGTCGTCCTCGTCTTCGCCGTCTTCTTTTTCCTCTTCGTCGTCGTCCTCGTCGTCCTCATCGTCGTCGGGCGCTAAATCGAGCTCGAGCGGCGACATGGCGATGACTTCGAGGTTCGAGCCACACTCAGGGCAGCTGAGCTGATCGCCCTTGTCGACATCGAACTCGTCGACTTCGATTTCGGCATCGCATTCGGGGCAGGTGGCCATTGGGTCTCCGATCACTTAGAATCCCGCAGAGGCAGGATGATCGCGAGTATAGCGAGAACCTGCGCAAGTCTGCAACGCGGGGTAACGTCCGCAGCGATCCGTTCCGATACCTTCTAAGATGGCGAGTACCTCGGTCAGCACGAAAACCGTCGTCGTCGCCGACGACACCGCGTTCGTGCGCGATCGCTTCCGCACGGCCATCGAGCAGGCCGGGCACAAAGCGATCGTGGCGAAGAGCGCCGCGGAACTGCTGGCGCGGGTGCGCGCCGACCTCGACACCATCGACCTGATCATCGTCGACCTGCGGCTGCCGCACGCGCCTGGCGTGGACCTGATCCGGTCGATCCGCAAGCTGGATGAGGGCCGGCTGCCGGTGCTGATCTTCAGCGGCACGATTGCCAGCGCGGATGAAGTGCGCGAACTGGCCGCGCTTGGCGTCGCGGGGTACGTGAACGAGTACAGCGCCGTGCAGCACATCCTGCCGTCGCTGGCGCCGCACCTGTTTCCCGACAACTTCAACCGACGCAGCAGCCCGCGGGTGGTGCTCGGCATTCCCATTCAGTACCGCTTCGGGAACACCATTGCGGCCGCGCTGACGCTGAACCTCAGCCACGGCGGCATCGCCATCCGCACGACCAGCCCGCTCGACGGCAACGCCAAGATCAAGGTGCGCTTCCGCATGCCGGGGTCCAAGAAGGACATCGACGCGGAGGGTCACGTGGCGTGGAGCGACCGCCGCGTCGGCATGGGCATCCAGTTCGAGATCGTCGATCCCGCCAATCAGGCCATCATCGACAACTTCGTCGACGCGCATTTCTTCAGCAACAGAAAGGCGTAAGCAGGATTTGGTAATTGGGTAATCTGGTAGTCGAGTAATTGCTGCGGCTGCGACTCTCCGATACGAGATTACCCAATGACCCGATTCGAGATGGCAGGCACGCTGTGGCGGCTCGCGGGGCTGCTGGCGCTCGTCCTCGCCAATGGCTTCTTCGTCGCCGCCGAGTTCTCGATCGTCACGGTCCGCAAGACGCGTATCGATCAGCTGATTGCCGAAGGCCATCGCGGCGCGCGGGCGGTGCGCCGCGCCGTCTCCAACCCCGAGCCCTACATCGCGGCCACCCAACTCGGCATCACGATGGCCAGCATCGGCCTCGGCTGGGTCGGTGAACCGGTGCTCGCTGAGCTGTTCCAGCCGGCCGTCGGCTTCCTTCCGGCGCATATGGCGCAGGCGACCGCGCACACCATCGCGGTGACGCTCGCGTTCGCCATCGTGACCGCGCTCCACATCGTGCTGGGCGAGTTGGCGCCAAAAACTATCGCGCTCGACAAGGCTGAAGCGACAGCGCTGCTCGTCGTCAGGCCGACCGAGCTGTTCATGAAGGCTTTCTGGCCTTTCATCCGCCTCCTGAACGGGACGGGCCGAGCGGTCGTCCGGATGCTCGGACTGCAGGGCAAGGGCGGCCACTCGATGGTGCACTCTGAGGCGGAATTGAAGATGCTCGTGACCGCGAGCCAGGAAGCGGGCGTGATCGAGGAGCAGGAAGAGCAGATGCTCCACCGCGTGTTCGGCTTTGCCGATTTGGCCGCGGGCCAGGTGATGGTCCCGCGCACCGAACTCGTCGCGGTAAAAGCCGACACGCCGCTCGGCGACCTCGCACGCACCATCGGTCAAGGCGGACCGACCACTCTCCCCGTGTACCGCGAGGACATCGACGATGTGGTGGGCATGCTGCACGTGGCGGATCTGCTGAAGGCGCTGGCGGCGGGCGACACGCAGGCGAGTGCTGGCGCGCTCGCGCGCGAAGTGCTGGCGGTGCCGGTCACGCTCGGCGCCAACGATCTGCTCGCCGAGATGCGGCGACGCCGCGCGCGCGAAGCGCTGGTCATCGATGAACACGGCGGGACGGCAGGGCTCGTCACGTTCGAGTCGCTGATGGAACGGATCATCGGCGAGATTCCCGGCGTGCGGGGCGCGCAGGCACGTACGGTCGTGCGCGAGGATGGGTCTGCCGATATCGACGGCCTCGCCCTGGCAAGCGACATCAACACGCAGTTCGGGCTGCATATCGACGAAGACACCTACACGACGGTCGGCGGCTATGTTCTGGGGCGTCTCGGGCGCCGCGCACGCGTCGGCGATACGCTCGACGTTGAGGGCCGACAGATGCGCGTCGACACGCTTGATGGCCTGCGGGTGGCGAAGGTGTGGCTGTCGACGGAGATCAAGAAGAGGGCAACCACAGAGGACGCGGAGGACACAGACGAAAGACGCTAACGGATGGCGTCACCGCTTCGGTCTTCGGTCAGCGGCAGCTTGGACAGCCGCTGGCGCTGTTGGGCTCGGCGAACTTCCGGAAGGCCGCGGACGCCCTTGGCCGATACCCGAGGCGCTCGAGCGCCGTCACCGTGCGCGTCACGTTTGCCGGTTCCAGATCAGCGACGAGATCAACGTCAGCGGTGAAACGCACATAGCCGTGCGCCACGACGGCGAGCCCCCCCACCACCAGATAGCGGACGCTCGCCGCGTTCAGGGCTCCCACGATCGCCTCGACGCTGTGCCTCTCCATGAGCCGGCCGGCTGCGTTCGCAGGAATTACAGGCGATTACCGGCGGGCCAGAGGCGTACGGCGACCGAGAGCGCCATCAGCGCGCCGGCGCCAGGCGTTTCAGTTCGGCTGTCAAAGGACGAAAAGCACGAAGATGTTTCGTGTTTTCGTGATTGCCTGTTAGTCCGCTCTCAGCAACCGCAGGGCGTTGGCAATGACGAGGACTGACGCGCCGGTGTCGGCCAGCACGGCCATCCACAGCGTCGCGACACCGCCCACCGCCGCGACGACGAACGCGGCTTTCAGCACGACCGAAATCGCCAGGTTGATCCTGATGTTGCGCACGGTCGCGCGGCTCAGGCGGAAGGCATAGGGAATTCGCAACAGCTCGTCGGCCATCAGCGCGACGTCCGCGGTTTCCAACGCGGCGTCACTGCCGGCGACGCCCATCGCGATCCCGACGTCCGCTGACGCCAGCGCCGGCGCGTCGTTGACGCCGTCGCCGACCATCGCCACCGATTCGTGCATCCGCCGCAATTCCTCGACGACCGCAACTTTGTCTTCCGGCAGCAGCTCCGCCCGGAAGTCATCGACGCCGAGCTCTGCGGCGATCGCCTTCGCCGTGCCGTAGCTGTCGCCCGTCAGCATGACGATGGACCGAATGCCCTGCGCGCGAAGCATCGCGATCGCCTCGCGGCTATTGTGGCGCGGCCGATCCGCCACGGCGATGATGCCGATCGGCTGCTCGTTACGGGCGACGAGGACCGCCGTGTGTCCGCCGGCGTCCATCGCGGTCACGTGATCGTGAATGACCGGCGAGCACAGCTGCCGCTCTTCGAACAGGCGGTGATTCCCGATCAGCACGCGGTCGCCGGCGACCTGTCCCTCCGCGCCTCGCCCGGCCAGCGCCGACACGGCGTCCGCGGGCGCCGCCGCGATGCCCGACGCGACTGCGTGATCGAGAATGGCTTGCGCGATCGGATGCGTCGACCGGTGCTCCACCGACGCGGCAAGGCCGACGATGTGCGCGGGGGCAGCGCCATTGAGCGCCACGGTGTTGACCACGGCGGGCATGCCGCGAGTGAGCGTGCCCGTCTTGTCGAACGCCACGCAGCGGACGCGGCTCATGCGCTCGAGATGCGCGCCGCCTTTGATCAACACACCTTTGCGCGCAGCGCCAGCCAGCGCCGCGACAATCGACACCGGGGTCGAGATGACGAGCGCGCACGGGCAGGAGACGACCAGCAGCACGAGCGCGCGATAGAACCACGCATGCCAGCTCTGGTGAAAGGCCATCGGCGGCACGATAGCGGTGGCCGCCGCGAGCACGATGACAGCGGGTGTGTAGAGGCGCGCAAAACGCTCGACCAGCGTCTGCGATGGCGCGCGCTGCGCCTGCGCGCGTTCGACCATGTGGACGATCCGCGCGAGCGTCGTGTCGCGCCGCAGTTTCGTCACGCGGATGTCGAGCGCGCCGCGGCCGTTGATCGTTCCGGCGAACACGACGTCGCCGGCTTCACGTTCCACCGGCAGAGATTCGCCGGTGACCGGCGCCTGGTTCACGTCGCTCTGGCCGGCGACCACTTCCCCGTCGAGCGGAATCTTCTCGCCCGGCCGCACGATGATCACCGCGCCCACGGCGATCGCATCGACGCTGACGCGCCGTTCGCCGGCCGCGTCGCGCAGCAGCGCGTCGGCCGGCGTCAGCGCCATCAGGGCGCGGACGGCGTTGCGCGCGCGTTCGAGCGTCAGCGCTTCGAGCGCCTGCGCCACGGCGAACAGGAAGATGACGGCGGCGGCCTCGGCGTACTGCCCCAGGATGATCGCGCCCGTCACTGCGATGATCATCAGGACGTTGATGTCGAGGACGCGCGTCTTGACCGAGTTCCACGCGCGGCGGCCGACGGCGAACAGCCCTGCGGCAATTGACCACCCGAACAGGTACACGCTCACGCTGCTGCCGGGCTTCAGCCAATCAATCGCCAGTCCGAGCGCGAGCGCGGCGCCTGAACTCCACACGACGTAGCGGCGTGTGCGCTCGGCCGGCGCGCTGCCGGCGACCGGCGCCTCATGCTCGAGCCACGCGCGCATACCGGTGTCCGCCACCGCGTCGGTAATCGTCGCGGCCGACAGGCGGGCCGCGTCGTACTTCACATGGAGCCGCTGCCCCATCACGTCGGCAGAAAAATCTTCCAGGCCCGGCATGTTCTTGAAGCGGCGCTCGAGCAGCGCGACCTCTTCACGGCAGTCCATGCCTTCGATTGTGAAGGTCGATTCGGCGTGCACTTCGCAGACGGAGCATGTGGGCGTCATGAGCGACGCTCCTGCACGTGCTCGAGGCCCTGCTCGAACAGGCCGACGATGTGGTGGTCGTCGGCGACATAGTAGATGTGGCGGCCGTCGCGGCGCGACTTCACCAGGCGCATGCTGCGCAGGAGCCGCAATTGATGGGAGACGGCGGACTGGCTGAGCCCGAGGAGCTGTGCGAGATCGCAGACCGGCACTTCGGCCCGCGCCAGCGCGTCGAGGATGCGGACGCGCGTCGTGTCGCCAAGCACCTTGAAGGTCTCGGCCAGCGCGGCCACGGACGCCTCGTCGAGGAGGCGGGCCTTCAACTGAACATATGAACGATTGCTCACATGTTCAGTGTAGCCCAGAACAGGGACTCGGGGCTAGGGGCTCCAGGCACTACGCCCGGCTTCAGCCCCAAGTCCCCCAGCCCCAGGCCCCTGTGCCCTATGCCAGCGCTTTGAACACGGCGGCGTAGTCCGGCTCGTTGCGCGCGTCTTCGAGCACCTCGGCGTGCCGCACGATGCCGTCCTTGTCGATGACGAACGTCGCCCGTTTGGCAATCCCCTTCAGCCCGATCATGTCCTCGTTGAACACGCCGTAGTCGCGGATCACCGTCTTGTTGAAGTCGCTCAGCAGCGGAAACGTCAGCTTCTGCTGGTCCTGAAAGGCCTTCAGCGTAAAGAACGTATCAACGCTGATCCCGAACACCTGCGCGTTCGCCTTGCCCAACTGGCCCATTGAATCACGGAAAGTGCACATCTCTTTGGCGCACACTCCGCTGAACGCGGCGGGAAAAAACGCCAGTACCACCGGCTTGCCCTTCAACTGGCTAAGCGTGACCGGCTCGCGGTCCTGATTGGTGAGGGTGAAGTCCGGAGCGGGCGATCCAACAACGACTGACATGAAGGCCTCCATTACATTGGTGATAAGGTTGTCCCGCCCCTACACAAACCAAGGCGGTTCGGGTTAGCATTTTTGTTTCGATAGGAGTGTCTCTGTGATCGAGGTTCAACACCTCACGAAACGATACGGTCGCGTCACGGCCGTCAACGATGTCAGCTTCCGCGTCGAGCGCGGCGAGATCCTCGGGTTCCTCGGACCCAACGGCGCCGGCAAGACGACGACGATGCGGATTCTGACCGGCTACATGCCGGCCACCGAAGGCAAAGCCATTGTCGCCGGATTCGACGTCTTCGACCAGGCCGTAGAAGCCAAACGCCGGACGGGCTACCTCCCGGAAACGCCGCCGCTCTACCCGGACATGAGCGTCTCCGAGTATCTCGACTTCGTCGCCAAAATCAAAGGGGTCCCTCCAGCCGATCGCCGCGCGCGCATCAAATACGTGATGGAGCGCACGCGCATCGACGACATGGCGAACCGCCTCTGCGGCAAGCTGTCGAAAGGCTACAAGCAGCGCGTCGGCCTTGCGCAGGCGCTGATTCACAACCCGGACGTGCTCATCCTCGACGAGCCGACCGCCGGCCTCGACCCGAAGCAAATCATCGAAACCCGCGAGCTGATCAAGGAACTGGCCGGTGATCACACGATCATCCTCAGCACGCACATCCTGCCCGAGGTCGCGCAGACGTGCCAGCGGGTCGTCATCATCAACAAGGGTCACGTGGTCGCAGTCGACACGCCGGACAACCTGACGGCGCGGCTGCGCGGCTCGGAAACGATGTATCTGCAGATCGACCCGAGCGGCGCCGACGCCGCCGCTTCGATCACCCGCATCCCCGGCGTGACGAAGGTCGTCGAGTCGGACCGTCGCGATGGCATGGTCGGCTACGAAGTGGACAGCGAAAGCGGACGCGACATCCGCCGCGATCTCGCGCGCACCGTCGTCAGCAGCGGCTGGGGATTGCTGGAGCTGCGTCCGATGCGCATGAGCCTCGAGGATGTGTTCCTGTCGCTCACCACCGAAGAAACCCCGACCCAGGCGCCGGACGAGAGCGCGGCGCCGGCAGGAGAAGCCACCCATGCGTAACATCCTCGCGATCACGCAGAAGGAGCTGAAGTCCTACTTCTCCTCGCCGATCGCTTATATCGTCATCGGCCTGTGGGCGCTGATGTACGGTTACTTTTTCGTCGCCCTGCTGAACTTCTTCGTGCGCCAGAGCATGCAGATGAATCAGTTCGGCATGCAGGGACCGCAGGCGATGAACGTCAACCAGCAGCTGATTCGCCCGCTGCTGCAGAACGTGCTGATCCTGATTCTGTTCCTGATGCCGATGGTGACGATGCGGTCGTACTCCGAAGAAAAACGATCAGGAACGATCGAGCTGCTGTTGACCTCGCCGATCACCGACTTCGAGATCGTGCTGGGCAAGTTCTTCGGCGCGATGGCGCTCTACGGCACGATGCTCGCCGTGACGCTGATTCACATCGGCCTGCTGTTCGTCTACGGGCGCCCGGAATGGAAGCCGATTGCGACGGCGTATCTCGGTCTGCTGCTGATGGGGGGCTGTTTCATCGCGGTCGGGCTGTTCATCTCGAGCCTGACCAAGAATCAGATCGTCGCCGGGATGGTGACGTTCGCCGTCTTCCTGATGCTGTGGATCATCACCTGGATCGGCAGCTTCTCCGGACCGACGGTGGACAAACTGACGCAGTATCTGTCGATCGTCGATCACTTCGACGACTTCGGCAAAGGCGTGCTCGACACGACGCACCTGATTTACTACGTGAGCTTCATCACGTTCGGGTTGTTCCTGACCGCCAAGTCGGTCGATAGCGAACGGTGGCGCGGATAATGGTGAACCGAATTCTCAGTCTCGTCGGCTGGCTCGGCACGGCGATGGTCTTCGTCGCGGTGGCGATCCGCTTCGGCTTCCCGGCCAAGGAACAGTACGCCTACTACCTCGCGTGGGGCGGCTTGGTCTGCGTGCTGGCGTATACGCTCGGCCAGTGGCGCGAAATCGCCAAGGTCTTCTCGCGGCGGCAGACGCGCTACGGCACGCTGGCGGCGACCAGCGTCCTCGTCGTCCTCGGCATCCTCGTCGCGATCAACTACATCGGCAAGTTCCAGAACAAGCGCTGGGACCTGACCGCGAACAAGCAGTTCAGCCTGTCGGATCAGAGCCGCAACGTGCTGGCCAAGCTCGACTCGCCGCTGCAGGTGCAAGTGTTCGCGCAGGAGCCGGAGTTCAACCGCTACCAGGACAAGCTGAAGGAATACGAGTACGCGTCGAAAAAAGTGACGACCGAGTACATCGATCCGGACAAGAAGCCGACGGTCGCCAAGCAGATGGCGATTCAGCAGTACGGCACGATCGTCTTCAGCTACAAAGGGCGCACCGAACGGGTGACCACCGACAACGAGCAGGACATCACGAACGGCGTGATCAAGGTCGTCTCGGGCCAGCAGCGGAAGATCTACTTCACCACCGGCCACGGCGAAAAAGACACGACGTCCGCAGACCGCGACGGCTACAACGCGATCGCCGGCGCGCTCGGCCGCGAGAACTACACGGTCGAGAAGCTCGTCCTCGCACAGCAGAGCGCCGTGCCGGATGACGCCAGCGTGGTGATCGTCGCCGGACCGCGCACGGACTTCTTCGCGACGGAAATCGATGCGCTGAAGAAGTACCTCGACAAGAACGGCAAGCTGCTGCTCGAACTCGATCCGCCCGACAAGGCCGACAGCGCGCCGTTGACCGGCCTGATTGCGCTTGCCCACGACTGGGGCGTCCAGATCGGCAACAACGTCGTCGTTGACGTCAGCGGGATGGGACGGCTGATCGGCACCGACGCGTCCGTGCCGGTGGCCGCGACGTACCCGGCGCATCCGATTACGGCGCGGTTCACGCTGATGACCGCCTACCCGCTCGCGCGAGAAGCATCGCCGATCGCCGGCGGCGTCAACGGACACACGGCGCAAGTGTTTGTCGAGAGCAGCGCGCGGAGTTGGGCGGAGACCGACATCAAGGAACTGCTGGCGACCGGCAAAGTGTCGCTGGATGAAGCGAAGGGCGACAAGAAAGGTCCTGTCGCGATCGCATCGGCGGTCTCCGCGTCGGCCGCTCCCGCGGCACCGCCGAAGCCCGGCGAGCCGGACGCGCCAAAGCCCGAGACCCGCGTCGCAGTGATCGGCGACTCGGACTTCGCAGCCAACAGCACGCTTGGCGTCCCCGGCAATCGCGACCTGCTGATGAACACCGTCGGTTGGCTGTCGCAGCAGGACAACCTGATTTCGAGTCGCCCGAAGGAAGCCGACGATCGCCGTATCACGCTGACGGCGACCCAGCAGGCCAACGTCACCTGGCTGTCGCTGCTCGTCATTCCCGGCTTCGTATTCGGGACGGGCGTCTACACCTGGTGGCGGCGGAGAGGTTAAATGCGCGGCCTGAAATCCACGCTCGCGCTCATCGTTGTCCTCGCCGGTCTCGGTGCGTACATTTATTTCGTCACCTCGAAGACACCTGAGGGCGGAAGCATGGACGCCGCAGGGAAAAAGCAGGAGAAGGTCTTCGCGGCATTACAGGTGGACACGATCGAAGAGTTGAAGATCTCGACCGCAGCCGGCGATGCGACGATCCTGAAGAAAGAGGCTGGCGCC
>JANYHS010000117.1 GCA_025358945.1 Acidobacteriota bacterium
GGCACGTACGCGGCCAGATTGCTGCTGGTGCTGCGCGGAGACATGCGCGCGCCTTCGCGCGATCCCGGGCCGCCTGTTTCGAGGCCGTTGGTATGCGTCATCAGATCGCGAATCGTCAACTCACGCTCGGCGGGCACGGTATAGATCTCGGGGGCGGGCGGCGGCTGTCCCGGCGTGGCAGGCCCGGCGCCGCGCGCACCACCCGCCGGTGTCTTCAGGATCGCCACCTTGGGATTCTTGAACTCCGGAATGAAACGCGACACCGGATCGGTGAGGCGCAGCTTCCCTTCCTCCATCAGCATCAGGATCGCGACGCCGGTGACTGGCTTGGACATCGACGCCATGCGGAAGATCGCGTCCTTGCGCATCGGCGTCTTCGCCTCGACGTCCATCAATCCCTGCGCTTCGAAATGCGCGATGTGCCCCTTGCGCGACACCATCGTCACCGCGCCGGTGATTTGTCCCGCACCGATCGAGGCCTTGATGACGTCGCTGACACGCTGCAGGCGTTCGGACGACATGCCGACGTCTTCGGGTTTGCCGGCCGGCACAGCGGCGGCCGCGGTCAGCGTGAGCACGGCGAGCAGAACGACGGCGATTCGAGTGCGCATGGAAACTCCTTTTTTTCAGTGACCTACCTTACACCCGGACGGGGGCCGTAGCGCGAAGGCTCTAGGCGTAGCGCGAAGGCCTCAGGCGTAGCGCGAAGGCTTCAGCCGAGCGAGAGAGGAGGATAATAGCGCCGGATGTCCCGCCACGGATTGCGCTCGTGCTGCCTCGTGGCGATCGCCCTCGCGACCGGATCGCTGGCAGGCCGCGCGCAGGGGTTCGCGCCGCGCGATCTGGACGGCATCTGGAACTACGCGACGATGACGCCGCTCGAGCGTCCTCGGGATTTCGCCGCGAAAGCGACCCTGACGCCGTCGGAAGCCGCCGACTACGAGCGCCAGACAATTGACCGCCAGAGCGCGACCAACAACACTGCCGGTCCCGACTGGTGGGATCCGGGCACGCGTTTTCTGATCAACGGACGCACGTCGCTGATCGTCGATCCGCCGGAAGGCCGGGTGCCGGCGCTCACCGCCGACGCGCAGCAGCGGACGGCGGCGCGCACGCAGGCGCGCCGCGCACGGGGCCCCACCGACGGCCCCGAGGACCGCGCGCTGAATGAACGCTGCCTGAACTGGACAGTGGCCGGTCCACCGATGCTGCCCGGCGTTTACAACAACAACGTCCAGATCCTCCTCACGCGCGACTACGCGGCGATCGTCTCCGAGATGATCCACGACGCGCGCATCGTGCCGATGGACGGGCGCGCGCACGGCGAGGTGCCGCGCTGGATGGGCGATTCACGAGGGCGGTGGGACGGCAACACCCTGGTCGTGGACACATCCGGCTTCACCGACAAGACGGCGTTTCGCGGATCGGGCGAGCATCTGCACCTGATCGAGCGCTTCACGCGCGTCGATGCCGAGACGATCGAATACCGGTTCACGGCCGAGGATCCGTCGACGTGGACCCGGCCGTTTACGGCAACGTTTCCGATGAAGAAGACGGTGGGACCGATCTACGAGTACGCCTGCCACGAAGGCAACGAGCGCAGCATGATCGGGATGCTCAGGGGCGCGCGCGCGACGGAGAAGTTTTAGCCGCATCGTGCTTGTTGAGATCGCGCGCGAGGATCAGCTTGAACGTCAGCCGATCCGATCCGTCGGTGAGGCCGACGCCGATGCCCGCCTCGATATCCCAGTCGTTCCAGGTTCGATCGACAACGCCGAACACTTGATGCGACTGTTCGCTGCCAGGGAGAAACGCGTGCAGGGGGCCGAAGGCCGAGTACTCCTCGACCGCGACCGCAAGGCCCGACGAAAAGTTGTAGGCCACGCGCGCGGCCGGCACCAACTCGAGATGCTTCACCCCGTCGTACGCCGTGTCGAGGATGGGGTTGATGATGATGTCCACGGGTTTCAAGTGCCAGCCGATGATCGGCCGGATCTCGGACGTGATGCGCGTGGTGTCCCACCGCGCGGCGTTCACGCTGAACTCGAAGTTGACGCCGTAGAAGAACCGGCGGTCGTCGGCGTGCGGCACGGCGAAGAGCGCGCGCAGTTTGATGCCGTCGATGCCCCAGCCGGCGTTGTTGTCGCGGCTGTAGAGCGGCAGGTAGAGGCCAGCCTCGAACCAGTCGGTCACTCCCAACGCCCACTCGGGAACGCCGTTGAACGACTTGTCCGCTACCACTGCCCCAGGAAACGCCGGGGTCGTCACGCCCTTGGCGATGAAGTTGTTGTGCAGGGTGAGATTAAAGGTGCCGACCGGCGCGAGCCCGCCGTCGTAGACCTGGATTTCGTCCGTCTGCGCGGACGCCGCCGCGGACATCGCAAGGAAACACACTACGACAACGGCAATCCGACGAGTGTCAATGCGCATGGGGCGGGATATTCTCCCACAAGCGCTCAGCCGTCCGGCCGATCAGATCAGCGTGCGCTGCGAGGCGACGCACCGCAGGCCTGCAGGTCGCCCGAATCCATGCCGCGCGTGAACGACTCGACACGCTGCGCGGATGTGCCGTGCGTGAATCGATCCGGCATCACATGCCCGGTTGTCATCTTCTGCAGCCGGTCGTCACCGATGGCCGCCGCCGCGCGCAGCGCCTGCTCGGCATCGCCCGGCTCCAGTTCCACCTGGCCCGCCTTGAAGCGACCGCCTTGCGATGCCGCGTGTCCCCAGGCGCCGGCCAGGCAGTCCGCCTGGAGTTCGAGCGCCACCGAGGCGCTGTTCGCTCCGGTGGCCGGACTGCGGCGTACTCCGGCATCGATTCCCAGCAGGTGCTGCACGTGGTGACCGAATTCATGTGCGATTACGTAGGCTTTCGCGAAGTCGCCGGGCGCACCGAACCGGCGCGTCAGCTCGTCGAAGAACGCCACGTCGAGATACACCTTGCCATCGCTCGGACAATAGAAAGGGCCGGTCGCGGCGTCCGCAGAACCACACGCCGACTCGATCGCATCGCGGAACAGCACGACACGCGTCCGCTGGTATCGACCGCCGAGCGCCTGCGCCCACACGCCCTGCACGTCGTTGGCGACAGCATCGACGAAATCCACGGCCCGCTCTTCCTGCGGCGAGGTCTGCAGGGGCGCCCCGGCCGTTGGTGACGGCGCAGACCCGTCAGAGCCGAGCAGGGAGAAGAGATTGGTCCCGGTCGCCCAACTCAGGAGCGCCACGATTACCACGCCACCGATGCCAAGCGGCACGGCGCGGCCGCCTGAGCGTCCGCGCATATCTTCGATGTTGCCGCGATCTCCCGGGGACCATTCCATCACTCACCTCGGCTGAATGCTCAATGTTGCTTCGACGGTCGGGGACGATGAGGCCGGCTGCACTGCGGCGCTCAGCCCAGGAGCCCGCTCGCCGGAATTTTTCCCCAGTGGCGACGCGTTTTCGATGACGGCGTTCAGCTCGGCACCCACCAGCATCGCCAGCCCTGACACGTAGAACCACAGCAGCGTCACCATGGCGCCGCCAATGGCGCCATATGTCTTCTGGTAATCGGCGAACGCCGAGACGTACCACTTGAAGCCCAACGACGCGAGAAGCCAGATCGTTGTGCCGGCCACC
>JANYHS010000128.1 GCA_025358945.1 Acidobacteriota bacterium
GTGCTGCCCCATCGGTTCTGGTTGTAGTCGACGAGCACGCGGCCGCGCGGACGCTTCGCGACGCGGTACTCCGCGGTGACGAGCGCCGGGTGCCGGCGTGCCAGTTCCTGTGCAAGCGCGTGCGCGAATGTTCGCACGTCGGCCTGCGCCGGGCCGCGCACGATCGGCACGTAGACGTGCAGCCCTTTCGATCCGGTGGTCTTCACCACCGACCGCATCTTCAGCGCATCGAGCGCCTCGCGAACCACGAGCGCCGTTTCGAGTACGCGCTCGAACGTGGCGCCCTCGCCGGGATCCAGATCGAAGTGAACGTAGTCCGGCTTGTCGATGTCGTCGCAGGTTGCGTACCACTGGTTGAGATCGACGCAGCCGAGGTTGATCACCCACAGCAACGCCGCGCGATCCTGGATCATCGGAAAGGGAATGACGCCTTTCGAGCCGTGATCGATTTCGCAGATCTCGATCCACGCCGGACGCGGCGACGGCGCGCGCTTCATGAAAAAGAACTCGCCGGCCGCGCCGTGCGGATACCGCTTCATGACCATCGCGCGATCACGCAGGTGCGGCAGGAGGACCGGCGCGATGTCGGCGTAATACTGCAGGAGATCGCCTTTGGTCAGCCCAAGGCCCGCCCAGAAGATCTTGCGGAGGTTGGTGAGCCGGACGTCTTTGCCGTCGACCGGCAGCACGACGTTGTCCTGATCGCGGGGAATCTGAATCGGCTTCATGGATCGCTTGGCTAAAGCCTTCGCGCTACGCACTGTCGTTTTACACCTTCTCGTAGGGCGAAGGCTTTAGCCGAGCCAACGGGGGCAGCTTCGCAGGGCGCGCGCCGTGCAGCGTCGCACCGAGGACCGGAATGTAGTCGAGCTCGACGCCCTCGCTCGCATGCCGCAGCAGCAGGCCGCCGCGGCTCATGTCGCCGCGCCCGACGAACGCGATCGGAAACTGCAGGCGATGGCCGAAGATGCCGGTCAGCACATCCACGTATTTGGGCGAGGCGATGCTGCCAAGGAGCACGACGTCGCAGTCCGGGCCGACCTCGCCGAGCAGGGCGCGCGCGCTCGCCTCGAGCGGCCGCCGATACGACGCGTTGTCCGCGTCGATGTCGCCCTTGCCGAATGCCTCCACCGCCGCGCGGGTCACAAGGGCGTCGGGGCTCCGCAGCCCCGCGTTCGTCGTGATGACGTGAATGCCACCGCCGACGGGCGGGTTGTCCGGCTCCGCCGGCTGCGCGAATCGCCGCGCGTACGTCAGCTTGCCGCGGAAGTACAGCCCGCTCATGTAGCTGAACAGATCGCCAAGCGGCGCGCCGTCATGTGACCGCAGCGCGGCCGCGAGCGTGGACTTCGCGTTGGGCGACATCAGCTGCGTCGCGCGGCGGCCGCCGCAGTTGGCAGGCGATAACAGAAAGACTCGCGCGGTCACGAGAACCTGGAACCTACAACCGAAAGCCTAGAACCCCCAGCGGAGGAGCACCGCTCCCACCGTGAACCCCGCGCCGACCGATGCGAGCAGGACGAGTTGTCCCTTTTTCAACCGGCCGGACGTGATCGCATCATTCAGCGCCAGCGGAATCGTCGCGGCGGTGGTGTTGCCGAACCGCTCGATGTTGATGATCACTTTGCTCGGATCGACGCCGAGCTTTTCTGTCGCTGCCTGAATGATGCGGCGGTTCGCCTGATGTGACACGAACAGATCGATATCGGCCGCGGTCAAGCCGTTGCGCTCCAGCAGTCGCCTCGCGATCTCTTCGGTCTTTCGCACGGCGAACTTGAAGACGGTCTTGCCGTCCTGCTTCACATAGTGCAGGCGCTGCTCCACGGTTTCGCGCGACGCGGGGTGCAGGCTGCCGCCAGCGGGCATGCAAAGCGCTTCCCCACCGCCGCCGTCGATCTCGTGCTCGAAATCGAGAATCTGCGGACCGCCGGCTTCGGCGGCGGAGACGACGACCGCACCGGCGCCGTCACCGAAGATCACGCACGTCGCGCGATCCTGATAATCGATGATGCTCGACATCACGTCAGCACCGACAACGAGCACGTGCTCGTGCGCCCCGCTCGCCACAAACTGGCACGCCGTTGTCAGCGAGTAGGTAAACCCCGAGCAGGCGGCGCTCAAGTCGAATCCCCACGCGTTGTGCGCGCCAATTTTGTGCTGGATCAGGCAGGCGGTGCTCGGGAACATCATGTCCGGTGTCACCGTGCCGCAGATCACCATGCCGATGTCGGCCGGCGTCAGCCCGGCATTCGCAATCGCCTTGATCGCCGCTTCTTTCCCAAGGTCGGACGTCGCCACCCCGGGATCGACGATGTGCCGCTCGCGGATGCCGGTCCGCTGCAGAATCCACTCGTCGGTGGTGTCGACCATGTTCTCGAGATCGGCGTTGGTCAACAGGCGCGGCGGCACGTAGGTCGCCAGCGACGCGATCGTCGTCGGCCGTCCGCCGATTCGTGGGGCCTTGCGGCCCTGTGCCGAGCCTGTCGAGGCATCCATCACCACAGTCGTGAGTCCCTTCGTTGTTCAACGGGCGCAACGAGCCCGAAGTAGCCGTAGGCGAGTGACGTCGCCACCCGTCCGCGCGGCGTGCGATCCAGAAAGCCGGCCTGAATCAGGAACGGCTCGTAGATGTCTTCAATCGCGTCTTTCTCTTCGCTGATGGCCGCCGCGATCGTGTTGAGGCCCACCGGACCGCCACCAAACTTGTCGATGATCGTCCGCAGCAGCTTGCGGTCCACTTCGTCGAAACCGTTTTCGTCCACCTGCAACAGCTTCAGCCCGGCGTGCGCCACCTCCAGCGTGATCGTGCCGGCGGCGCGAACCTGCGCGTAGTCGCGCACACGCCGCAGCAGCCGGTTGACGATGCGCGGTGTGCCACGCGCCCGCCTCGCGATCTCCACCGCGGCCGCACCATCGATCGGCACATTGAGGATTTTCGCCGATCGGCGGACGATTTCCTCGAGATCCGCCGGCGCATAGAATTCGAGCCGGTGGGTGATGCCGAAACGCGAGCGCAGGGGCGACGTCAGCAGCCCTGTCCGCGTGGTCGCCCCGATCAGGGTGAAGCGTTCGAGCGGAATCTTCACCGTCCGCGCGCTCGGCCCCTGGCCGACGACGATATCCACTTCGTAGTCCTCGAGCGCCGGGTACAGGATCTCCTCGACGGCCGGCGACATGCGGTGAATTTCGTCGATGAACAGCACCTCATTGGCCGCCAGGTTGGTGACGATGCCGACGAGATCACCAGGTTTCTCGATCGCGGGTCCCGACGTCGCGCGCACGGGAACACCCATCTCGTTGCCGATCACGTAGGCGAGCGTCGTCTTGCCGAGTCCGGGCGGTCCGTGGAGTAGCACATGATCCAGCGGCTCCTTGCGCTGCTTGGCCGCGGCAATGGCCACCTGCAGGTTTTCGCGGATCCGATCCTGACCGATGTATTCGTCGAGCAGCCGCGGGCGCAACCCCGCTTCGTATTGCGTGTCTTCGTCGCCGCGCACCGCATTCACGAGGCGGTCGTCCGTCACTTGGCCACTTCCCGCAATGCTTGTTTCAAGGCACGCTCGAAGGTGGCGTCGGACGCCGATGGAAACGTCTTGAGCGCAGCATCAGCGGCTTTCTCGGCGAGCGGCCGATGATACCCCAGGTTCACGAGCGCCGAGACCACATCGTCGCGTAGCACGGGCGCGTCTGACGCCGGCGCACCGGCAATCGCCGCGGCCACCTGCGCGCGCGGCAGGCGATCCTTCAACTCGAGGACGATGCGCTCGGACGTTTTCTTGCCGACGCCGGGAATCGCAGTCAGGCGCGCCAGATCGCCGCGCTCGATCGCGCGGATGAATTCCTGCGGCTCAATGCCGG
Source organism: Acidobacteriota bacterium (assembly GCA_025358945.1). Lineage (GTDB taxonomy): Bacteria > Acidobacteriota > Vicinamibacteria > Vicinamibacterales > CAVVIG01 > CAVQFC01. The sequence continues at coordinate 3,859 of JANYHS010000128.1, forward strand.
ACAGCACCGCGAGTGCCAGCTTCGGGCCGATGCCGCTGACGCCGACAAGACGTTCGAAGAGTTCCTGCTCGAGCAGCGTCGCAAACCCGTAGAGCACAAACGCGTCCTTGCGCACGTGCGTGTGAATGCGCAGGGCGATGGCCGCGCCCGTCTCGCCAAGGCCGTAAAACGTCGAGAGCGGCACGAACACGTCGTAGCCGACGCCGTTCACGTCGATGACAATGCGGTTCGGATGCTTTTCAAGGATGGAGCCGCGAAGATGCGCGATCACGTTCGTGCGGGCTTGTAGTTCCGCCAACTGGTCGCCGTGCTGCGCGCGGTCTGGGCCGCCACCGCACCGCGTGACGGCGGCTGCGTGTGCACATGACAGATGGCAACGGCGAGCGCGTCTGCGGCATCGTGCGGCTGCGGCGCCTCGACCAGTCCCAGCAGCAGTTTGATCATGTGCTGAACCTGCGCCTTCTCCGCGCGACCGTAGCCGACGACCGCGCGCTTGATCTCGGCCGGCGTGTACTCGAACACGGGCACGCCGGCTTCAACGGCAGCCAGCATGGCGACGCCACGGGCGTGCCCAAGTTTCAGCGCGCTGCGGGCGTTGACCGAGAAGAAAACGTCTTCGATGGCGACGCATGTCGGACGGCACTCAGCCAGGATCAGCGTCAGCTGACTGTGGATGCGGTGAAGCTTGTCGGGGAACGACGTCTGGGCCGGAGAGCTGATGGCGCCACACACCACAATCGAGTGGCGCGACCCGTCAGTCTCCACGCAACCGTAGCCGGTGCGCTCGGACCCGGGGTCGATGCCGAACACTCTCACGTGAGCGAGGCCTCCATTTCCTGTTCGGAAATATCGAAGTTCGACCAGACGTGCTGCACGTCGTCCTGGTCGTCGAGCGCTTCCATCAGCCTCAGCATCTGCTGCGCGACCTTGCCTTCGAGCTTCACGTAGTTCTGCGGAATCATCGACACCTGCGCGCTGGCCGGCTCGATGCCGAGCTGCTTTACCGCGTCGCGAACCGCCTGGAACGTGTCGGGCGTGCTCAGCACTTCCCAGTTGTCGTCATCGTCCTGCATGTCGTCGGCGCCGGCTTCGAGCACCGCGCCGAGCAGCTTCTCCTCGTCGGCCTTCGACTTCTCGACGACGATGTAGCCCTTCTTGGCGAACATCCAGGCGACCGCGTTCGTCGATGCGAGATTGCCGCCGTGCTTTTCGAGCATGTGACGTAATTCGCCGACCGTGCGGTTCTTGTTGTCGGTCAGCACGTCGATGATCACCGCGGCGCCGCCGGGCCCGTACGCCTCGTACTGCGCCTCTTCGTACGACACGCCAGGCTCCTCGCCGGTGCCCTTGCGAATCGCCCGCTTGATGTTGTCCGCCGGCATGTTCGCCGCTTTCGCGTCGGCGATCACCGAGCGCAGACGCGGGTTCATGTCGGGATCGCCGCCGCCGTTGCGAGCCGCGATCGTCAATTCCTTGATGAGGCGCGTGAAAATCTTGCCGCGCTTGGCGTCAAGGGCGCCCTTCTTATGCTTGATCGAGGCCCATTTGGAATGGCCGGACATGTCAAAACTCCCCGGGAAAATGAGAAAACAGGAGCGAAATGTTACCTCTTTTTCGCCATGATGATCCAGACATCGGCGCGGTCGTCCCACGGGCGTCCCCGATAGTCCCCGAGCACGGCATCGACGCGAAACCCCGCCTTTTCGAGCTGTCGCGTCATTTGACGGACCGAAAGCGTGCGGAATGTGAGGTCGAAACGATGCTCCCGCGAATGGCCGCCCTTCCGTTCGATGTATTTCTGCTCGAATGTTGTCAGGTGCCGTTTCGGATCCTGCCGGACCGATTCGATGAGGGTCAGCCGCGCGCCGCCGGCACGCCCGCGCAGCTGCACGCGGTTCTCGTACTCACGCCATTTGGGCACGTCGGGCACGAGGTCGATCCCGAAGGTGCCGCCTGGAGCGACGACGCGCGCGACCGAGGCGAGCGTTGCGGTGAGATCGCGCGGCCGGATCAGCGACTGCAGGACCCCGTACGGCGCCAGAACCATGGGGAACGTCTCGTCCTCAAACGGCAGCGAGCGGATGTCGCCGCGGACGAGACTCAGAGATCTACGGAGCTGAGGACCTGAGGATTTGAGGAGCTTGGAGGCTTTGAGGATCCGCTTGCGCGCACGGTCGAGCATCGGCGCCGACCGATCGATGCCGAC
>JANYHS010000006.1 GCA_025358945.1 Acidobacteriota bacterium
CCATCGAGCGCGACCACGGATCGCCGCGTGCCACCGGTCGTATACAGCACGCCGTTGATCGCCAGTGGCGTGCCTTCCAGTTTGTATTCAGGCCGCGGCCCGAGGATGTCGGTCTTGAAGCGCCACGCGACCTCGAGCTTGCCGAAGTTCGCCGCGTTGATCTGATCGAGGGGCGAGTACTTGGCGCCGCGGATGTCCGCGGTGTAGTGCGGCCAGTCGCCGGCGGTGGTGGAAGGGAGACGAGAGGCGCCGGCCCGATCCTGGCCGGACATCCCCGCGGAAACCGAAAGCAGCGCCGCCGACAGGCACAAGAGTCCGAATCTGCGCGTCATGTTCCCCTCCAGTTTCCGATGAATCGCGCGCTATCTTAACGCCGTTGAGTGTGCGCGACTCGGGATAAACTGCACATCCTTGTCAAAGGAGTCTGAAATGAAACGACTGGCGATCGCGGCGTCTCTCTGTTCGCTTCTCGCGGTCCCCGGCGTGGCGCTGGCGCAGACTGACGATCACTCTCAGCACACAGGGGCGGCGTCCTCCGGTGTCGGGACCGTGAACTTCGAGACATCGTGCGTGCCGGCCGTGAAGGACGGCTTCAACCACGCGGTCGCGGAGCTGCACTCGTTCTGGTTCCCCGAGGCGCGCGCCGGATTCGAGAGCGTGCTGAAAACCGATCCCAATTGCGCGATGGCGTTCTGGGGGATCGCGCTGACGCAGTGGGGCAATCCATTCGCCGGCCTGCGGTCGCCTGCCGCGATTGCCGCCGGCAAGGCCGCGATTGACAAGGGCCAGGCCACCGGATCGCCGACGCCGCGCGAGAAGGGCTTCATCAACGCGGTGGCCGGGCTGTTCTCGAGCGCCGATCCCGGCACGCAGCGCGCGCGCGTGCTCGCGTACGAGAAGGCGACAGAAGCGGTCGCGGCGCAGAATCCGAATGACATCGAGGCGCGGATCTTCTGGGCGCTCGCGATCACGCAGACCGCACTGCCGACCGACAAGTCGTTCGCGCAGAACCTGCGGTCCGCGGAGATCCTCGAGCCGCTGTACAAGAAGATGCCGAACCACCCGGGGCTGGCGCACTACATCATTCACACCTACGACGTGCCGGCGCTGGCCGATAAGGCGCTACCGGCCGCGCGCGCCTATGCGGAGATTGCACCGGCCGTACCGCACGCGCTTCACATGCCGTCGCACACGTTCACACGCGTCGGCCTGTGGAAGGAGTCCGTCGCGACCAACATCAAGTCGGCGGAAGAGGCCGAGAAGACCAACGGCACCGGCGAAGCGCTGCACGCCATGGACTACGAAACCTACGCGTACCTCCAGATGGCGATGGACACGCAAGCACAGGCGGTGCTCGCACACGCGGAGAAAGCGAACGCGGCAGCGCCGACCAGTCCCGGCCCCGCCGGCGGCGGCCCCAACACGTTCGCTCTCGCGGCGATTCCCGCGCGCTACGCGATGGAACGGCTGCAGTGGTCCGAGGCCATGGCGCTCGCGCCACGGCCCTCGGCGAACACGCCGTACACCGAAGCGATCACGCGTTTCGCGCGGGCGGTGGGTGCGGCTCGCGCAGGCAAACCCGCTGACGCCGCGGCGGACATCGCGCGCCTCCGCGAGATTCACGATCGCGAAATCGAAATGAAGGACGCGTACTGGGCCGAACAAGTGGACATCCAGCGTCGCGTGGCTGAGGCATGGGTCGCGTTTGCGAGCGGTCAGAAGGACGAGGGCATCAAGCTGCTCGGCGCGGCGGCTGATGCGGAAGATCTGACCGACAAGTCGGCCGTCACGCCGGGACCGCTCGCGCCCGCACGTGAGTTGTACGGGTTCATGCTGCTCGAGGCGGGGCGTTCGAAGGACGCGCTCGTCGCGTTCGAAGCGGTGGCGAAGAAAGAACCGAACCGCTTCCTCGCGCTCTACGGCGCGGGCGAGGCCGCGGAGTCGGCGAAACAGCCGGCGAAGGCGAAAGGCTACTACCGGCAGATCGTGAAGATTTGCGCCGACGCGGCGTCGGATCGGCCGGAGCTGGTCTATGCGCGGAAGATGGCCAAGTAAGAAGAGGTCCAGCTGCGCCAGACGCTATTGCACCTCAAAGGCGAGTAGTACGTTTCCCGGCCGGCCGAGGTGATCGCCGTAACCGGAATTGAGATAGAGCATGCCGCCGGCGATGGTCGGCCCTGGTCCCTGGATGGCGCCGCCGCCTGCGCGGACGCCGTTCAGGGTTTCGAATTCGCGGTTCGTATCGAACTCCCAGATCACCGAGCCGTCCTTCGTCGAGTGCGCGCGCAAGGCGCCGTCATTCGACCCGGAAAACAGTACCCCGGGGATCAACGTCGGCGCGGAAATCAGCGCGGCGCTGCAACCGGTCCCGCTCGCGCATTTCAATGGCGGAGGCGGCTGATACCACGCGCGCTCGCCGGTCGCGAGGCTGACGCCATGCAGACCCCCCGGCTTCGGCGTGCGGATATCCGAAACTGGAAAGTACGCGCGGTCTCCATCCACCGCGGCGCCCCATTGAATGCCGCCCCAGATCGATCCCTCGCCCGCGTGATACTGCCAGAGCAGCGCGCCGTCCTTGTCGGGATCGAGCGCGAACGCGTTGCCGGACTTCTGCGCGGCGACGATGAGATCGCGTCCGGCCGACGAAGTGACGAGCATCGGCGGCGTACCCAGATCGAAATCCGGCCCGGCTTTCTCGCCGCAGTTCGCGCTCCCCGCGCGACAGCCGAAGATGTCGCCCGCCGTCAGTTGCCTGATCCATCGGATCGCACCGCTCTTCATGTCGAACGCGACGATCGCGTCCGCCGCCGGCTGCGCCGGCGCGCTGTAGGTGTTCCCCGTCCCGGCGTAGACGAGACCGCGCTTGACGTCGACGGTCGGCGCCGACCAGATCCCGACGCCCGATGGTCCCCACAGCGCGACACCCGCGGCATTCTGTCCCGCCGGCTGCGGTTCAGCCGACATGTACGTTTTCCAGATCACCGCGCCGGTTTTCACATCGAGCGCGTTCAGGCTGCCGCGAAACCGGCAGCACTCGTATCCCGGCTGGCTCGCCGCGGTCTCCTCCATCGACGAGACCGGCACGAACAGCGTATCGAGGTAGAGCGTCGGCGATCCCGTGATTCGCGCGTACGGATGCTCGTCGAGTTTGCGCGACCAGATCTCGCGCCCCGTCGCGGCGTCGAGCGCGTAGACGTTGGCGCCGGTGTCGCCGAAGTAGACGGCGTACCCGCGACTGCTCTCGCGCGGCCCGAACGACAGCGCCGTGCGGACGCCGCTCTTGGCGGTGAACGTCCAATAAATGCAGCCGCTCTTCGCGTCGAGCGAATAGACGGTCCCGTTCTGGCTGCCGACGAACACGCGACCGCTCGCCACCGTCGGCTGCGACCAGGCGGACGTGGCGTCGGGAAACCCGAACGCCCATTTCAGCGACAGCTTCGGCACCTGCGCAGCGGTCAGGCCCGCCGCTTCGCCTGATTGGAATCGGGTATTGGTGATGGACGGCGACCAGCCGTTCCATGCAGACGAAGCTGTGGGATTGGGAAGGGGCGGCGATGCCGTGCAGCGTCCCAGCCTGGCGCCGGTGATGTCGCCGCCCAGCGCGCGGCCGCCCAGGAATTCGGCGACGGCTCGACGTTCAGCGCCGCTCAAGCGCCCGCCCTGCGGCCGCATGCCGCCCGCGGTCAGCGCGGCGAGGACGGCTTCAGGCGATCGGCGTTTCAGGATCTCCGGACTGGGCGCGCGCGATCCGTCGGCGCCGTCGTGGCAGGTGGCGCAGTCGCGCGCGAAGATCGCGGCGCCGTCGGGGACCTGCGCGAGGGCTGACGAGGCGACTCCCACCAGAAGCGCGAGACAGACGCTCGCCTGAAAGGCTCGCGCTCCGATGCTCATTTCTTCGGCGCCGCCAGGTACTCCTTGTCTTGCACCGGCTCGAGCCACTTCACGTCGCCTTCGTAGATCGTCAGCTGCAACGCGTCCATCTCCGGCGCGGCGCCGTGCCAGTGTTCGACGCCGGCGGCCGTCCACCACGGCTGACCCGGAACGGTCTCCAGCAGCGCGCCGCCGCGCACCTGCGTGCGGCCTTTGCCCTCTTCGAGCATCAGCAGTTGACCCCAGGTGTGGCTGTGCCAGTTCGACCGGCTGCCTTTCGGAAACTTCAACCGCGTCGTGCGAACTTTCGTCGCGTCGACGGCGCCGGGCGTTCCGCCCATGAAGTTGCTGGTCTGACCCGCAACCCAGATGGGCGCGGCGACAGCGCAGACGATGGTGAGGAGCTTGATGCGCGTCATATTTTTCCCCGCTCGGCTAAAGCCTTCGCGCTCCAGTTTATTTCGTGACCGTCACTGTTACGTTGTCGTATGTAAAAACCGCGCCGTCGCTGGCGATCGCGCGGAGCACATAGGCGCCGGGTTCCTTGAAGGTCACCTGCGTGATCCACGTGTTCTCGGGCGGCGGCTCGGGGATGTAGTAGGGCGGCGACCACGGCGAGTTGCCGTAGGCGCGCGTGTCGGTCCACGCCTTCATCTGATCGGGGCTGAACGTCACGTCCGCCGCCTTGCCTCGGTAGACGATCCACGACAGCCGCACACCTGGTCCGCTCGCCGGCACGAGCGACGAGGGCGCCCGATACAACGCGGTCGCGGTCATCGACGCCGGCGGCGAGGCGCCGCGTCCGCGCCGCGGCGGGATGTTGTCTGGATCCTTGGCGAACGCCGTCAGCGTCAACGGTGCGCCGGCCTTGACGGTGCGGGTCTTCGCGCCGTCGACCTTCAGCTCCGGCGGGATGTTGGTGCGCAACTCGTCACGCAGGCTGCCGAAATCGCCGCCGACTTCGGTCGAGATCACCTGGTTGTCGATCATGTAGTCGTTCTTCAGCGACGCGTACGCCTTCTCGATCTTGCCGTGCGTCTTCACGGTCCAGACGAGTTCCTTGTCGCCGAAATCCCTGGGCACCTTGATCGTGAAGAGGAACGGGCTGCGGCGCGGATAGAAATGCGTCGGCTGTCCCCGATCCGGCCCGCCCGGCTCGATGCTGTTGTCCGGGCCAATTGGAATGTCGAATTCCTCCGCCCAGTTCTGGTTCATGTACCCGAACACCAGCGTCTGCGAGCCGTCGTCTTCAGTGCGCCACCCTTCGTAGGCGGGCGAGACGACCTGGCCGCTCGAATAGGTGAACCGCATCTGCGCGCTCGCCGACGTGAGCAACAGCAACGCACCCGCAGCGGTAAGCAGCAGTCGTTTCACACTTCTCACTTCCCGACCGCGGCCGTCGATGGCGTCGCCGTCGCAGTGGGCGGCGCCCAGCACAGCGGGCAGCCGATGTCGTAGTCGTTGCGGCTCTTCATGTTCTTGCGCCGCTTCGCCATCTCCGCCTGGAACTGATCCTCGGTCAGCGTGACGGAGTAGCCGAGGTCGATGAACATGTTGGCGACCGACCGTCGTCCGCCGCCTGCCCAGTTTCTCGGGTCGACCGGATTCTTGTTCGCCGCCGTCGTGTCGAGGAAGCCGATCAGGTGGACGATCGTGCCCTTCGGCAGCAGCGGCGCCGCATCATCCTCGTAGACGTACTGCTTCACCCAGTTGTGATCGTAGCCGACGCAGTTCAGCGTCTGGATGTTGTGCCCCCAGATCGCCTCGAGGCACATGCGGACGCCGGGCGCGTGCAGGTGCGGCTCGAAGGTGATGTATTTCGTGTGCTCCTGCAGCACCGAGTAGGCGTGGAGTTCCTGGCCCGATTCGTTCGGCCGCACGTCGATATTGATCCCGTCGCCGAGGCGCACCCCCGATCGTTTGTAGATCGGCTTGTAGCCGCGTGGGAAGAACGTGAACGCGAACTCGAGGTGCCCCTTCGTCTCGCGGCCGTTCGAGTGGAGATGGCCGGCGTTAAGCGAGAGCGACGAATGCGCTGCGAGCAGGCGCCCCGCTTCCGGCGGGAAAATGTCCGCGTTGCGTCCGACTTCGTGAATCGGCCAGCTGCCGCCGCCTTCGTTCGCGCCGCTGCTGGCGCGCTCGCCTTCGACGATGGACTCGTAGGTCATGTGGTGGAAGACGTAGCGTCCGCCGACCGTGGCCACCGACTTGTCGTGCGGGATGTCGTTGACCTCGCGCACTTCGACGGAGGAGACGTAGCGATCCTCGTTCAGGCCGGTCGGGATCAGGCCGAAGTCGCCCCAATGATCGGGGCCGATCGCCGGGACAGTGACGTCTTTCGATTTCAGAATCAGATCGGGCTCGCCGAGCGTCCACTTGTCACTGCCGTCGAACTCCAGCGCCTTCGGCATGTCGGCGGGATTTCCGCGCGGGCCGCCGCTATCGGCCCACTTCGCGACCTTGCCGATCTCCTCGTCGCTCAGCGACGGGTCATGTTTGAATTTCTGGATGCCGATGGTCTTCTCGACGAAGAACGGCGGCATCGCGCCGCGCTGGCTGCGCAGCGCGGTCCGCATCTTCATCGATTTCGCCCAGGGCCTCACCTCTTCGTAGGTGACGAGCGACATCGGGGCGACGCCCTCGGCGTGGTGGCACTCCTGACAGCTGCGCTGCAGGATCGGCGCGATGTCTCTGGCAAACGTGACGTCGCCGCTGGCCGGTGCAGGCGTCTGCGCAATCGTGCCCGCCGTGGTCATGACCGACGCAGCCAGCAGAACGCCGAACAGACCCGAACTTCGTGGGCGACTCGCCATCACGACCTCCTCGAAAACAGTGGTTCGCACCCGTATATACACCCGGAGGCCGCCGGACGCACAGGTCTTTCGGCGGGCGCTACTTTTTCGGCACCAGCTTCAGAATCTTCGCGGTGTTCCCGTCGGTCAGGACGTACAGCGCGCCGTCAGGCCCCTCGGCGACGCCGCGGATTCTGGCATTCAGGTCGGTGAGCAGACGCTGCTCTGCGATCACGCGGTCGTCCTTCAGCACGAGCCGGACGAGCGAACGGCCCAGAAGCGCCGACACGAACAGGTCACCCTGCCAGGCTGGAAACAATTTGCCGGTGTAGAACGCGATGCCGGCCGGCGCGATATCGGGCGTCCAGAAATATACGGGCTGCTCCATCCCGTCCTGCGCGGTCTTGTCGCCGTTGATCGGTTTCCCGCTGTAGTCTCGGCCGTAGCCGATGACCGGGAAGCCGTAGTTCTTCCCCTTGCCGACGGCGTTGATCTCGTCGCCGCCGCGCGGCCCGTGATCGCTCAACCAGAGCATGCCCGTGCGCGGATGAATCGCCATCCCCTGCGAATCACGGAAGCCGAGCGCGTAGATCTCGGGACGCGCGCCGGAGCGGCCGACAAACGGGTTGTCCTTGGGAATCGATCCGTCGGTGTTGATCCGCAGAATCTTGCCCATGTTGCTGTCGAACTGCTGCGGTTGCGGCCAGTCGATCACGTTCGTGCCGACGCCGCCGGGGACGGTGGACGTGATCAGCAACGTGCCGTCGGGCGCCTGAATCAGGCGTCCGCTGGTCCCTTCGGCGTTCAGCAACACTTTCAGGCCTTCGAGCGTGCGATCGTCGGTGGACAGTTTCGCGCTCGCGACGAGCAGGACGCCCGGACTGCGCGGAAGCGCCGCGGGATTGGAGCCTTCCGGCAGCACCGTGTAGGTGAGGTAAATCGTGCGGTTCGTCGCGAACGCGCGATCCGGCCGCACCTCGAACAGACCCTGACCACGCGCAAAGAGATCGGCCGGCATCCCGCTGAGCGGCTCGCTCACCTTGCCGTCCTTAGCGACGATCTTGATCCGGCCGGGACGTTCGCCGACGATCATCCGTCCGTCAGGAAGAAAATCGAAGCAGAAGACGCCCGACAATCCCTCGGCGACGGTGATCACGTCGAACTCGGCGGATTTCGCCGGACGCGGCGCGCGCGTCTGCCCCAGCCACTCCGGGCTCGGCGCGTAGCCGTCCGGCGCAGCGCTGCCGTCCTCGGGTTTCGGCGGTCCCACCTGCGCCGGCGGTCGCGGAATCACGCGCGCGGTCTGCGCCGCCGCCGCGCCCGCTGCCAGCACCACACAGGCCGCGCGCACAAACATCGTCGTTCGATTCATCGATTCTCCAGGAAGTGACGCATTATTTTGCGAGCGCCAGCGCGGTGGTCGCCCAGGCCGTCGCGGCCGCGGACACCCACTGATTCACGCCGTAGGGAAATCCACTTTCAAAGTACGCCTGAATCGGGACCGCGCGCGTCTCGACGATCCAGGATCCGTCTTCGATCTGCGTGCGCAGCAGGAACTCGAGGCCCTGACGATACGCGCGATCCGTCAACCCGACGACGCCGCTCTCGCGCAATGCGGTCAGCGCTTCGCCCGTGGCATACGCGTCGCTCGCCATCGATCCGAGCTGCGACCAGCCACCGCCGGGTTTCTGAATCGCCCGCAGATCGCGCGCCGCTCGCACAATCACCGCGCGTGGCGCCTTGGCCCACGTCAGCCCGAGTAGCTTGAACGCGCGCTCTTCCGTCTCTTCCGCCGGCGCGGTCGTCAGCCACGCGCGTGCGCGATCGACGGCGACCGCGTACTCGGCGCGCTGCGACGGGGGCGCGAACACCTGGAGCGCGCGCATCGAGATCGCCGTCACCGCCACGTCGTTGGACTCGATCGGCGGACGGATCGTGTTAATCGGCCAATGGCCGTCCGCCGCCTGACGACGCTTGAGCCAGATCGCCTGCGCATCGGTCGCCTCGTCCGGCGGAAAACTGTCGAACGCCAAGCCGAGCATCAGATAGCTGATCGTGTCGGCGCCGCCAGCGATCGGCTGATTCTGCACTGTGCGATCGCGCCACGATTCGAGATACGTCCCGATCGTGCTCGACTGCGACTTCGACGTCGCCTCGTTCACCGCGTAGCCGTGCTGGCGCGCGGCGGCGACGGCCATCGACACGAGGCTGTTGTGATGACACGACACGCAGCCGGTCTGCTTGATGAACGCGGTGCCGACGTCCTGCAACAGCGGCACGCTGCGCTCGACGGCGGCGCGAATCGCCGCGGGCGTCGCCGGCGTGGCGCCAACGGGCGTCGGTCTCGCCGAACGCCCGGGATCGTACTTGGGTGCCGTGGAATCGGCACCCGGCGGCGGCGGCACGCGCGCCAGCGGCCCGTCGCCAGCGACGCCGGCGAGTTGCGCGCAACTGAAACAGTTCGTGCGAAGGAAATTCGCCGAGGGAGCGCCCACGCTCTTCACGCTGACACCGTACTCGAGCAGCACGCGGAATGTGTCCGCATCGCCGACGCGCCCGGCTTCGCGCATGGGCGACATATCGCTCGCCTGCCAGGAGGACGGATCCGCGCCGTACGCGAGCAACAGCCGCACCGCCGGCGCGGCGCCGACCGTGCCGGTCGCGATGACGAGAGCGGATCGGCGATCCTCCGATCGGGCGTTCACGTCGGCGCCCGCGTCCAGCAGGACCTGCAGCGCCGGCACGTCGGGTACCGCCAGCATGAGCGCGGTGGCGCCGGCGGTGTTCGCCGCGTTGGGATCGGCGCCCGCGGCCAGCAGACGCTTCACCAGCGCCGCGTCGCCGTATAGCGCGGCTGTCATCAGCGGCGTGGATCCGTGCGTGCCGCGCGCGGCCGCGGCGCGCGGATGCGAACGCAGGAGATCGTCAACCGCTCGCCGATCGTCCGCCCGAATCAGCGTCATCAGACGCATCGCGTCGGGATCGGCGGGAGGCGAGACCGTCTCGCCAGACGCGGCGTCCGGCCACGCCGCACCTTCGTCGATCCACTGCTTGATCGTCTCAATCTGGCTGGCGCTGAGCGGACCGGCCGGCGGCATCTGCGGTCCGAAATTGCTGCCGGCCACGCGGTGATACATGCGGCTGCCGTCGGCGTTGCCGGGTCCGATATTGGTTTGCGTGCCCCCGCGCATCGCGTCGGCGCGGCGATCCAGACGGAACCCGTTCATCTGCAGCTCGGGTCCGTGGCAGCCGATGCAGTGCTCGCGCAGGATGGGCTGGACGTCGCGCTGAAAGTCGACGGTAGCGGGAGCCTGGGCGGCGGGAGCAAGCGCGGTCGCGAGCAACAGGAGCAATCGCTGAATCACGCGCCTATCTTACTGCCGTTGTTTTCTTCGCCGAGGCAAAGACTCCTGAATCAGAGCCACGCGCGACAGGACCTCTTCATGCAGCACGCGCATCTGGGTGGATAGTTCCTCGTGCTGCACACGCATCTGGGTGGAGAGCCGTTCGTCGACCTCGCGGATTTCTGTGCGCAGCGTCCGAACGACCATCTCGTCGCCGGCGCGGATCTCTTCGCGGAGGGTCCGGATCACCATCTCGTCGCCGGAACGAATCTCGTCGCGCAACGTCCGGCACGTGTTCTCGTCACCAGTGCGGATCTCTCCGCGCAGATCTCCGCGCGTCGCAGAACATTCAGCGCGGATCTCATCTCGAAGTAGCGAGAATTGCACTTCGAAGGCATCCATCCTGGCGGGCAGTTGTTCCAGTGCGGTCACGCGTGTTTCCAGTCTTTCTACTCTGCTGTCAATCGTTTGCGGCTGCATCGTCGTCTCCATCCGGAGCGCGTCTCGCGACAATCGCGGGAGCTCCGATGAATCAACCAATGCGATGGGCGTGCCAACCCTTCCGCGAAGACGACGCTAGCATCGTCGTGACGCAAGATCAACCGGCTGATTCCGCGTCAACGCGCAGGCCTGGCCGTGCTATCGTCGTCCCTTCCACCCTCTGGAGGTTTGCGATGCGACGCCTGACGTTCGTTGTCCTCGTCGTGATGGCCGCGACGATCGTCGCGTCGCCGCCGCGTGTATCCACCGCCGCGCCGGACGTCACGTTCACGCGCGACGTCGCGCCGATCCTGCACGCGAAATGCGCCACGTGTCATCGCGCCGGCGAAGTGGCGCCGATGGCGCTGCTGACGTTTCAGGATGCGCGCCCCTGGGCGAAGTCCATCAAGGACAAGGTCGTCGCGCGCCAGATGCCGCCGTGGTTCGCCGACCCCAACGTTGGCGCATTCGCGAACGACCCGACCCTCACCGCCGCCGAGATCGCGACGATCGCGAAGTGGTCCGACAACGGCGCACCGCAGGGCGACTTGAAGGACATGCCGGCGATGCCGACGTTTGTGGAGGGCTGGCAGCTGGGCGAGCCCGACATGATCGTCGAGCTGCCGGAAGTCCAGATTCCCGCTGAGGGCGGCGACTACTTCCCGACCCCGAACCTGACGCTGCCGCTCACCGAGGATCGCTGGATTCGCGCGCTGGAGATCCGTCCGAGCAACCGCGAAGTCACCCATCACTCGGTGATCTTCTCCGCGGACATCGCGGCCGCGATGCGCATGGGCAGCGGCGCGATCAACCCGAGCGGCGTGTTCGACGTGCTCGGCGTGTGGGCCGTCGGCACCCCGGCGACGGTCTACCCCGCAGGCACGGGACGCTGGGTGCGCAAGGGACAGACCCTGCGCACCAACCTGCACTACCACCCGAACGGGAGAGCGCAGGTCGATCGCACGCGCATCGGCCTCTACTTCGGCAAGGGCGAGATCCAGAAGGAAGTCGCCGCGTCACTCGCCGGCAACATCAACTTCACGATTCCGCCACAGACGCGCGACTACGAGATGCGCGCGGCCTACATCGCCGACCAGGACATCGATATCGTGTCGTACTTCCCGCACATGCACCTGCGCGGCACCGACATGAAGATGACCGCGACCTATCCCGGCGGCCGTCAGGCGGCGCTGCTGAACGTGCCGGCCTACGACTTCAACTGGCAACTTTTCTACTACCCGAAGACCGCCGTGCGGCTGCCCAAGGGCACGCGCATCGACATGGTGTCGCACTACGACAACTCGAGCGCGAACAAGCGCAACCCGGATCCGAACCGCGCCGTCACCTTCGGCGAGGCGTCAACGGCCGAGATGATGTTCGGCATGTTCGAGTTCACCGCCGCCGATGGCGTCAGCCCGAAGCCGTCCACGCCGAGCGCGCGCATGCAGCTTTTGCGATCGTCGTTCGCCGACTCCGCCTACTTCGTCGATCTCGTGACGCCGAACCAGACGATTCCATCCGTCCTGCACATTCCCCGCTCGGGCGAAGGTTCGTGGTACGTCCCGACCTTTGGCATGATCACCGTCGCGCCGATCAAGGACATCCAGTGGACCGGCAACAGCTATCAGTTCACGGCGTCGCTGCGCATCGGGATGGGCGGCGGCGCGCCGTTCACGGTCAACGGCACGGTGGAAGGCGATGGCTCGACGCGCGCGTCGGTCGAACCGGCTGGCCGCGGTCGCGTGCCGTTCCGCGGGTTCACCGGCGCCTCGAAGTAGCACACCTACATTGTTATCGCGCGTGTGGGGACCTCTCGAATGGCGGGTAAGATACCGCCATGAGAGCCACCGTTATCGTCGCATCGTTGATCGGCATCCTCGCGGTCGCGCTCTCGGCGCAGACGCCGCGCCGGGCAACCGCCCCTGCCAAACCGTTTCACATCGTCGAGGCGACAATCCCGGAGATGCGCGCGGCGATGGCGTCCGGCCGTCTCACCTCGCGCGCGCTCGTCACGCAGTACTTGACGAGGCTGGGGACGTATGAAGATCGGCTGCACGCGGCGATCATCGTCAACCCGCGTGCGCTTGAGGACGCCGATCGGCTCGATCGCGAACGGGCCGCAGGCAAACTGCGCGGCCCGCTGCATGGGATCCCCGTCGCGCTGAAGGACAACATCCACACGACGAACATGCCGACCACCGGCGGCGCGCTGGCGTTTGCCGGCTATGTCCCGCCGTATGAAGCGACGCTGACGAAGAATCTGCGTGACGCCGGCGCCGTCATCATCGCCAAAACCGGACTGACCGAACTGGCGAACTGGGTGGCCGGTGCGCCGAACCCGATGCCTGGCAACTACAACGCCGTCGGTGGATTTGGATTCAACCCCTACGATCCGCGTCCCGATCCGCGTGAGGCGACCTTCGACGGACGGCCCGCGCTGCAGACCGGTGGATCGAGTTCAGGCATCGGCACGGCCGCCAATCTGTGGGCGGCCAACGTCGGCACCGATACCGGCGGCTCCGTGATCAGCCCCGCGAATGCCAACATGCTGGTCGGCCTCCGCCCGACGATCGGCAGAATCAGTAGGTACGGCGTGATCCCGATCACCGCCGACCACGACACCGCCGGGCCGATGACGCGCACGGTCGCCGATGCGGCGATCATGCTCGGCGCGCTCGAGAGCCCGAGGCCCGATCCCAACGATCCGGCAACGACGACGTGTACGCCGCCGCCGGGACGGGATTACACCAAGTTCCTGAAGGCGGACGGATTGAAGGGCGCGCGCATCGGCATCCCGCGCGCGTTCTACTACGACCGCATCACCCTCACCGGCGATCGACCGGGGCGTCCGGACGGCATCAGCACGACGACCACCATCACCGCGGGACGCGGCGGCCTCAACGCCGAACAAGCGAAGGTGATGGCCGACGCGATCGCGGTACTCAAGCAGCAGGGCGCGATCATCGTGGACCCCGCGGACGTCCCAAGCCTGTCCGCACAAGATCCGAAGGACAACTTCGCCGACTGGGACTTCTGCTCAGGCGCCGATCAGGCCAAGGGTCTGGACGAGGGTTGCTCGGTGAATTTCAAGTACGGGATGAAGCGCGACTTCAACCTGTGGCTGACGAGTCTCGGCGCCTCCGCTCCCGTGAAATCGCTGACCGAGTTGCGGCAGTGGAACCTCGCGCACGCCAAGGCCGGCGCGATCCGGTTCGGACAGTCGCGGCTCGACATCTCGGACGAGATGGACCTCGAGGCGGACCGCGCACGCAACGACGCTGACCACAGGAAGGATTGGCTGCTGAGCCGCGCGAACGGCATCGACGGCGTGCTCAAGGCGCACAATCTCGACGCGATCCTGACGCCGGGAGGGTCGGGCGCCGGTCTGGCCGCGCGATCCGGCTACCCGATCATCGTCGTGCCGTTCGGCCTGATTCCGAACGCGCCGAACCCCGCGTTCCCTGCGGGCTTCCAGGCGAAGGCCGCGCCGTTCGGCGTTGGCTTCACCGGCACGGCATGCACAGAACCGAGGCTCATCGAGTTGGCATACGCCTTCGAGCAAGCGACCAAACGGCGTCTCCCTCCGGTGACCACTCCATGACTTCCTGGCGGTTGACATTTCTTGACGTTTCGCCGATGACAATTTTTGCTTTCAAAACAATAATTGACTAAGGGCGATCACGTAGTGCTAATTAAATTGTTGGCGAATCGCACGATCATCGCCTGACGCCATGGTGGCCGCAGAGTTGCTCCTGACCCCGATGCCGAAACAAACGGGTTCAACAAACGCGGCCATCAACCGTCAGGGGAAAACAATGAAGAAGATTCGTAACGCCAAGGGTTTCACGCTCATCGAACTGCTGATCGTCGTCGCCATCATCGGCATCATCGCGGCGATCGCCGTGCCCGGTCTGCTCCGCGCCCGCATGTCGGGTAACGAAGCGTCGGCCATCGGTTCGCTGCGCGCCATCAACAGCGGCCAGGCGAGCTTCTCGTCCAGCTGCGCCCAGGGCGGCTACGCCATCAAGCTGGAAAACCTCGTGACCGCGCCCACGGGCAGCAGCCAGGGCTTCATCAGCCCCGACCTGAAGTCGAACGGCGTGACCAAGAGTGGCTACGTCGTCACGATCGCGAAGGACGCCAGCACGGGTGTGACGGACATCGGCTCGACGACCGTGTGCAACGGCGCCGTCGCGCAGCCGGCCAGCTCCTACTTCGGAGAGGCCGACCCGCTGACGGCCGGCGGCACAGGCACACGCTACTTCGCGACCGACACGCGCGGCACGATCTGGAGCTCGACCGCGGCGGTCGTGGCCAACCCGATTGTGGCGTCGGCCACCGTCACGCCGGTTCAGTAACAGGGTCGATACGTCGTTTCGAAAAGGGCCGGTGGGACTTCCCCATCGGCCTTTTTTTCGTTTGCTGACAAGCCCGCTCCATACCCTCACGGACGCGATGCCGTGTACGCGGCGATCGCGAGCATGTCCTCGTTGCTGAGATTCGCGACGACCGGCTTCATCAGATCGGCCCACACGCCCTTGCGGGTTCCGTGCTGCGTATCGAACAACTGGCGCACCGTGTAGCTCGGGGAACGGCCCGCGATGCCGGGCACCGGTCCCATGCCTTTCAGATCCGCGCCGTGGCACACCGCGCATCGCGTCGTCTTGCCGCCACCACCTGTGGTGACGAGGGTCTCACCCTTCTTGATGCTGCCGACCGGCACGTAGGCGGTGAAACCGGAGCGCGGATCGCGCAGCGACTCGGTGCGTTCCGTGTCGTCCGGCACTTCGATGATGCGATCGCCGATCGGTTCGGTGGCTGTTCCATCGAGCGCGATGAACATGCCGCCGGCGATGCGCGTCTTCGGCACGATCGCCGCCTCTACCACCTTGATCCACGGCGTCCACGTCATCGCGGCGAAATACTCCGCGGCCGCTTTCACTTCCTCGTCGGTCATGTTCTTCGCGTAGGTGACCATCAGGTTCGTGTTGGCCTTCCGCGTGTCACTGCTCTTCCGCGCGTCCGCCTTGAAGTCAGCCATCGTCTGGATGAAGTACGCGACCGGGAGTCCGGACACCCCGGCGTTCTCGGGACGGCCTTTGCCATTCGGGTAGTGACAGAGCGAGCAGGCACGCACGTCGGGCTTCTTGCCGTGCGCGACGATCTCTGGCATCTGCGGGTGATCGCCGGGAAACCAGTCGGCGGGACCGAAACCGTCGCGGATCTGCGCGAGCGTGAACGATGCCGCGCTGCCAGTCAGTGGTCGCGGCGCCACGTCAGGCGCGGAGGCAGCGGCCGGAGGCGCGGCAACTGGAGCCGAGGGGGTCGCGCCCGCGGCTGATGGGAACCCGTACGCCCACGGCGGCGGCCCGTCGCTGGCGGCAAACACGAGGGCGGTGGCGAAAACGAGAGCGGCGATGCAGGCGGCTCGGCTCATGGGCGAGACTCTACTACTCTCTGGACGATTGCCGTAGCGAGTTGTAAGGTGTCTGACACTGAACACCGCAAGGGAGTGAAACATGTCCACACGTGTCCTTCGCACCGCACCGGCTCTCGTGTTGGTTCTCGTCGGCCTCGTCTGGCTCAGGCCCGGACTCTCGGGACAGTCCGGCCAGCCCTCCACCCGGAACGGCGATTGGCCGAACTACACCGCAGACATGAAGGGCACGCGGTACTCACCGCTCGACCAGATCAATGGATCGAACTTCAATCAGCTCGAGGTCGCGTGGCGGTTCAAGACCGACAACCTCGGCCCGCGTCCTGAGTACAAACTCGAAGGTACGCCGGTCGCCATCAACGGCATTTTGTACACGACCGGCGGCACGCGCCGATCCGTCATCGCGCTCGACGGCAAGACCGGCGAGGTGATCTGGACGCACAGCCTGCGCGAGGGCAAGCGCGCGACGCTCTCGCCGCGCCAGCTCTCGGGCCGTGGCGTGTCGTACTGGACCGACGGCAAGGGCGACGACCGCGTCATCTACGTGACGACCGGCTACCAGTTGGTCGAGCTCAACGCGAAGACCGGCGCCTTGATTGCGTCGTTCGGCAAGGGCGGCATTCTCGATCTGAAGGTCGGCGCCGTGTTCGGCAAGGGGCAGCAGATCGATCTCGAGACCGGCGAGATCGGCATCCATTCGACGCCGGCGGTCGTCAAGGACGTCGTGATCATCGGGTCGGCGATGCGCGAGGGCGCGACGGTTCCGACGCACAACAACACCAAAGGGCTGGTGCGCGCATTCGACGTGAAGACGGGCAAGCCGCTGTGGACGTTCAACACGATTCCGCGTCCCGGCGACTTCGGCAACGACACCTGGGAAAAAGAGTCGTGGGCCGACAACGGCAACACCGGCGTGTGGACGCAGATCACGGCCGACGAAGAGCTCGGGCTGGTGTATCTGCCGGTCGAAACGCCCACGTCTGATTTTTACGGCGGTCATCGTCCCGGAAACAACCTGTTCAGCGAGAGCCTCGTCTGTGTCGACCTGAAGACCGGCGTGCGGAAGTGGCACTACCAGTTCGTGCACCATCCGATCTGGAACTTCGACAACTCCTCCGCGCCGATCCTGTTGGACATCACCGTGAACGGCAAGGCGATCAAGGCCGTCGCGTCACCGAGCAAGCAGGCGTTTCTCTATGTCTTCGATCGCGTGACCGGTCAGCCCGTGTGGCCGATTGAGGAACGGCCGGTGCCGCAGTCCGACGTGCCGGGCGAGAAGACGTCGCCGACGCAGCCGTTCCCCACCAGGCCGCCGGCCTACGCGCGCAACTACCTGAAGGTGCCGGACGATCTGATCGACTTCACGCCGGAGCTGCGCGCGCAGGCGCTCGATCGGCTGAAGTACTACAAGAACGAGGGGTCGCCGTTCGCGCCGCCGATCATCGGCAACGTCAACGGACCGCTGTACGGCGCGCTCGTCGCGTCGACGGCGACCAACTGGCCAGGCTCCGGCGCCGATCCGGAAACGCACGTCGTCTACGCGCAGGCGGGCAATATGGGGGTCGGCGCGCGATCGCTGGTGGCGCCGCCCAAAGGGTTCTCGGACATCGGCTACGTGTCGGGGATCGCCGGCGAGAATTTCCGCGTCGTGCTCGGGCCGGGCGACTGCTGCGCGGCCGACGCGCCACAACGGCCGACACCAGCAGCCTCGGCGGCGCCCGCGCCAACCCCGGCAGGAGCCGGCGCGGCGGAAGGGCTGAACGTGCAGGGACTGCCGATGGTGAAGCCGCCATACGGCACGCTGGCGGCCATCAATCTCGACCGGGGCGACCTCATGTGGCAGGTGCCGCACGGCGACACGCCCGACAACATCCGCACGCATCCTCTGCTGGCCGGCAAGACGATTCCGAAGACCGGTCAGCCGGGGACACAAGCCGTCGGTCTGATGGTGACCAAGACGCTCGTTGTGATGGGCGATCCTCAGATCACCGCGCCGCCGGGACGCCAGCGCGGCGCGATGCTCCGCGCCTACGACAAGCAGACCGGGAAGGAAGTCGGCGCCATCTGGATGCCCGCGCCACAGTCAGGCTCGCCGATGACCTACTCAGTCGACGGTAAGCAGTTCATCATCGTCGCGGTCGGCGGCGGCGCCTACTCCGGCGAGTACCTCGCGTTCGCGCTGCCCGGTGGCGCGACGCGACCGTCGAATCAGGATCGGTAGGACACCGTTCGCGTCAAGCTTTCGCCGAGCGTTTCACGTTGTACGGCGCACCCGCCGGCACCTTGAGGTCGTCGCGCCTGGGTGGGACAATGCGCTCGCCCGTCTGAAATCGCACATCGAACACAGTTGATGAACATCACATGCCGCTGCTGAACGAGCTCAAGTTCGCACTCCGATCCCTCTCCCGCGCCAAAGGGCTGTCGGCCACGGTGATCCTTACGCTGGCCCTCGGCATCGGCGCCAACGCGTCGATCTTCAGCGTCGTCCGCGGCGTGCTGCTGCGGCCGCTGGTCAACCGTGAGGAGGGCCGGCTGATCTACATCCGGCAGAGCGCGCCCGGCATCGGCACGGAGAACACGGCCTTCTCGGTCCCGGAGATCATCGACCTGCGCGGCCGGCTGAAGTCGCTCACCTCGATCGGCGAGTTCTCGCAGATCACGTTCACGATGGTCGGCCTTGGCGAACCGCGCCAGGTCCGCGCGGGCGTCGTCGACGGCTCGTATTTCGAGGTGATGGGCCTGCGCCCCGTCCTCGGCCGGCTCCTGAACGCAGGCGACGATGGACCCGCGGCCGCC
>JANYHS010000157.1 GCA_025358945.1 Acidobacteriota bacterium
CTGCTGCAGGATCCGGTGGGACTCCGGGCCGCGATCGAGTCGCTCGCGCAGCCGTTCGCCGGCAAGGGCATCGACCTCGTCGTCGGCATCGAGAGCCGCGGGTTCATCTTCGGCGCGCCGGTGGCCGATCGGATCGGCGCCGGATTCGTGCCGGTCCGAAAACCTGGGAAGCTCCCGTCGGTCTGCGTCCGCGGCAGCTATTCCCTCGAGTACGGGACCGACACGCTCGAGATGCATGCGGACGCCGTAAGAAAGGGGCAGCGCGTGCTGATCGTCGATGACCTGCTGGCGACCGGCGGCACTGCGCGCGCGACGACGGATCTCGTGAAGGGCGTGGGCGGCGACGTGGTGGCGTTGGCGTTCCTGATCGAGCTGGCCGGACTCGACGGCCGGGCGAAGCTGGTGGGCGAGCACGTGCACGCCACGTTGACCTACTAGTGGTCCTGCTCTCAGGGGTCATCGTCGCCGCCATCGTCATCGCGGGCGCCATCGCGTGGGGCGCATCGCAGATCGTGGGCGAGATGCGCGCCGCGCGCGGCGGCGTCGGATCGGGCGATCGGCTCGCAACGTTGCTGGAGATGTTTGCGCCAGCTTTGGCGGCCACGCAGCAGGATCCGCGAGCCTTCCTCGTCTGGCAGCCGCTGGCGAAAGCCGCGCGACAGTTGTATCCGGAGGAGTTCGGCACGCTCGACCGTGCGATCGGCGGCACGTTCCCGTTCACCAACGAGCGGATCGACGCGGCCCACTCGCAGTGGACCGCTGACTGGTTGGCGTGGGAACACGCGCACGACGCCGACTACAAACTGAAGGTGGCGGTCGCCGAGCACGAGGTCAGCACCCTGGGCGGCACGACCGTCGCCCGGGCGCGGCTCGACGCCGTCGAGCGCGAGAAGCTGGAAGGCTATCAGCGCCGGTACGCCGACTACGTCCGGATTGCCAAGGCGCTGCAGGCCTTGAGCGGGTCCTGATCGCACGGCAGTCGCCGCGCGCTTCCACCTTTGCCCGGGGCATGTCAGAATTCATCCATCGGCGGGTAGCTCAGATGGATAGAGCACCGGTTTCCTAAACCGGGGGTCGCGAGTTCGAGCCTCGCCCCGTCGACCAATCTGGTTTTCGGTACGGTGTTAGACTTTTCGTTTGTTGTTGGTCAGTCGGTAGGCATTAGACATGAAGAGTACAGAGCGGCATCACCTGAAAGAAAACGAACTGAACAAGCTGGCGCGTCAGGCGCGCGAGACCGTTGGGTCGCGCCGCAGCGAGACGACCACGTTGATCGCGGTTGTGGCGGTCGTCGGCGTGGTGGCGCTCGGATATTTCGGCTGGCGCGAGAACGTCCAGACGAAGGCGCACAGCCTGCTGGCCGAGGCAATGGCGGTGCAGAATGCGCGCGTCGGTCCGCCGCCCGCTCCGGGCACGCCCGCCGGGGGGCTCTATTTTCCGACCGAGCGCGAGCGGTCCCAGGCGGCCCTGACCAAGTTCAAGATCGCCGCGGACGCCTATCCGTCCACTGATGCCGGCGTCTACGCGCGCTATCAGGAAGGCGCCACGTCGCTCGCCCTGGGCAGCACGCCAGGGGCGATCGCGGCGTACGAGCAGGTGACCAGGGAAGCCGGCGACGGGTTCTACGGACAGATGGCGCGGCTAGGACTCGCGGAAGCGCAGGCGCGCGCCGGCCAGTTCGATGCCGCGATCAATACCTTCAAGGAACTGTCGCAGCGCAAGGACGGTCCGCTGCCGGTGGACGGCATCCTGATGCAGCTCGGACGCACCTACGTGGAGGCGGGTAAGCGCGCCGACGCGCAGCAGACGTTCTCCAAGCTGGTCGAGGAGTATCCGGAGTCGCCGTTCACAGGCGAAGCGAAGAAGGAACTCGACACGCTGAAGAAAGCGTCGACCACCTAGCCGCTAGACGATTCTCGACCCGAGCGGTTCCTGCTGCGTCAGGCAGTGGATCGTCCCGAGACCCCAGACCAGATCGACGGCGTGAATGCCGACGATCTGGTGAGCGGGCATCAGCTCCGCCAGGACGTTCATCGCCACGCGATCGTTGGGGTCGTTGAACGTCGGCACCAGCACCACACCATTCGCGATATAGAAGTTGGCGTAGCTGGCCGGCAGCCGCTCGCCGTTCATGCTCACGCGGCGGGGAAACGGCAAGCGCACGATCTTCAGCGGCCCGACCAGCGGATCGCGCGCGGCAAGTTCCAGCCGCCGGACATTGTCCATCGACCGCGCGTGGTTCTCGTCGGCCGGATCCTCTTCAACCGCAAGCACGATCGTATCGGACGCGACGAACCGTGCGATGTCGTCGACGTGCCCGTGCGTGTCGTCGCCCGCGCAGCCTTCACCGAGCCAGATCGTCTTACGCGCGCCGAGCCAGTGCTTGAACGCCTCGTCGTAGCCTTCGCGCGTCAGCCCGGGATTGCGGACCTGGACGTTGCTGAGGAGCCACTCCTCGGTGACGAGGAGCAGTCCGGCGCCGTTGGTTTCGATGCCGCCGCCCTCGAGCACCATTGGCGCACCGTTGTCCGGACGCGTCGGTTCGATGCGCGGCAGCTGGGCGATATCCGCGATGGCGCCGCCGACCTGCGCGTCGACGCGCCAGTTGGCGTACTTCGCCCACGCGTTGAACGACCAGTTGAGCAGCGTGACACCGCCCGACGGATCGACGACACCGGTCGGCGCGCTGTCGCGAAGCCAGGTGCGATCGTTGGGCACGAGATGCAGGCGGATGTGGTCCGCGCGCACAGAATGGCTCTCCAGAATGGCGCCGGCGTTTTCGTAGACCGTCTCGGAATGGCAGAGGATCTCCACCGGCTCGAAATCGGCGAGCACGCGCGCGATCTCGCCGTAGACCCACGGAATCGGCGCCAGCTTGCCTGGCCAGTCCGGTTCGAAATGCGGCCACGCGATCCACGTGGCACGGTGCGTTTCCCACTCGGCGGGCATCCGCCAGGGCTGTGTGGAGGAGGTCATGGTCATCAGCCGAGGTACCGCTGAAGGATCGGCGCGTACGCATCGATACGGCGATCGCGGAGGAACGGCCAATTGCGCCGCACGGTCTCGATCAAGCCCGGATCACAGGTCGCGATCAGGATCTCTTCAGTGTCGCCGCCATCGACGAGATAGCGCCCGAACGGATCCGCGATAAACGAGCGCCCGAAAAAGTTGAGGCCGTCGGTGCCCGGCTCGTCTTCGTGGCCGATCCGGTTCGGCGACGCGACGTAGACGCCATTGGCGATCGCGTGCGCGCGCTGGGCGGTCCGCCACGCATCCACCTGCGCTGCGCCCCATTCTTCCTGCTCCG
This sequence comes from Acidobacteriota bacterium, assembly GCA_025358945.1. Classification (GTDB taxonomy): domain Bacteria; phylum Acidobacteriota; class Vicinamibacteria; order Vicinamibacterales; family CAVVIG01; genus CAVQFC01. Next base: position 3,308 of record JANYHS010000157.1, read on the forward strand.
ACGGATGCCAGCCGATCGCCGTCGGATAGAAGAGGACCTGGGCGCCGAGCAGGCTGGTGATCCGCGCGGCCTCGGGATACCACTGATCCCAGCAGATCAGGACGCCGATCGTTGCGTATCGCGTCTTCCACACCTGGAACCCCGGCGTGTCGCCCGGCGTGAAGTAGTACTTCTCGTTGAACAGCGGATCGTCGGGGATGTGCATCTTGCGATACACACCCAGGATGCTGCCGTCGGCGTCGATGATCACCGCTGAATTCCGATACACGCCAGCCGCCTGCCGTTCGAAGATCGGCACGATCAGGGCGACCGCCAGCTCTTTCGCCAGTCGGGTCATGGTGTCGGTCGTCGGGCCGGGGATCGCTTCCGCGAGATCGAAACGCTCGGACTGTTGCGACTTGCAGAAGTACGGCGCGTTGAAGAGTTCCTTCAGGCAGATGATCTGGGCGCCACGGCGCGCGGCCTCGCGCACGAGCCGCTCGGCGCGCGTCACATTGGCCTGCGCGTCGGCGGTCGCATGATCCTGAATCACACCGATCGTGAACGCCGGCGTTGGCGGGCTAGACGGCTGACTCATTCACGTCCTCGAAGCGTTCGTGTGCGACAGTCTGGCCGTCGATTGTCATGACGCGACCGGCCAGCGTGAACACCGGCATAGTCCGTTTGGCCAGGAGCGGCGGAGCCGTCGCGGCGAGTGCGCTGGCGAGGAACGGCAATGCGATGGTGGCGTCGGACTGGACGGTGACCCTCGGGGAGTCCGCCGCCAGCTTGCCCCAACTTTGCGCCTCCTCCAGACTCGACCCGGATGCGCCGCCGAAATGCGGCACGTCGGTCACAATCTGCAGTGCGTAGCGGTGGCCGCCCACTTTGTCGCTGTAGAACTCGGCCTGGACGCTGGCTTGATTGATGAAGTTCTTCGGCGTGCCGCCGCCAAGCACGACCGACGCCGTCCGCGGACGCCGGATGATCAGGTTCGCCGACTCGACGATGTCGCCGATGACGTCGATGTAGCCGGTGCCGGGCTTGTTCTGCCGCGCCTGCGAGAGACCCATGCCGATGGACGAGTCTGCGATCGCCGGGCAGAAGATCGGCACGTTCGCGCGAAAAGCTGCGGTCAGGATGCCGTCTCGTCCGGTTGTCTCCCAGAGGTGTCCGCCCAGCAGGTGCAGGAACTCGCGCGTGGTGTACGGGCGCGCTTCGAGCGAGGTCGCGAACGCCGCAATCCACGCGTCATTCGAGATAAATTCTTCTTCGCTGGCGTAGGTGTCGTACACGCGATCGATCCCGTCCTCCGCCAGTGCGGCATCGTCGGCATGCGGAGAGCCGATGTAGTGGTACTGGCCGCGTGTCTCGTGCAGGTCGTGATACAGATTGGCGCCGGTGGACACCAGGCAATCGACGTAGCGGTTGCTGATCAGGTGGGCGACGATCAGGCGCAGTCCACCTGCGGAGAGCGCGCCCGCCATGCCGAGAAAAATCGTCACGTCATCGGCCAGCATTTTCTGCCAGACACGATGCGCGGTCGCGAGATTGCGCCCCTGAAACGAGATCTTCTCCATGCGCCCGAGGATCTCGGCAGCGTTGGACCCGGCCTCGACGGCGAACGGCTCGATCGGCGTCTGCAGGAAACGGGATTTCTCTTTCATGCGGACATAATTAAACCATATCTAGAACGCTTTGCCGACGCGGAAGTACAGCGTGACGCCGTCCGCGACGCGTCCGCTGCCGTCGTGTCCCCACGCCGCGCCGACGGTGGCGGTGAGCGGCGTGACGTAGCCGGCGATCAGATCGGCCGAGAGTTGCGCGCCGGCAGATGACTTGATTGCCCCAGCGTGGAACGTGTTCGGCCATGCGTGTCCGGCGTCTGCAAACACAGCCGCGTGCACCGAATGCACAAACAGTGGCCACGTGCCGTAGCCGCGCTGCGGGCGAGCGATCGGCCAGCGGTACTCGGTGTTGAGGGCGCCGACGTGGGCGCCGGCAAACGTGTCGGGGCGGAACCCTCGCAGCAATGAGAACGCGCTGCTGCCACGGTCCACCACGCCTGTTCCGGGATCAGCGCCACCGAGCAGAAACGTGCGGCCCATCGTCGAGTCGCCGGTCGAGACGCCGCCGGCCAGTCGAAGCGCGACGACGTGATGCGGCGCGAGTCCGGGCAGGTAGGCGCGGAAGTCGCCGGTGGTGGTGGTCGCGTCCGCAGACGATCCCAACCCGCGCCGCACGATCTCCGTTGTTGCGCCGGCGGCGATCCCGCCTTCCCGGCTGATCGAGTATCCGTAGGTGTGCGCCGTGATCGTTTGCCATGCCAACCGCAGCGGCGTGCGCTCCCGCGACGAGGCTCCGCCGTCGGTGAACGTGTAGTCATCCATGGCGCGGGCGATAGAGATCTGTGCCGTGTGCTGAACACGCGTGCGGCGTATCGGAAACAGGATGCCAGCCTCAATCTGTCGCTCGCGCCGCGTGGCCGACGTGGGCGCGCCCGCGTCGGTCGCAAGGCCGGCGAAGAACGAGGTGTCGCTGGCCGCTGTCATGAAGAAGCTCGGCTGCCACCGGCCGTAGAGGTAAGCGACCTGCCAGTCCGGCGCGGCCGCACTCGGGCGCGGCGCATCCGCCGAACTCGAGACGAGCCACGTCGCGCTGGCTGCGTAGGCGTGGTAGCCGAGAACGTCGTAGCCGCTGACGCTGGCGCCGGCGCGCAACTGATCGGCGTGGCTTTCGACAATCGGTGTCCAGGAAGTCGGTCTCAATGTCGGGAAGGGCGAGTACTCCGTCATGGCCTGGGCACCCGGCGCCGTGCCGGCCTGTCGGTGTGCATCGCTCGCCAGGTTCGTGTCGACTGGTCTTTTGGCGACCCCGACGTCCCAGGGGCCATCGTGATACGGAATCGAGAACAGATCGTAGCCATTGGCCGTGTAGCCGGCGAAAACGATCGTCTTGCCGTCCGGCGACACGTCCGGCCATAGTGCGCCACCGGTGGTCCGCGTCAGCTGACGCGAGGCGCCGGCCAGCGAGAACTCGAACAGATTGAACGTCTGCTCGTCGGCAGCGACAGCCGCGATGATCGACCTGCCGTCCGGCCGCCACGCAGGCGTCACGAAGCGCGTGTTCGCAGCGCTGGCGATCACGTGCACGGATTGTGTGGCGACATCGACGATCGCGATTTCCGGCATGGCGCCGAGCCGGTGGCGTTGGACGGCGATCGTCTGTCCGTCGGGTGACCATTTCGGCGCGTCGAACTGTGTGTCGGGTTCGGCAAGCAGAATGGTGATCGCGCGCGACGGTAATCGTGCGATGGACACCAGCACCAGATCACGCTGACCTGGCCGATTCTGGACGCACACCAGCGTCTCGCCGTCCGGCGACAGATCGGGGTCCTGCAACCGCGCGCCGTTCGTCAACCGGCGGACGCGGCCGTCGGCCCGGGACCACGAGTACAGATCGCTGTAGAGGCCGATGCTGCGATGTTGCTCGACCTGATCGAAATACACGCGGTCGCGTCCGGGTCCAGTCGTGGACCCCAGGTACCGCGTGGTGACATGGTGTGGCTCACCGCCGGCGAGGCCGATGCGATAGAGCGCTGGGAATCCCTGCGGGTTGACGGCGGAGTACAGAATGTCGTCGCCGTACCGATCGAAGCGAGGTCCGCTGACCGCGAAGCCCTGACGCGTCAGCCGCGTGATTGCCGGATCACCTGGTGGCGCGGTCGTCGCTCTCGCAACGCTGTCCACGTACTCGCGCCACAGCATTCCCAGCGACTCGCCATACACCTTCGTGAACGCACCCGATGCCAGAAACGGCGCCCGCCGCGCCGTGGCAGTCGCCAGCGCCGCGAGCGTATCGGCGCCGAAGCGGTCGGCGAGGTATTGATGAAACCCCTCCCCGTAGGCGTAGACGGCGTTGCCGCCCGGCCAATCGGTCAAGCCGCCGTTGACGCGATCGAGCGGCTCCAGACGATGCTGCCGCGCCGCCTCGCCGACGATGGCGCGAAAGTCGCCCGCGTGGGCGCGACCTTCACCGGTGATCGCGGTCTCCTCGTACGTGGCGAGCCCTTCGATTTGCCACGCAGGCAGAAACAGATTCGGAAACGCGTACGGCGCGCGGCCGAACACCGAGCGGATGCGCCGCGCCCACCCTTCGGACCGATCGAGGTGCACGATGTGGGTGAACTCGTGCGTGAAGACGAGGCGCAGCCAATCGTCGAAGTTGAAGCTCGCTCCGGACGGCGCGACGGGGTAGATCACGATCGTGTCGTACGGCAGGGGCGTCGCGTAGCCGTTGAACCGTTCGGTCTGGTCCGCGAGCACCACGTGTGTGCGCGGTGGTGGGGCGACGCCGAGCTGCAGACGCAGGGCTTGCCACGCGTCCTCGGCGATGCGGGCGAGCCGCTGGGCGAGCCGGTCCTCACCCTGGTGAAAGTAGATGACAAAGTGCGCGGTCGGCAACGCGCGGAACTTCAGTGCCGGGTCGAAGAGCGTCGCGGCCGTCGCGGGGGCCGCCGCACTTGCCCAGGACGCACTAACGAGCAGCGCGGCGAGGAGTCTGCGTGCGCGCAACATCTTTCAGGAACGTGAAGTCGGCGATCGGCATCAGGTGGATGCCGGTCAGGTCGCCCTGGGCAACCGCGACGTTGGTCTTGCACCAGAGGCTGATGTACGGCGCGTCCTCCGCCACGGCACGCTGGACGTCGCCATACAGCGCGCGGCGTTGCTGGTCGTTGGTCGACAATGCAGCCGCATCAAGCAACTGGTCCACCTTCGGACTGCTGAAGAATCCGCGGTTGAAACCTGTCGGCGGGATCTGGCTCGAGTGAAAGACGCGGCGGAGAATGTCGGGGTCGGCCACGGCGCCGCCGACCCATTGGAGCGTGAACAGTTGAAAGTTTCCTTTCAGGACGTCCGCATACAGCGTCGAGAACTCGTACGTGCGCACGTCGAGCGCGATGCCGACCGCCCGGAGGTTCTGCTGAATCACCGAGGACTGCAGGCGATTGAACTCGATATTTGAAATCTTCAGCGACAACCGGAGGCGCGGTTCGGGGCCATCACCGTCGGGGTCGGGATAGCCCGCCTCGTCCAGCAGTGCGCGCGCTTTCGCCGGATCGTAAGCAAACGTGAACACGTCCGGCTCAAACGCCCAGGAGACGGGCGGCAGGATGCCCACGGCAGCCACCGCTTGTCCCCGGCGCAGATACTGGACGATCGACTGCCTATCGATCGCGTAGCCGAGCGCCCGCCGCACGCGAACGTCCTGAAGGATCGGATCGCGAAGGTTCAATCCCACGTATTGATAGTCGGTACCTGGTGACTGCACGAGTTGCAGCGCCGGGTCCTTGCCGAGCTGATACACGATGTCCGGTGCGAGGTCGTTGACGACGATGTCCAGCGTGCCCTTGCGCAGTTCGAGCCCGCGCATGATGTCGTCGGGAACCACGCGGAGGACCAGACCGTCGTTCTTTGGCCGGCCGCCGGAGTAGTCGTCAAATCGCGCCAGCTCGAGGCGGTCGTCGGAGGCGTAGCTGACGAAGCGATACGGCCCGGTGCCAATCGGGTGTTCGCGGAAGTTCGCGGGAGCGCCGTCGGGCACGATGGGGAAGACGAGGTTCACGGGAAAGGATCCGAAGCGTTCCTTCAAGGTGAACACGACGGTGTAGCGGTCGCGCGCATCGATCGCCCGCACCATGCGGAACGCGCCCTTGCGCGGCGAGAGAAACGCCGGATCGAGCAGGCTTCTGAACGTGTAGACGACGTCGGCCGACGACAGTTCGTGGCCGTCATGAAACCGGACGCCTCGCCGCAGTGTCACCACGTAGGTCGTCGGGTCGGGGTTGTCGAGACGTTCGGCCAGTTCGGGGACGATCCGCAGGTGCTCGTCGAGCGTCATCAGCGAGTTGAAGATCAGCTGCGACGTTTTTCCGCTCACATCGTCGGTGCCGATGCGCGGGTCGAGGTTGTTCGGGCCGCTGGTGATCCCGACCACGAGGACGTTCGGGTTCCGGCTGGCGCGCTGGAGGCAGGCGGAGAAAGCGAACACTGAAACGATCACACCGAAAACGAGAGCGAGCGAGCGGGGGGCGAGCCTGGCAGGCGAGCCGTTCATAGATCCCGCTTCAGCTCCGCGAGCAGCGCCAGGGCTTCCATCGGCGTCATGTGATCGACGTCGAGCGCGGCGATTTTCTTCCGCAAGCCGTCATCGGCGGCTGCCTGGAAGAGGCCGAGTTGCTGTTGCGGGTCGGACAGCGTGCCGCTGACAGACGGCCGGCCGCCGCGCGTCAACTCGTCGTGCTCGAGCGCGTTCAGGATTTCGCGCGCGCGCTCGATCACACGCTGCGGCAGGCCCGCGAGCCTGGCGACCTGGATGCCATAGCTGCGATCGGATCGGCCCGGCACGATCTTGCGCAGGAAGATGATGTCGTCCTTCCACTCCCGTGCCGACACGTGAAAATTCACGACACCTGGCGTCGCGTCGGCCAGATCCGTCAGCTCGTGATAATGCGTCGCGAACAGTGTCTTCGGTCGCATCTTCGGATTCGTGGCGAGATATTCGGCCACCGCCCACGCGATGCTGAGACCGTCGAAGGTCGCCGTGCCGCGGCCGATTTCGTCCAGCACGACCAGGCTCCGCGATGTTGCGGTGTGGAGGATGTTGGCGGTCTCCTGCATTTCGACCATGAACGTCGAATGGCCCCGCGCGATGTTGTCTGATGCGCCGACGCGCGCGAAGATGCGATCGACGAGCGGCATCTTGGCGTCGCGGGCGGGCACGAACGAACCCGCTTGCGCCATGATGCAGAGCAGGGCGGTCTGCCGGAGGTAGGTGGACTTGCCGCCCATGTTCGGCCCGGTGAGGATCACCAACTGGCTGGCGCCGCCGTTGAGCGTGATGTCGTTGGGCACGAACGCGTCCGCGGATGTGCGACGTTCGACGACGGGGTGCCGGGCCTCGACGACCACCAGTTCGTCACCGTCGTGAATGTGCGGCTTGATGTAGTTGTTGACCGCCGCGGCTTCCGCGAGCGCGCCGAGCACGTCGAGAGTGGCCAGCGCGCGCGCCGTCGCCTGGATGCGTGGCGCCTCGACGGCGACCGCGGTTCGCAGGCGCTCGAAGATCTCGAGCTCCCGCTCGAGGATGCGTTCATCGGCGCCCAGAATCTTCTCCTCGTACTCCTTCAGCGCCGGCGTGATGTAGCGCTCGCCACCCGCAACGGTCTGCTTGCGGTGGTAATCCGCCGGCACCGCGTGCAGATTCGACTTCGAAATTTCGATGTAGTAGCCGAAGACGCGGTTGTAGCGGATCTTGAGGGAGTTGATGCCGGTCCGCGCGCGCTCGCGTTCCTCCATCTCCGCGATGACCTGCTTGCCGGTTCGGCTGATGCCGCGCAGTTGGTCGAGTTCGGGGTCGACGCCGTCTCGGGCGAAGCCGCCGTCGCGCGCGAGCGCAGGTGGCTCGTCAATCAGCGTCGATTCGATATGGTCCCGCACGTCGATCAGATCGTCGAGCTGCGCCAGCAGCGAGCAGACCAGCGGCGCCTGCAGATCGGCCAGCACCGTGCGCAGTCGCGGGATCACCGCGAGTGAATGCCCGAGGCCGACCAGGTCGCGTGGGCCGGCCGTTCCCAGCGCGGCCTTCGCCACGAGACGCTCGAGATCTTGAACGGCCTTGATCGCGTCGCGAAACTTCCCGCGCTCGGTATTCCGGAACGCGAGCTCCTCCACTGCGTCCAGGCGATCGCGGATCGGTTCGAGCACGACGAGCGGGCGGAGGAGCCACGACCGGAGCAGGCGACTCCCGATGGAGGTGACGGTTTTGTCAAGCTCGTCGAGGAGGGAACCGCTGCGGCCGCCTTCAGACCCCTCGATGATCTCGAGATGCTTCAACGTGGTCGGATCGATCAGCAGCGCATCGGCGCGTTGGCGGTAGGCGATGGCGCGAACGTGCGCGAGATCGACTTTCTGCGTTTCGCGCAGGTGATGCACCAGCGCCCCGGCCGCGGCAACCGCCGCGGGATGGCCGTCCAGTCCGAACCCTTCCAGTCCGCCCGCCCGCAGTTGATCCAGCAGCGTCCGCCGCGCCGCGCCCAACTCGAACGCCCAGCCGTCGATCGACGTCGTCGGCAGGCCGGACGCCACGACGGGCGCAATCGGTATCGCGGGCGCGCCGCTTTCTGCCGAGGGGACGATGATCTCGCGGGGCTTCAGGACGGCGAGTTCGTCAGCCAGCGCCTGCAGTCCGCCGGCGCCCACGTACTCCGCCGCGCTGAATTCGCCGGTCGAGAGGTCGAGCAAGGCGACGCCGATCGTGTCCTTACCTGGCGCCACGGCCATCATGAACGCCGGCTCGCGCGCGTCGAGGTAATTGGTATCGGTCAGCGTGCCCGGAGAAACCACGCGGACGACTTCGCGTTTGACCAGACCCTTGGCCTTTTTGGGATCCTCCACCTGATCGCAGATGGCCACACGGAAGCCACGCTTGACCAGCCGGGCGATGTAGCCGTCAACGGCATGAAACGGCACGCCGCACATCGGAATCCCGCCACCGTTGGCGTCCTTCGAACGCGAGGTGAGCGTGATCTCGAGCGTGCGCGCCGCCACCAGTGCGTCTTCGTAGAACATCTCGTAGAAGTCGCCCATCCGGAACAACAGGATGGCGTCGCGATACTGCTGCTTCGCGTCGAGATACTGACGCATCGCGGGCGTCACCGTCGACCCTGACATATGCTTAAGTCTAGCGCATGCGTGTATTAGCTCTCGACACCACGACGCGCGCCGGAAGCGTCGCGCTCGTCGACGCCGGCCGCGTGATCGACCAGCGGAGCGGTGATGGTGCACGCACGCACGCGCTGCGCTTGCCGGGCGAGATCACCGCGCTGGCGGATGCCAACGGCGTGTCTCTATCCAGCGTCGATCTGTACGCCGTAGCGACGGGTCCGGGATCGTTCACCGGGTTGCGGATTGGGATCGCGACCATCCAGGGATTTGCGTTCGTGCACGGCCGGCAGATCGTCGGCGTCCCGGTGCTCGATGCCCTGGCCCATGCCGCGAGTGAGACCTTGCCGGTGGGCTCGCTGATCGCGGCATGGATGGACGCCCGCCGCCAGGATGTGTTCGCGTCGTTGTACCGCGTCGGCGATGGACCGGCGTGCAGCCGCGAACGGCTCATCGACGTTGACGGTCCGACCGTCGCGAGCCCCACAGCGACGCTCGCGCGGTGGGCCAGCCTGTCCGTCGGGATGCCGCGCCTGTTCGTCGGCGACGGCGCCGTGCTGTATGCCTCAGCGATCGCGCGCGAGGTTGCAGGCGCCTCGGCGCTGCCATCGCCCCTGCTCGCGGGGACCATCGGCCGGCTGGCGGTGGCGCGCGCATCCGAAGCCATGGATCCCGCCGCCATCCGGCCGTTATACGTGCGGCGAACAGACGTAGAAATTGCCAGAGACGAAAAATTACGTGAGACAACGATAAAGTCAGCGGACACTTAATGTCTCATTCATGGGGCCCTGGTTCATCGAACCTCTGGCGCACGACGATATCAACGACGTTCTGGCCCTCGAGGAGGCCTCGTTCACCAATCCGTGGACGCGGGCGATGTACCTGGCGGAGTTGGAAAACTGCAGCGTGTCGTTCTGCTTCATTGCGCGAAATGCCGACCGCAAGGCTGTCGGCTTCTGCTCGTTCTGGCTGGTCGTCGACGAACTCCACATCAACAACCTCGCGGTCCTGCCGGAATTTCGGAGGACCGGGATTGCGTCGATGCTGATGGCATTTGTGACGCGGAAGGGCATCGGGCTCGGCGCCAGGCGCGCCACGCTCGAGGTCAGACGGTCAAACGAAGCCGCGCGGTTGCTATACGAGGGGCTCGGGTTTGCCGTCACGGGCGTCCGGCCGGCGTACTACTCAAAGCCGGTCGAGGATGCGCTGATCCTGTGGTGCGAAGGCCTGTCTGACTCCGTCCGCTGACCTTGAATCGCTCTGACGCTTGTGGTACGTTCGGCGCCCATGTTCAAGGAGGCCGGCCATGAATACCGAGCAAACACTTCAGACGCTCACGGTCCAGCATCACGAACTCGATGATCGCCTGCACGAGCTCACCGCCAAGCAGCATCTCTCGGAACCTGAACACGTTGAAGAAGTCACCCTCAAGAAAAAGAAGCTCCAGCTCAAGGACCGCATTGAAGACATCATGCGGCGCCGGCGTCAGGATCACGCGCACGGCTGACGTCGTCGCCGGGTGCTCCCGGTGATGCGCTTCGATCGCGCCGGCTATCCTTTTGTCGGAGGCGCGTGGCTGATCGCGCTGGTCCTGTGGATCACTCTCGGGCAGGCGTTTGCGGCGCCGTTCATCGCGCTGGGAGCGTTCTTCGCATTCTTCTTTCGCGATCCGGAACGCGTGTCGCCGACGGACGCGCATCTGGTGTTGTCGCCCGCAGACGGCCGCGTGCTCGTCGCCGGCGCCACGCTTCCCGGCGCATCGCCAGAAGGGGAATGGCAGCAGGTCAGCATCTTCCTGTCGCCGATGGACGTGCATGTCAACCGCGTGCCCGCGGCGGGGCGGATCACGCGCGTGCTGTACCGGCCGGGTCGATTCCTGGTCGCGTCGCGCAAGGAAGCCGCGACCGAGAACGAACGCAGCGAGATCTGGATCGATCACGCCGGCCAGACCGTCGTCGCGCGCCAGATTGTCGGATTTCTCGCGCGGCGGGTCGTGTGCCGTGCGACGGTTGGCGACCACGTGCGCGCAGGCGATCGGTTTGGCGTCATGAAGTTCGGATCGCGGATGGACGTATTTCTGCCGCTAAGCGCCACGATTCGGGTCAAAGTGGGCGACTTGGTCAGCGGCGGCGAAACGGTTATCGCGGTGCTAGACTGACCACAGAGATGCGCGAAGAGAACGAGGGGCGGTTGCGATTCTTGCGGCGGTCCGCTGACCCTCGCCAGAACAAGCTGCGTCGCGGCGTCTATCTGCTGCCCAGCTTGTTGACGATGGGCAATATGTTCTGCGGCTACGCGTGCGTGGTCTACGCGATGCGCGGCGAGTACGAGACCGCCGCGCCGTTCATTGGATTCGCCGTCGTGCTCGACATGCTCGACGGCCGGATCGCCCGCCTCACCAACACCACCAGTGAATTCGGCGTCGAGTTCGACTCGATGGCCGACATTATTTCGTTCGGTATCGCGCCGGCCATTCTGTCGTTCGCGTGGGGACTGCAGGCGCTCGGACGCCTGGGTTGGGCGGCAGGCTTCATGTTCGTCGCCGCGGCGGCGATGCGGCTCGCGCGCTTCAACATCCAGAGCGGCAGCGGTGGCGATAAACGCTATTTCGTGGGCATGCCGAGTCCGGCGGCGGCGGCGATTCCTGCCGCGACGGTGTTCGCATTCCCATCGGGCCTCTACGACTACCGGGCGGCGCTGCCCGCGCTGGCCATGGTCCTCGTGCCGGCCGCGCTGATGGTCAGCACGATCCGGTTCCGCAGCTTCAAGACGGTCGACTCGAAAGCCCGGCGGCCGTACACGGTTCTCTTCTTCCTCGCCGCGGGCATCGTCGCGATCGCGACGCATCCGCAATGGACTTTGGTGGCGATCGCCTACAGCTATTTGGCGTCAGCGTTCATCGGCATGGCGATCACGCGTGTCAATCGACAACGCGGGACCCCGCCGGCGATCGACACGGAACACTCCGACGACCATCGCGACAGCGCTGCCCGCTAGCCGCAGTCCCCGCATATAATCGCCGCCGTTTCACGCTCTTCAGTTGAGGAGGTCCCCGATGTCTCGTGCGGTCATAGCCTCGCTCGTGTGGACGTCGCTGGTGCTGGCGGCGCCGGCGCTGGCACAAGATGGCGCCGCGCTCTACACGCAACGGTGCGCGTCGTGTCACGAGGGCGGGCAGGTGGCGCGGGCGCCGGCGCGCGACATCATCGCCGCGCTCCCGCCCGAACGGATCGTCGGGGCTCTGGAGACCGGAACGATGCGTGTGCAGGGTGAAACGCTGACGCCTGAGCAACGGCGCGCGATCGCCGCGTACCTCTCCACGTCACTCCCGGCGCCTGCTGCGGTTAACGCGCCGGTCACCGGCCCGCGATGCGAAGGCGCGGCGCC
>JANYHS010000180.1 GCA_025358945.1 Acidobacteriota bacterium
GACGCTCGACATGCCCGAGGTGTTCACCGAACTTGTCGAGTTCCCCGATCCGCGAGGACCGTTCGGCGCGAAGGAAGTCGGTCAGGGTCCGCTGCTGCCGGTGATGCCGGCGATCGCCAACGCCGTCTACGACGCGATCGGCGTCCGCATCGACGAGGTGCCAATCACGCCCGAGAAGATCTTGAAAGCGCTCGACGCCAAAGCCGCGGGCAAGTCGCCGCGCTACGGCCCGACGCGCTTCCCAGAGATTCCGTTCCCCGAGCCGCTCGACGTGCCACCGCCGTGGGAAGGCGGCGATGGGACACCTCGTAGCGCGAAGGCTTCAGTCGAGCGTGCATCATGATGCGCCTTCCTCGCTTCAACTATCACGCGCCGACGACGGTGCGAGAAGCGGCGGATCTGCTCGCGGCGCTCGGCGGCGCGATGCTCGTCGCCGGCGGGACCGATCTGCTGCCGAATATGAAACGGCGTCAGCAGGCACCGCCGACACTGATTGGGTTGCGGCGCATCGATGAGCTCCGGCGGATCACGAGCCTCTCGACGATGCGCGGGGCAGGCGGCGATGGACTCACGATCGGGGCCGGCGTCACGCTGACCGAACTTGTGCGAAACGTTCGCGTCCGCGAATCCCTTGGCGCTCTGTGGCAAGCTGCCTCACAAGTCGCCACGCCGCATCTGCGCAACATGGGCACGCTCGGCGGCAACCTGTGCCTCGACACGCGCTGCAACTACTACGACCAGAACTACGAGTGGCGCAAGGCGATCGACTTCTGCCTGAAGAAGGACGGCCAGATCTGCTGGGTGGCCACCGGCAGCCTGAAATGCCTGGCGGTTTCCTCCACCGACACCGCGCCCGCGCTGCTCGCCCTCGGCGCGAGCGTCACCCTGGTCTCCGCGAACGGCACGCGACAGGTCGCCGCCGCGGATCTCTATCAGAACGACGGCATCAACTACCTCACGCGCCGGCCAGACGAGATCCTGACGGCCGTGCAGATCCCCCACACAGATGGCTGGCGTAGTGTCTACTGGAAGCTGCGCCGCCGCGGCTCGTTCGATTTCCCGGTGCTCTCAGTCGCCGCCGCCGTGAAGTTCGCAGACGATGGCACGGTGGAGGCGGCGCGAATTATCCTCGGCGCCGTCGCGTCACGGCCGATCGACGCGACCGCAGCGGCGACCGCCGTCATCGGACAGCGGCTGACCGACGAAGTGATCGCCCACGCCGCCGAGCGCGCGGCTCAGCCCGCGAAGCCGATGGACAACACCGACTTCGATCTGACCTGGCGCAAGAGAGTGATGAAGGACGTCGTGACCTACGCGCTGCGGGAACTGCGTGGAGACGATGTGCGGGAGTGGCGGCGGAAGATCTCGAAACAGATTCTGTGAGCGTACATGGCCTAAACACACTGGTGTCCGTGCCGCGCTCAGTATCCGGCGGGCGCGGCTGATGTCTTCTCGCCGCGGGACTGCTGAACGATCTTGACCCCGGCGCTCGCCCCGACTCGCGTCGCGCCCGCGGCGATCATCGCCTTCATCCCCTCGAGGTCGCGCACGCCACCCGCCGCCTTCACGCCCATCTCCGCACCGACGACACGCCGCATCAGGGCAACGTCCGCAGCCGTGGCGCCACCCGACGCGAAGCCGGTCGACGTCTTGACGTAGTCCGCACCGGCCGCCTTCGACAGCGTGCATGCGGTCACCTTCTCATCGTCGGTCAGCAGCGCGGCCTCGATGATCACCTTGCTCAACACGCCCGCTTCCCGGCACGGTTTCGTCACGGCTTCGATGTCGCACTCGACCGTCCGCAGGTCGCCGGACTTCAGCGCGCCGACGTTGATCACCATGTCGATCTCGCGCGCGCCGTCGAAGATCGCCCGCCGCGTCTCGTAGCCCTTGACGTCAGGCGTGGTGGCGCCCAGCGGGAAGCCAACGACTGTGCAGACACCGACGCCGCTGCCGGACAGCAGCTTCGCCGCCAGCGCAACCCACGTCGGGTTGATGCACACCGTCGCGAACTTGAACTGCGCCGCCTCGCGGCACAACGCCTCGATCTCGGTGCTCGTCGCGTCCGGCTTCAGCAGCGTGTGATCGATCATCCCCGCCACGCCGCTCGGGGCTCCGCCGCCCGCGTAGATCCCGACACGAGTCGCGCCGGCATCGAGCACACCGCGCAGGCGATCCGGACAGCAGTCGTCCAGCACCGAATGGCACGAGCAGCGCCCCTGCGGCGCGCGCGCCGTCATCGTCGGCATCAGTTCGCTGACGATCGTGTCGATCAGTTGTTGAAGCTCATCGCGAGTCATAGCCCTAAGCCCTCAGCCTTAAGCCCTATCTTCAAGCGAGCGAATCTTGGCCAGGCGAGCGATGTACCGAGGTTCGCGCATCGGCGTGGTCAGCCACACGTTCACGATGGCCTTCGCCTCTTCCACGCTGATCAGCGTCGCGCCCAACGCCAGCACATTCGCGCCATTATGCTCCCGCGAGTAGCGCGCGATCGTCTCGGTGGTCGCCATCACCGCGCGGATGCCCTTGATCTTGTTTGCCGCGATCGCCGACCCAATGCCCGCGCCGTCGATCACGATCCCCGCGTCCGCTTCGCGCCGGACGACAGCGTCGCCGACGAGCGCCGCAATATCAGGATAGTCGACCGGGTCCGGCCCGTCGGTGCCGAGATCGACAACCGTCAGGGCGCGGCCGCGGAGGTAGTCGGTCAGCGTCCGCCGCAGTGTGATCCCGGTGTGATCGCTCGCAATCGCCACGGTCCTGATACTCGCGACCGGCACCAGTGCCGCGGCGTCCACCGTCGCGCGTCCTTCGTGGACCAGCGTCACCCGGAACTCGCGCAGCGTATCCGCTGCGAGCGGCGTGATGTGCCCGCCCTTCGCGAGCATCACCGTTTCGCCGCGCGTCAGCACGCGCGCGTCGGTCTCGGTGATGATCTCAAACCGTTTCATTGAAGTATGATTCTCGTCCTTATGGCCGAATTGCGCCCTGCAGAGATTCTACTGTCCGAAGCACAGATTCAAAAGCGCGTTGCCGAGATGGCCGCCGAGATCCGCCGCGACTTCCCCGACGACCTGCACGTGATCGCGGTCCTCAAGGGTGCGTTCATTTTTCTCTCCGACCTTGCCCGCGCCATGCCCGGCCACGTCTCACTCGATTTCATGGCCGTCTCCAGCTACGCTAAGGGAACGACCTCGTCCGGCGAAGTGAAAATGGTGAAAGACCTCGACACCGCTCTCGACGGCCGCAACGTCATCATCGTCGAGGACATCGTCGACACCGGCCTGACACTCACCTATCTGCAGGAGATTCTCCGCAAGCGGCACCCGAAATCACTGCGGACCGCCTGCCTGCTGAGCAAACCGTCACGACGCAAGGTGGACGTCAAGGTGGACTACATCGGCTTCACGATCGAGGACAGATTCGTCGTCGGCTACGGGCTGGATTACGCGGAACAGTACAGAAATCTTCCGCATATTGCGGTGCTCGAGCCGTGAGATTTCAGATTTTTGAGTTCACAGTTCAGATTCTGGTTCCAATCTGAATTCTGAAATCTGAATGTCACCGAGCGACAGCTGCTCTGACGCGAGCGGCCAGTCGATTCGCATCCGCGATCACCGCCGCGCGGTCGAGCGTCTTCAACTGGCGGTCCTTCATCAGGATCTTTCCGTTAACGATCGTCGTGCGCACGTCGTCTCCGCGTGTGACGTAGACCAGGTGCGAGACGGGATCGTACATCGGCGTCTGCCGCGCCGCGCGCATCGAGACCGTGATCAGGTCGGCGTGCTTCCCCACCTCGAGCGACCCGATCGTCTTCTCCATCCCCAGCACCCGCGCGCCGCCCATCGTCGCCATGTCGAGCGCGTCCTGCGCTTTCACGGCGGTGGGGTCGTGCGTCGCGTGCTTGGCGAGGAACGACGCCTGGCGCATCGCCTCGAACATGTCGAGGTCATTGTTGCTTGCCGCGCCGTCGGTACCGAGGCCGAGCTTGACGCCGGCCGCAAGATACTTCGTCACCGGCGCCGCACCGCTCGCCAGCTTCATGTTGCTTTCGGGATTGTGCGCCACGCCGACGCCGCGCGCTTTCAGGATCGCGATGTCCGCGTCGTTCACCCACACGCCGTGCGCGCCGATCGTCGTCTTTCCTAACACGCCGATCGAATCGAGGTACGCGGTCGGCGTCATGTTGTACTTCTCGCGCGCGACTCTAACTTCGTCTTCCGTCTCGGCGAAGTGGATCAGCATCGGCACGTTGTACTTCCGCGCGAGCTCGGCTGACGCGACCAGTGTCGCCGTATCGTTGGTGTAGAGCGCATGCGGTGCGACGGCCGGCACGATCAGGCCGTTGTCTTTGAACTCCTTGATGAACCGCTCCGCGCGCACGAGCGCCTCGGCCGGCGTCTTCGCGTCGGCGACCGGAAACTGGATGACCGTCTCGCCGAGCACACCGCGCAGTCCCGCCTCGAAGGTCGCCTTGGCGATCTCCTCCTCGAAGTAGTACATGTCGGCGTACGCCGTCGTGCCTGATTCGATCATCTCGACCGCGGCCAGCCGCGTGCCGACGCGCACCAGTTCGGGCGACACCGTCTTCGCCTCGGCCGGGAAGATGTATTTGTTCAGCCAGTCCATCAGCGCCAGATCGTCCGCGAGCCCGCGATACATCACCATCGGCGCGTGCGAGTGCGTGTTGACGAGTCCCGGCAGCACAATCTGATCGCGCGCGTCGATCGTCTCCGCCGCCTGATACTTCGCCGCGATGTTCGCCGGCGTGTCGACGTCGACGATATCGGTGTTGTTGATGGCGACGGCGCCAGGCGTCAGGATTCTGTGGGCCGCGTCCTGCGTCAGCACCGTCCCGCCGGTGACAATCAAGGTCACCCGCCGCCGCGCCGGCTGGGCAGACACGACAACCAGCGCCGCGACAACCAGAATCGCCGAAAGAAACCGCTTCATGGGCGCCGATTGTACTGCAGCGTATCCGCTCAGCCCTGAATCCAAAGCCCTTCGAATCCCTAATCCCTGCTCGTCCCTAGCCCCCGGCCCCCAGCCCCTTGTATAGTCACCGGGTGTCCGTCCACCTCGTCTCCCATCCCCTCGCGCACGACGCCCTGACCGCCCTGCGCGATAAGGCAACGACCGCCGAACACTTCCGCCGCGCCGCGACCCGCATCAGCGTGCTGCTGATTGCGGAGGCGCTCAAGGATCTGCCGTCGACCAGCGTCACCGTCGAGACGCCGCTTGGGCCCGCTCCAGGACGCACAGCGGGATCGAACGTCGTCGTCGTCCCTGTGCTGCGCGCGGGACTCGGGATGCTCGACGCGGTGCTGGAGTTGGTGCCGAGCGCGCGCGTCGGCCACATCGGCCTGCAGCGCGACGAGAGCACGGCGGTCG
>JANYHS010000242.1 GCA_025358945.1 Acidobacteriota bacterium
GCACGGACTGCCAACTCCGGTCGACCGGTTAACGCGATGCCACCCGCTGACTCTCATTGTCTCAAGACTCAAATTGCGAATCTCTTGACGGGCTGTGTGTCTTGCACGCTCTATCTAGTTTTCAAAGAACCGACCGCAGCGCGCCAGTGACGCCCTGCCCGACATGCCGCCCGCTCCCACCGTCCAGGTCTTGCCTGGATGGCCCCGGCCGCCTGTCAGGCGCGGCGTCGTTTAGGGGAACCTTGCGAGGTTACTATCGCCGCCTACCCTTGTCAACCACTAAATTGCTACATCGCAAAAAAACTACGACGAGTGCGGTTTGGTCGAGAAGGACGCCCGAAGCTAGGAACTGCTGAGTAGACCCTGGCAGATTTCCGGCGGCGCGAACTCAGAGAGTATCTCGTACCGATTCCTGTACGTCAAGTGAGCCGAATCACGAACCGTTGACGCCCGCCCTTCTTGAGTAGAAACACACGGCGATCGATTGCATCCGCGCGCGTCAATCGCGCATTCGCATCGGCAATCTTGCGATCGTTCACCGACACGCCGCCCTGCTGCACAAGCCGCCGCGCCTCGCTCTTCGAGACGCCAATCACGCGAGCGACCACATCGACAATGCTTATCCCGCTGCCGTCGAACGCCGCGCCGTCAATCGCCGTCGACGGCACATCCTCAGCAATCGCCAGCAGACTGTCTGCGAGCGACGCCGCATCAGCGACGTCGTCGGTCAGCGTAGATGCGCCGAACAGCACCGCGTTCGCGGATTCCGCCCGCGTCGCGTCCTCAGCGCCGTGCACCAGCGTCGTCACGCGATCCGCCAGCACCTGCTGCGCGTTCCGTTTTTCCGGCGCGCCCTTCACCAGCGCATCGAGGTCGTCGATGTCAGCGCGCTCGAGGAACGTGAAAAATTTCAGGTACGCAATGACGTCCCGATCGTCGGTGTTGAGCCAGAACTGCCGGAATTCCTGCACCGGGGTTCGCGACGCGTCGAGCCAGATGGTGCCCGCTTCGGTCTTCCCGAACTTGGCGCCAGACGCCGTCGTCACCAGCGGCGTCACGAGACCGTGCGCCTTCTTTGCGTGCACCTTCCGGATCAACTCGATCCCCGCCGTGATATTCCCCCACTGATCGCTGCCGCCCATCTGCAGCGTGCAGCCGTATCGCTCGAACAACTCGAGGAAGTCGCGCGCCTGCAAGAGGAGATAGCTGAACTCCGTGTAGGAAATCCCGTCCGCGCTCTCGAGCCGGCGGTTGACCGACTCCTTCTGCAGCATGTAATTCACGGTGAAGTACTTGCCCGTGTCGCGAAGGAACCCCAGCAAGTCGAACGAAGCGAGCCAGTCGGCATTGTTCACGACCCGCGCGGGATTGTCCGGCCTGTTGAAATCGAGAAACTGCGCGAGCTGCGGCCGGATGCCGTCGAGGTTCGCGTTGATCTGATCGAGCGTGAGCAGCGTGCGCTCCTGTGACTTGCCGCTCGGGTCGCCGATCATCCCTGTGCCGCCGCCGGCAATCGCAATCGGCGCGTGGCCGTACTGCTGCAGACGAGCGAGCGTCACGAGGCCGAGCAGATTGCCGATATGCAGGCTCGACGCCGTCGGGTCGAAGCCGATGTATGCCGTGACGCGTCCGCCGGCGAACGCATCCGCGAGCCCATCGGTCGCGTCGTACACGAGGCCGCGCCAGGTCAACTCGTCGTAGAGATTCATGGGGTGTGTTCGTTTTACTATAACAGTCTATGGCGATGACCCGCCGCGCGGTTCTCAAAGGCGCGCTCGCGGTCGGCACCGGCGCAATCGCCGGCGCGGGCACCTACGGGTACGCCTACGAGCGCCACGAACTCGCTGTCACGCGCGCCGCAGTACCCGTCGTCGGACTGCCCGGCGCACTCGCCGGGCTGCGCGTCGGCCTCATCACCGACGTCCACCGCAGCCTCTTCGTCTCGCACGAGGACGTGGCCCGCGCGGTCGACACGTTGATGCGGGAAAAGCCAGACCTGATCGTGCTCGGCGGCGACTACGTGACCTATGGGGATCGCGATTACGTCGGGCCCGCCGCCGAGGCGCTCGCGCCGCTCGCGGCGCCGCACGGCGTCTACGGCATCCTCGGCAACCACGACGATGACCACGACATGCCTGCGGCACTCAACCGGAACGGCGTGCAGATGCTGAAGGACGCGCGCACGCGGCTGACCATCAGGAACGAAACGATCGATCTGGTGGGGATCCGGTACTGGACGAAGCGGCAGGTCGACATTGCCGCGCTCACGCGCGACGCCGCGCCGATGACGATTCTGCTTGCCCACGATCCCCGGCGGCTGACGGAGGCCACCGCGCTCGGCGTGCCGCTGGTGCTGTCGGGACACACGCACGGCGGTCAGGTCGTGCTGCCGCTCGTCGGCGCGATCGCCGCGCAGAAATTTCCAGTGGTCGCCGGGATCGGCCGCCGCGACCGCACCACGCTGTTCGTAAGCCGAGGCGTGGGGACGATCTACGTGCCGGTGCGCATCAACTGTCCGCCCGAAGTGGCGCTGCTGACCCTTCAGCCTGCTTGAATCCGCCGAACACCGCGTGCCCCGCGTGCATCCAGACGCAGTCGACCGCCGCAAACCCGGCGTGCCGCAGCCAGACGAGATGATGAAACAGGGCTGACGGCTGATCGGCGGCGTCCGGAAAACGAAAATGATTCCAGCGGGCCTCAACAAATCGCCGGAACAGATCCGGTGCACCGATCGCCTCGGCCTGCGCCTTCGCCTGAGCATCCCATTGATCCGCGGCGAGGCGCCGCGCAGCCAGATGCTGCGGGTCGATGAGGTCGGCGATCACCAACGCGCCTCTGGGAGACAGCCGTTCGGCGGCGGCCTTGTAGAGATACTGTTTCTTGGCGTCGTTGAGATGGTGCAGGCACAGCGACGACACGATGAGGTCGACGCTGAACATGCGATCCCACCAGTCGAGCGCGGTCACGTCAAACGCGGCCACGCGCGCACGCTCCCCAAACAATGCGAGGCGCTTCGCCGACTCGCGGCGCATCAACTCTGAGCCGTCGAGCGCCGTTAGCGTCGCGCTGGGAAACACGGTCAGCAGTGCTTCCGCCAGGCGGCCATCGCCCGATCCCAGTTCGAGTATCTTCACCGGCTCACCGTGCCCGAAAGGCACGGTGGAGACCAACGTCGCGATCATCTCCTCACGCCGCGGCACGGCGACGTCAGCGATGTCGCGAAAGTCCTGCGAATCGCTCTCGGTCCACGCGCTCACGACATCACCGCGCGGACGATGCGCCGGCCGGCGATCGACCACCCGCCGTCGAGCATCACGCCGATCGCTTCCGGATACAGCCGATGTTCTTCGACCAGGATCCGCGCGGTCAGGCGCTCCACCGTGTCCTCGTCCAGAACCGGCACCGCCGCCTGCATCACGATCGGGCCATCGTCCAGCCCAGCGTTAACGAGGTGCACGGTGGCGCCGGTCACACGGACCCCGTGTTCCAGCGCCTGGCGCTGCGCGTCGAGGCCGGGAAACGACGGCAACAACGAGGGGTGAATGTTAAGGATGCGATCGGGAAAGGCGTCGAGCAACGGCCGGCCGACCAGCCGCATGAAACCGGCCAGGCACACCAGCGCGACGCCGCGCGCGAGCAGGAGTTCCGCCAGTGCCCGATCGTACGCGTCGCGGTCAGCATGATCGCGGGGACTCAGATGGACGGCGTCGATGCCGGCGTTGCGAGCTCGCTCCAGACCCTGCGCCTCGGCGCGATTCGACACGACCACGGCAATCGTCGCGTCGAGCCGGCCCGCCGCAATCGCGTCGATGATCGACTGAAGATTACTGCCTCGTCCCGAGATCAGGACGCCGATCGACCGCGATCCGGATCCCGGCGTCACGCGTAGCGCACCGACCGCTCGCCAGAGACGACAAAGCCGATCCGGAACGCGTTCGGTTCGCCGCCGCGCATCAGCGTATTGATCACGCGTTCCGCGTCCCTCGATGTGCAGACGATCACCAGGCCGACGCCCATGTTGAACGCGCGGAACATCTCGTCACGCGTGATCGCACCGTGTTTCTGCAGCAGTTGGAAGATCGGAGGAATCGTCCACGCCTGCAGATCGATGTCGGCGGCGCACCCGTCGGGCAGCGTTCTCGGAAGGTTGTCGGTCAGACCTCCGCCGGTGATGTGCGCCAGCCCTTTCACCCAGTCTCGCTCGATCAGCGGCCGCACGAGGTTCAGGTACGATCGATGCGGCGCCAGCAGTGCCTCACCAATCGTCGTCCCCAGTTCACTGACGTAGGTGTCCGGCTTCCACCCGGCCAACTCGAAGAACACCCGCCGCGCCAGCGAATAGCCGTTCGTGTGCAGACCCGCCGAAGGGACCGCGATCAGCACATCGCCCGGTACGACCGCGCGTCCGTCGATCACTTTCGACTTCTCTACAGCTCCAACGATGAAGCCGGCGATGTCGTATTCACCGTCCGCATAGAAGCCTGGCATCTCGGCGGTTTCGCCACCGATCAGCGCGCAGCCGTTTTCCTTGCACGCACGCGCAACACCGGTGATCACCTGCTCGGCGACGTCCGGCGACAGCCGGCCCGTGGCGAGATAGTCGAGAAAGAATAGCGGCTCGGCGCCTTGGACGAGGATGTCGTTGACGCAGTGGTTCACCAGATCGGCACCCACCGTGTCGTGCTTGCCCATCATGAAGGCGACTTTGAGTTTCGTCCCGACGCCGTCGGCACTCGAGACGAGCACGGGGTCCTGATAACGATCGCGATCGAGGCGGAAGAGGCCGCCGAAGGATCCGATCTCGGACAGCACACCCGGTGTGAAGGTCCCGCGCGCCAATCCTCGGATCCGCCGGACGGTCTCGTTGCCCGCGTCGATGTCGACGCCAGCGGCCTTGTAGTCGCTCACGGTTTCAGCCTCGCCTCGGCATCGCGGATCCCGGCGGCGAGCCAACCGCGTTCGTTGCTGTTGTTCGAATGGGTGTCGAGCCAGCGCAAGGCCGCCAACCGCACTTCGAGCGCGGGGCGATGCCGGGCGTCCACAGCCAGCGCCATGTCGGTCAGGTACAGCGCGCGCATCGCATCGGTCGCGACCAGTTGCTGGGCTCGCGCGGCCACCGCATCCGGTCCGCCTGCCAACTTCACGATTTCCTCGTACACCTGGCTCGGCGGTCCGAACATCGTCGATACGTTGCCGTCATACCAGCCGACGTAGCCTTCGTAGATCCCGCGCACCGACCAGGTCAGCTTGCCGTACGACTCGCCGACGTCGAGCGCGGGCGGCAGCGAGATCTCGCGCATCAGCGCCAGCACGCTCTTGCCCTCGTTCATGCCCTTCACCGTCGCGTCGTGAACGTAGAGAATCGCGTCGCGATACCGCGTCAGCCGCCGCTGGATCTCGTCGCGCCCCTTGATCGCGGGTCCGTGGCTCGGCAGCACCAGTTCGGGCTCGAGCGCCAGCACCGTGTTCAGCGACTCAACGTAATCGAGGGCCTTGCGCGTCTCGGTGCCGCGGAGCGTGTAGAGATTGGGAAACGATTCGTAGAAATTGTCGCCGATGAACGCGGCTTTGAACGCCGGGATCCACACGGTCAGGTGATCCGGGGTCTCGCCCGGAGTGTGCAGCAGTTCGAACTTGACGCCGCCGAGTTCGAAGGCGTATCGGTCCTCGAAGAGCACCGTCGGCGGCGCCGGAGACGCCGCAGCCGCGCCGACCGCGCCCCCGCCTCCCGCGCCAAGGCCGAACTGCGCCGCGTTGCTGCGGGCAAAGTAGCCGCGCAGGCGGAGCTGGTACGCCATGAAGTCCTCGTGCAGACGCTGCGCGATCACTTCGGTGCTCGGCTGCTTCCATTGCGCAACGCCGCCTGTGTGATCACCATGCGCATGGGTCAGGATGATCGCCTTGATCGGTCCGCCATTCACCGCGGTGAGCGCGCGTTTGTGCGCCGGCGCCGCTGCCGCGATGCTGGTGTCGACAATGACGTTGCCATCGCGGGTGACGATCATGAAGGTGTTGCTTTGCGGCACGCGCACGGCGGCGCCGCCCATCACGCCGGCCGCCCGGTAGATGCCGTGACCCAGATCCTGGACGTCCGCGGTCTGCGTGGCTGCCGGCGCGGCGAACGCGAGCATGCCGCACACAGCGAGCGATGTCACTCGAGCACGGATCATGTCAGTCCCCCGCGGCCCGGATGATCAAAAATCCAGTTTGCCGATGAGCGTCTGCATCAACGCCCGTCGTGGTGAATTGTCGGGTGATTCCCAATAGGTCCGGCGGGTGAACGCGAAGAAGCGCTCCTTGTCGAGATCTTCCTCGAGCATGTCGAACCCTTCGGCCATCAGTACGATCGCGTTCTCGCGATCGGCGTGCTTCTCGAGCATCGCCATCGCCAGCGGCGTATTCCGCAGCGCCACGGTCGCGAGGGCGAGCGACATCGGCGCTCGCGTCGGGTCCTTCGAGGGGATGCCGAGGTCGGCTAGCGCCTGCGCCGCCTCGGCATGGCCGGCGACGGCCAGCGCGCCCAAGCCAGCTGCGGCGCCGCGCAGCAGTTCCTGAAAGCCGGCGTTCTTGTCCGAGAACTTCAGCGTGTCGACCAGGTAGCTCTGGTGCGACTCGCAATTCACATCGAGCAGGCAGATGGCGGCGGCGATTGACGGCTGCGCCTGGCGCGGCGCGGTCCGCTGGATGGCGGCCAGTGTGTCCAGCGCCCGTTTGTCGCCGATCTTCCCCAGCGCCAGCGCCGCATCGTCCTGCAGCGGTCCGTCGAGTGTGGCGACAGCGATCAGCGCGTCGATCGCGTATTGCGCTTTGTAATCGCCGAGCGCCTCAATGACGGCACTGCGGAAGAAATCTTCGCCGCGAGAGACTTCGCGCAACAGCGCCTGACGAGCGGCCGCCACGCCGACCGGCGCCACCGCGCCGACGGCCGCTGAGGCCAGCGCGCGCACCAGGGCGGGACGGACAAACTCAGCCTGCT
>JANYHS010000271.1 GCA_025358945.1 Acidobacteriota bacterium
CGCAAGGTGTCGTCGGCCGCTGATTGCCGGAACCCCGAGTCGTTTGTCTCGTGGAATCTGCAGGGACCGGCAGGACCGGCGGGTGGAGTGGGCCCCGCAGGAGCGACGGGTCCGGCGGGGCCGGTAGGCGCGCAGGGTTCAGCGGGCGCGACTGGTCCGGCAGGTGTGACTGGGGCGGTGGGCGCAACCGGTGCAACGGGCCCGCAGGGCCTCACAGGGTCCATCGGTCCGATCGGCCCTACCGGGCTCACCGGCGCGACAGGGCCGCAGGGCGAGAAAGGCGACACAGGCGCCACCGGTCAGGCGGGGTCGGCCGGCGCACCGGGTGTTGACGCGCCCGCTGCCGAGTACGGAGTCGGTGCCATTGCCGTTCAGCGCGGTGCCACCGCGACGCCGAGTGTGTGGGCGGCGTATTCCACGCGGCTCGGTTCGCCGGTTGGCGACACCGCGAGTGGAACATTCCGCTTCACCTGTAAGCCCGAACACGGCGTCTGCACCGTGTTCGTCGGCGCGGCTGCCCTCAAGACCAGCGCAGGCAACGTCGGCGTCTGGCCGCGCATTCTGATCCACAGACAGGACTATTTGACCGCTGGACTGCCCACGAGTTCCACAAGTGCTCCAATGAAGTATTGCGAATACGGCGACGGGGTCGACGTCAGCCCCTTCGGCACCGTTCCCCCGCAGGCAAGCACGCCGACGCCGGTCTTCACGCCGCTGACGATTCATATTGGCGGCACGGCCGACTGCGGAGGGGCCGTTTCAACAGCTGGTGCGGTTGTCGGGATTACGGTACCGGCCGGCTACTACGACGTGTTCTCCACGTTCACGTTCCTCAAGTAGTCGTCGGCCGATCGCCGGTTGAGCGGCAAAGAAGGGCAGCCTCGCGGCTGCCCTTCTTCGTGTCGGCGGCACGCCATGGCCCGCAGGAAGGTCGGAGAGTGGTGCGCCCGGCCGCGATCAGGCCCCGTAATGTCTCATTCGTCGGCCGAGCGGTCGAATCGCCCGCTCGCGAGTCTTCACGCCGCGCACGAGTAGTAATTGAGGAGCCCACCGAGCCGCGGACGGCGGTGCATGCGGCCGATATTTTCCTGGCTCGCTGGCAGCAGCGTCGATCGGTTCGTGTTCAATCCTTTGGTGATTGCGCTCACGATGATAGTGTCGGCGTGTTCGGCGATCGTTCGACGGAAATGCCGTTCGCCGAACGGGATGACGCGGTGCAAGCACTCCTGTTTGATGGAGCGCACGAACCGCCCAGCGTAGGCATTCGCATTCGGCGCCTCAACCGGCGTTTGCACCACGCGGATCCCGACGTCGGCCAACCGGGCGCGCACCCGCGCACTCCAATTTTAGTCGCGATCACAGATCAGTACGCGGTGACCCAGTCAGGAACCCGTCGTCCGCTGCCGTGACGATAGGTTCCTGGTTCATTTCTGCTGCCTTGGCTTCAAGAGCACCAACTGCGTCCCTCTCGTCGCAGGCAACAACGTGCCGTCAGGCATCACCGCCAATTCGTGAGAGCGCACCTCGAACTTGCCAAGGATCGTTCCGTTTGCGAGGTCGATCTGAACCACGCTGAACTCGCTGTCGAGCGGCACGCCCTTCGGGTGCATCGCCGCGTAGAACTCGCCAGTGGGGCCGAACGCGACCGCGTAGAACTGTCCGCCATACCGCCACTGGCCGAGAAACGTCCCCTGCTGGTCGAACCACTGAAGGCGACCGTTTTCGCGGTCGGCCACGTACAAGTGACCGTCCGGCCCCGTCACGATCGAATGGACGGTGTTGAACTCGCCAGGCCCGCTACCGTGCTTGCCCCACTCACGAATCTTCCGTCCCGCCGCGTCGTACTCGATCACGCGCGCATTGCAGTAGCCATCGGCGATAAAGACATGCCCCGTTGCGGCGAACGCGATGTCTGTGGCACCGCAAAACTCCTGGGTCCTGTCCGGGATGTCTCCCACGCTGATCTCCAGGAGCTTCTTCCCTTCCGGCGTGAACTTGATGACGATCGAGGTGTGGGCGTCCAAGGTCCAGACGTCACCGGCCGGATCGATGCGGATCCCGTGGGGAGTGGCGAACATTCCTTTGCCCCACGACCGAACGAAGTGCCCCTGTGCGTCCAGCACGACGATCGGGTCGCCCTGCACCGGTCGATGGATGACGTACAGATGTCCCTGCCGATCGACCGTCACCGCTGAGATCCCTTCGAGCCTCAGAGGCGGGGGCAGCGTTAGGTCAACTCGCGCGACAGGCAGCGGAGGGACTGGCCGCAAGAGCGCACGCAGTCGATTGTTCGACTCTGCATCCTGCCCAACGAGCGGCGTCACCAGCGTCGTGAAGACGATCAGGGCTCCAACAACCATCGCCTCCGCGACACTCGGCATTCGCACTGCGGCCTCCGACTAACTGCGGTGTGGTAGGTCTCCCTACGCGACCAGGGAGGAGCTATCCGCTCATTTCTTGACGCCGCTGAGCCAGTTCACGACGACCGTCAGTGGCGGCGCCTCGCCGCGCGCGCCCTGAGGCACGGGCATCAGGAACCGCGCGCCATCCGGGCTAGGCGCGTACGCTCGACTAAAGTTATTAATGCGCGAATCAAAGAGGCCCCGCGGCGCGCCCCGGTCGAAGCTTTGCGCGGTGGCTCTCACGTCCACCGCCATCACTTTCCGATCACGGTCCAAGTAGAACAGCTCCTTCCCGTCGCCGCGCCAGCGGGGCTGCTCGCCTCCCGTGGTGGAGATCTGCCATTTGCCCGTCATGGGCGTGTCCCGGCCTGGCGCGAAGGGCTGCACGTAGACCTGGTATTGTCCGGACTCGTTGGACGCGTAGGCCAGCCACCGGCTGTCCGGCGACAGCTGAGCCTGCCCCTCCCGATATTGCGTCCGCAGAAGGGGGATCGGTTTCTTGTCACCGGTGACGGGCAACGCCCACAGATCTTCGCTGGTCTTTGCGTCCGTGTTGACAAAGATCAGAAACCGGCCGTCGCGCGACCAGTCGGTGGGACCCTTCGCATCCTTGGACTCGAATAGCAGCTCGTCCTCGCCGGTGCCATTGGATGCTTTCAGGTAGAGATCTGCATGGCCCTTCCGGGTGGAAGCGAACGCCACGCGGCGGCCATCCGGCGACCAGACCGGATCTCGATTGATCGATGCGTCGAAGGTCAGCCGTGTCTCCGTCCCGCTGTGCTCCATGTCGGTGATCCACAAATCGCTGGACGGGCCCTCGAGGTTCCGTTCGACCACGACGCGTTTGCCGTCCGGCGACAGCGCAATCGCGTTCCGACTTCGCGCCGGAGCACCGACCGTTCCTACTTCCTTGCCGGTGCGATCGAACCACGCCAACTGGTTGCTACTGCCAGTGCCACCACCTGAATACAAGACCAGGATCCCGTTCCTGGAAGCCGAGTGCAAGTACTGGCCATTGCTCGCACCGAGCGCAACCCGCTCGGCCACGGGGAAGAGATCACCCTTCGGATCCAGGGTTTGCGGATCGACCGGCTGCGCCATCAGCGTCTGCTGCCGGACGAAGAGCAGATGACCGAACGGATTCCGGGAAGAGGGCGGTACATACTGGGGATTCGATTCATCCAGCACGAGACGCCGACCGTCGCCGGTGTCCAGCGACGCCACGAAGATGCCGTTCACTTTCCCGCGGAAGCCGAGATAGAGGAAGCGCCGGCCATCAGGCAGGAACACGGGCCATCGAACGTTGCCACCGCCGTCACGCTTCGTGGTGAGCGGAACGGGCACGCCGCCCGCCGCGGACACCCGGCTGAAACCGCTGTCTCCATTGTTCGGCGCAAACACGATCACGCCGTCGCGGCTCCAGGCGCCGCCGCGGCCTGTGGGGGCGTCGCACAGCGCTTGCGCGGGTCCGCCGGTCACGGCGATCTTCTTGAGCTGATTCTGCGCGAAGAAGCCAATGTAGCGGCTGTCCGGCGACCAGAAGGGGAACAATGCACCTTCCGTCCCGCTCAAGGGTTGAGTCTGGAGAGAATCGAGCGACCGGACCCAGAGCTGTTGCCCACTCCCGCTCGTTTGCATGACGATGTAGTGGCCGTCTGGCGAGATCGCAAGGGATTCCGCGGCTGTGCCCTTGTCCGGCTGAGCCACCGTGTACTGGACCATCTGCGGGTCGACTGCCAGGTCCGCCCGCCACGGCGCCCACAACACGAGCGCCGCGATCAGCGCGACGCCGAAGATGCCGGCGACCGTCCATGGAAGCGCGCGCACCACGACAGACGATGGTGCGGCCGCCGCAGGTGGCGCAGCTATCTGCGGCGCGGTCGCCTCGAATGCGCCCTCCAGCGCCAAGCGCACATCGCCCATCGCCTGTACGCGCTGCTTGGCGTCCTTCCGGAGACATCGCTTCAGGTAGGTGCCGAGTGCGAACGGGAGTGCCGCAGGCAGCCGTGCCCAATCCGGCTCATCCCGCATGATCGCGACGAACGTGTCCTGGACGTCGTCGCCACCGAAGGCGCGGGTGCCCGTCAGCATCTCGAACAGCACGGCTCCAAACGCCCATATGTCGCTGCGCCTGTCCACCGCGCGGCCTTTGGCTTGTTCCGGACTCATGTACGCGGCCGTGCCGAGGATCATCCCCACGCCCGTCATCATGGCGGGCGTCGTCAGCGTCGGCGACATCGACGCGAACTCACCCGACCGACCGGACCCACCCGGCCCGTCGATCGCCTTGGCGAGCCCGAAGTCGAGGACCTTCACCGTGCCGTCGGCGCGTACTTTGATGTTCGCGGGCTTCAGATCGCGGTGGATGATCCCTTGCTCGTGCGACCTCGAGCGCCTCGGCGATCTGGTTGGCGATCGGCAGCGCCTCATCCATCGGGATCGCTCCCCGCGCGATGCGCTGCGAAAGATCCTCGCCTTCGACCAGTTCCATCACGAGCGCCGAGACGCCGCCACTCTCTTCGAGCCCGTAGATGCCGGCGATGTGCGGATGGTTCAGCGACGCGAGGGTTTGCGCTTCGCGCGTGAATCGGGCGAGCCGATCCGAATCGCTGGCGAATGAATCCGGGAGGACTTTTAGCGCGACATCACGATTGAGCTTGGTATCACGCGCACGATAGACCTCGCCCATGCCGCCGGCGCCGATCTGCGCAGTAACTTCGTAGACGCCGAGGCGCGAGCCGGGGGTGAGGGCCAAGTGGCTGGATTATAAGGGCGGGACGGCTGAGCGCCCGGGGATTAGAAGGCCCCCACGTTTCGAAGTGCATCGTCAGGTCCTTGAGCCTGATGTATATGATAGGCGTATACTGAATCGTGGCCCTGCTATCGGAGTTCTTCCAGGACGTCGAAGGATTCCAGTGGGACGAGGCGAACGCGTCGAAGAATTGGACACGTCACGAGGTCAGCCAGACAGAAGCCGAACAGGTGTGTCTGAACCGGCCGGTCGTCGTGACAGACGCGCGGTCAGGCACCGAAGGGCGTTGGTTTGCATTCGGCCGCACGGACGGGGATCGTCTGCTGACGATCGTCTTCACGATCCGTGGGCCACGGCTCCGCGTGATCTCTGCGCGGCCGATGAGTCGTCCCGAGAGGAAGTGTTATGACCAAGCGACACGCTCGTAAAGCCATGCCGACGTTCCGCTCCGAGGCTGAGGAACGCACGTTCTGGGAGACGCACGATACGAGTCCGTTCGTCGACTGGGCCAAGGCGCGTGTGGCGGTCTTTCCCAATCTCAAACCCTCAACGGAAACGATCTCGTTGCGACTCCCCGCGGCACTGCTGGCCACGTTGAAAGCGCTCGCCAACAAACGGGATGTGCCGTATCAGTCGCTGCTGAAAGTGTTTCTCGCTGAACGCGTCGATCGCGAAACGCACGGCGTGCCTGCGCGCGCGCCCAGGTTGCCGCGGTCGCGCAAGGGTCGGCCCGGGGCGAGGAAACCGTCGGCTGAACCGTCTATTTCTTGAGACCCGCCGTCCAATTGAGGATGACCGTCAACGACGGGTGCGTCGGCCGATCGACGACGGTGTTGAGAGGAACCGTTGGCCATCGGCGGTGGGGCGACAAGTCACACCTAGCGGACGCGATAGAGAGGTCGCCGCTCATTTGGAGGGTACGCGCCGGCGGAGTTCCTCCAGCCAGTTCAGCACGAGGTGAACCTGGGTGGGCGCCGCTTCGGGCGCGAGCAGCGGCATCAGCCGCAGACGTTTTCCGTCGGGTGCGACGCTGTACTGGTTCTCGAACCCTGCGGCATCGAACCACGCCGCGAGCACGCCACCGTCGGTCGACACGGGCCACTTCCGGATACCCTCCGGGTACGCGCGCACGTAGATCTCGAAGCGGCCCGATTCGTTCGATTCATACGCGATCCATCAGCCATCCGGCGAGAACGCGGCGTCGCGTTCGGAGAATCGCGTTTTCAGAAACGGCCGCGCCGCCGGCTGAATGCCAGCCATGCACCGTTCCTCGACCACTGCGGATAGAAATTGAAGCCCTGGCTGGTGACCCGCGTGTTCGTGCCCCTGACCAGATCGTCGATCCACACGTCCTTGCTGGTGCCGGACACGTTGTGCCGCGCAATCCGCGTCCCATCCGGCGACAGCGACCACACGCGCCCCAGGCCTTGCACGCGAAGAGCCGGCGTGGCGCGGCCGTCGAGGCTGACTCACGCCAGGTCGCGGTTGGCTTCTCCCCCGTTACCTGGCACGTACGCCAGCGTGCCGCTTGCGGACACGTCGAAATGCGCGCCACCCGAGAGGTTCGTCACCACGTTGTCGACGATGGGTACTGCGGGGCTCGTGACTTCGAGCCGCGCCGGGTCGAAGCGCGCCGCCATCAGCCCTTCCTCGCGCGCGTAGACCAGGAAGCCGGCGGCGCGAGGTCCATCGGCGACAAAGCGCGCGTACCCTCCGCCCGCCGGCACAATCACTTTGTGTTCCTGGCTCCCCATCCGCTGAGCGACGATGCGCGCCGGCTCCCATCCGATGTCGTTCCAGATCGAGAACAGGATCGCCTTGCCGTCCGGCAACGTGAATGGCCAGCGATGGCTCATCTCGCCCGCCGCCAGCGACGTCACCGGCTCGGCATCGCCGCCGCCCGCCGGTATCTTCCGCCCTGCTCGTGCGCCGCTTCGAGCGCGTCCGCGATCTGCCTCGCGATGGGCAGCGCCTCATCGATCGGAATCGCGCCGCGCGCGATCCGCTGCGACCGGTCGTCGCCCTCGACGAGCTCCATCACGAGGGCGTGCATGCCGGCGGATTTCTCGAAGCCGTAGATCGCCGCGATGTGCGGATGATTCAGGGAGGCGAGCGTCTTGGCTTCACGCTGGCAGCGGGCGAGGCGCTCGCTGCCGTGCGCGAATGCCTCGGGGAGGATTTTGATGGTGGCGTCGCGATCCCAACGTGGTATCGCGCGCACGGGATACCTGGCCCATTCCGCCTTCGCCGATGGGCGCGCTGACTTCGTAGTCGCCGAGGCGGGTGCCGGGAGCGAGGGCCAAGTGGCTGGATGATATCGGCGGAGCGACAGTGCACACGGGATTACTCCTCGATAACGGGCGCAGCGTTTCGTGACCGGCCACGGGAGCGCCGCCGGTTTCTACCGGATGCGCATCCGCTGTAGGTCGGGGCCAACGCGAAACGTGCCATCAGAGCACGGGACTACGGCACGGCGACGGATTCGCAGCCGACGCCTGCGCATGTGAGAGCGACGAAAACTTCTGACCGAATCAGCCAGCGATCGCCCCGCTTCACCCACTGCGCCGAGTAGCGTCCGCCGATCACGACCGGTCCGGCGATCGTCGTCTGGTGCCCTTCCCAGATTCCCGTCTCGAACGCGAGCGGCCATTTCGGACTGGCCTCGACGTCCTTCGTCAGACGCTGATAGATCAGCCGAGGTGCTGGCGGCGTCGGCGGTTCGAGCGCCCTTCTTGCCGCCTCTCGACCACTGAGCGATTGTCCGAGCGCGCGACGGACCGTGACGTCCTCGGTCCAGAAGGTGGCCGCACGATCGAGATCGCCGGCAGCGATCGCCGCATTCTGCGCTGTCCGAGCGACGCGAATCGCATCGCGATCGGCGGGCGCGGCGGCCGCGACAGCCGCGACAGCCGCAGCGACGAGAAACAACGTTGTTGCCCAGTACATTGATCCGTTTCCTGTCTTCCTGTCTTCGTGTCTTCGTGGCCACCCTGGACTCTGCGGTCTTTGCGGTCTCCGCGGTTTCTTCCGATCGTGATCTCGCGGTTTCTTCTGGTCGTGATCACGCCTTGATCGCCGAGACGACCACCGTCCGACCCGTCTCGTGCGCACGCGTGGCGGCGACGCCGATGCGCAGCGCCTCGATCCCGTCCTCGATGGTGATCGGCGCCGGCCGCTCCTGCAGCACGTTCTGCGCGAAGTTCTGCAACTGCGTCGTGTAGGCGTCGCGGAATCGCTCCATGAAATACGGCACGGTGTCGTGCGCCACGGAATTCCTGGTCATCAGCATCACCGGCGTTTCGCGCAGGTAGCCGATGCGCAGCGTGCCCTCCAGGCCAAGAATCTCCGTCGAGATGTCGTATCCGTAGATCCCGCTGCGGCTCAGATCGACGACGCCAAGCTTGCCGCTGGCGAAGGTAAGGCTCGAGACGGCGTTGTCGATGTCGCCGACGGTGGCCAGCTCCGGATAGGCGATCGTCGCGCCGATCGTCGAGACGCTGCGCACGTCGCCCATGAACCAGCGGGCCAGATCGAAATCGTGGATGCCCATGTCGAGCAGCATGCCGCCGCTGCTCTTCGGGTTCGCGTACTCGAGGCTCGGGCGAAACGGATCGCGCGAGGTCGACTTGAACACCAGCGGCATGCCGATGCGCCCCTCCTCGATCTGTTTTTTTGCCGAGGCGTAGCCGGCGTCGAACCGGCGCATGAACCCCATCTGGAAGAACATGCCCGAGCGTTCGATCGCGTGCCGCATCTCGTCCGCCGCATCCAGCGCAATCGACGGCGGCTTCTCGCAGAACGTCGGCTTCTTGCGGCCGGCGGCGGCAATCACCATCTCGCGATGCGTGTCGGTCGGGCTGACGATGACGATGGCGTCGACGGCCGGGTCGTCGATGAGCGCCATCGGATTGGTGTAGTGCTTCGGCACGTCGAATTCGGCCGCCACATCCTGCGCCAGCGAACCCGCCGTATCGGCGATCGCCACCAGCTTCGTTTCGGCAATGCGGCTGGCCAGGTCGCGCGCGTAGACGCGACCCAGGCGTCCCGCGCCAATCAGTCCCACCGCCAGCCTGCTCGTTCGCGTCGCTGTCATTTCGTATTGTCCTTGGTCACGAGCGCGAGCTTCACGCCGATATCGGCCGGAAGCTTCTCGCCTCGAATCACTTTCACCGCGCTTTCCACCGCCACACGACCCATCTCCGAGGGGAATTGCGCCACCGACGCTTCCATCGTGCCCGCATCGATCGCCTTCCTCGCATCGGCGAGCGCGTCGAATCCGATCACGCGGATCGTGCCGGTCTTTCCCGCCGCGGCGATCGCTTCAATCGCGCCGAGCGCCATCAGATCGCTGCACGCAAACACGCTGGTGATATCCGGATGCGCCTGCAGCATGTTCTGGAACACGTTGAATCCCTGATCGCGCTCCCAGTTGGCCGGCTGCGACGCCACGATCGTCATGCCCGCGGCGTCCTTCACGGCGTCGCGAAATCCGCGCAGCCGCGAGTCGCCGGTCTCGTGACCCGGAATCCCTTCGAGGATCGCGACGCGCGCCTTGCCGCCGGTCACCTTCACCAGATGCTCGCCGGCGAGCTTGCCGCCCGCGTAGTTGTCGGATCCGATGAACGTCTCGGTGCGCACGCCGGCGTCCGCCGCGGTCTTCGCATCGAGGCGCGTATCGACGGCAACGATCGGCACCTTGGCGTTCATCACCTTGACCAGCGCAGGCACGATTTCGCGCGAGCCGCTCGGCGTAATAATCAGCACCTGGATCCCGGTCTGGATCATGTTCTCGACGATCTGCATCTGCTTCTCGACGTCGATCTCGCGCTCGGCCGCCTGCACCTGCAGATTGACGCCCAGACGATCGGCCGCCTCCTGCGCGCCGCGGCGCATGTCGACGAAGAACGGATGGTTCAACGTCTTGAGGACCAGCGCCACTGTCGGCTTGCCGTTCCCTGCCGCCGGACCGCTGCGATTGCACGACGCGGAGACAGCGGCAACGAGTAAAACCAGGGCGAGTGTGTTTTTCATAATATCGTTCCCGCTCGGCTGAAGCCTTCGCGCTACGTCGCGCGCACGCGACACGCCCTGATGTAGCGCGAAGGCTTCAGCCGAGCGTCCTACGTCCGATGTTTTCTCTTCAGAACGGTGTCCAGCAGGACCGCAATCACGATCACGCCACCGATGACAATCTGCTGAAGAAACGACGAGACGCCCAGCAGGTTGAGGCCGTTCCTCAGCACACCCATGATCAGCGCGCCGACCAGCGTGCCGCCGAGCGTGCCCTCGCCGCCCATCAGGCTGGCGCCGCCAATCACCGTCGCTGCAATCGCGTCGAGTTCGTAGTTGATGCCGGCAATCGGCTGCGCGGAATTGAGCCGCGCGGTCAACAGCACCGCCGCGCACGCGCTCATCAGCCCGGACACACCATAGATCATCGTCTTGTGAAAACGAATCGAGACGCCAGACAGGCGCGTCGCCTCCTCGTTGCCACCGATCGCGTAGACGTAGCGTCCGAACGTCGTGCGCGCGAGCACGAAATACGCGGCGGCGTAGACCACTGCCATCGCGATCACGGGCGCCGGCGCCACGCCCACGCGGCCGGTGGCGATCGCGCGAAAGCTGGCGTCGAAGCCGGAGACAGGGCGTCCTTCGGTGAAGAGCAGCGCCCCGCCACGCGCGATGCTCATCGTTCCCAGCGTGACGATGAACGGCGGCAGACGGCCCCAGCTGATCAGCGCGCCGTTCGCTAATCCACACGCGACGCCGGTGAGAGCGGCGAGGATCAAGGCCACCGGCAGCGGCTGGCCGCCCTGCAACGCGGCGCCGAGCACCACGCCGGCCAGCGCGACAATCGATCCCACCGACAGATCAATCCCGCCCGACAGGATCACGAACGTCATACCGACCGCGACGATTGCGTTAATGCTCGTCTGCTCGACGATGTTGACGAGGTTGGAGAGGGTGAGGAAGTGGGGCGTGAGAATCCACAGCGCGGCGCACAGCAGCACCAGTCCGATCAGTGTGCCGAACTGGCGAGCGGCCCTCACCGTTCGACTCCGGCAGGCAGTGCTGCGTCGCTCAGGGCAGGGCTCGCCAGCCCCAGTGCGGCGCGCAGCACATTTTCTTCGGTGGCGTCGGCAGACGAGAATTCTGCGTGAATGCGCCCGCGATGCATCACCAGAATGCGATCGCTCATGCCGAGCAGTTCCGGCAGCTCAGACGAAATCATGATGATGCCGGCGCCGCGCGCGGCCAGGCGATTCATCAGCTGATAGATCTCGACCTTCGCGCCGACGTCGATGCCGCGGGTCGGCTCGTCGAAGATGAAGATGCGACTGGCTCCTGCGAGCCACTTGCCGAGAACGACCTTCTGCTGATTGCCGCCGCTCAACAGCTGCACTGGCTGGGTCGGCGTCGCTTTCACGCGGAGCTCCTCGGCAATCGGCGCAGCCAGGTCGGCCTCGCAACGTCCCGGCAGCACGCCCAGCGTGGCCATGCGTCGGGCATGCGGGAGCGCGATGTTCCGCGCCACGTTCAGCGCGGGCACCAGACCCTGAGCCTTGCGATCCTCCGGCAGCAGACCGACGCCACTGGCAATTGCGTCTGCCGGACCGCGAAAGCGCGCGCCTTTGCCGTCGACAAACAACCGGCCGGAATCGAAACGATCGGCGCCGGCGATCGCGCGCGCGAGTTCGGTCCGTCCGGCCCCGAGCACGCCGGAGATTCCCACCACTTCGCCGGCGTGCAGCGAGAGGTTGATGTCGGACAGCACGCCGCGGACAGTGAGTCCTTCGACCCGTAGCAGTTCGGCGCCGCGCGCCACGCGCACTTTCGGGAAATGCTCGCTGAGGTCGCGGTTCGCCATCATCCGCACGAGTTCCGGCACATCCACCTCGCCGATCGCCCTCGTCGTCACATGACGTCCGTCGCGCATGACCGTGATGCGACGGCCGATGCGAAACACCTCGTCGAGCCGGTGCGTGATGTAGACGATCGCCACGCCGCGCGAGGCGAGGCGTTCGACGAGCGCGAACAGGCGATCGACTTCGCGGCTGGTCAGCGCGGACGAGGGTTCGTCCATCACGAGGATCTTCGCGTCAGGCTTGTCCGCCGAAGCCATGGCAGAGGAGGGGGCGAGCGCTTTCGCGATCTCCACCATCTGCCGCTGCGCCAGGCCAAGGCCAGCCACCAGCGCGTTCGGGTCCAGCGTCATCCCGAGATCCTGCAGTAGGTGCGATGTGCGAATGGCCAGCGCCCGCCAATCGACAATGCCACCCCAGCGTGTCGGCAAGGATCCCAGAAAAATGTTTTCGGCCACCGAGAGATGCGCAACGAGATTGAACTCCTGGTAGATCACGCGGATGCCGAGCGCGTGCGCGGCGCGCGGACTCTCGATCTCCACGACGCGGCCGCCGATCCGGATCTGGCCGGCGTCCTTGCGGTACGCACCGCCGAGGATCTTCATCAGCGTCGACTTCCCGGCGCCGTTTTCGCCCAGCAACATGTGGACGTCGCCCGGATCGACAGCGAAATCGACATCGTCGAGCGCGACCACGCCCGGGAATGCCTTGCGAATGCCGCGCATCTCGAGCGCGGGTGCTCGATCGGAGATCGTCATGGAACGCCGACCTCGAACGGATCGCCGCCGGCCCGAATCGTGGCCGTCCCCTCCCACTTCAGAATCGATGGGCCTGGCAGGTAGTGCTCGTCGAGCATGAAGGCTTTGTTGACGCGGGTCAGCGTCACGGGATTCGGGGCGACCGGCGCGGCGCCGGCGGCGGGCGGACGTTCGAACGCCTGCACGCGAATCGCGCGGATGTCCGACGCGCGCGTGCCGGCGGGCATCGGGGTCGCGATGCGGAAGCAGCCGTCGCGCGCGATGCGGTACTGACGCAGGCCGCGATCGGAGGGTGTCCAGATCGGCTCAGGGTCCGGCCGAAGCCGGACGCTCCCTACACTGATCGCGAGCGCGGCATTGCCGACCTGTCCGCAGGCCTCGACGTACACGAACCGTCGCGGATCGGAGATGGTGTTGTTGCCCGGCGGTGCGTCATCAACGATCTTCCCCTCGCGGCGCATCTCGAGCGATGCGATCGCGTACGTCCACGGGTTCGCGTCCATCACCGCTTCGCGCGACACATCGGTGAGGTCGAATTTCATGGCTTCCGGTGCATAGCGCATCTGCGTCGGCCCCGATTCGCTGACCATGTTGTTGTCGGTCGAGACCCACAACAACGGATGGCGGCCCTGGTGCTGACCCTTGAACGCCGGCACTTCGTGCCCGGGTCCCTGGAATTCCTCCGCGAGCACGCGGCCGGCCGCGTCGATCTCCACACCGTAAACGAACTCGATGTCGGTCGTCCGACCCCAGGTCGCCATCAGGCGATCGGTCTGGGTGCCGCCGTCCTCGTTGGAAAAGATCACCGAGTAGCGGAACTGACGCCCGCGCGCGGTGCGCTCGACCTCGTACCACATCAGCAGCGGGAGATCGGTGAACCTGCCGACCGTGTTCGGCCGCGCGTAGACGATCGGCGCCATCGATTGCGCGGTGAAGTCGTCCGCGCCCTCGGCCACGAGGCCAATCGATGCGACATCGATCGACGCAGGGCCCGCGCCCTTCGC
Source organism: Acidobacteriota bacterium (assembly GCA_025358945.1). Taxonomy (GTDB): domain Bacteria; phylum Acidobacteriota; class Vicinamibacteria; order Vicinamibacterales; family CAVVIG01; genus CAVQFC01. Next base: position 13,780 of record JANYHS010000271.1, read on the forward strand.
GCTCAGGTGCGCATCGCGTTCGATGCGCAACTCGTGGCGTCCCGGCGCCAGCGTGCCGAGACGGACGCGGTAGTCGGCCGCCTCCTCACCGCGGGACAGGAACACATGCTGCGAGTACGTGCCGTCGACCGACAGCCGGAGCGCCACCGCTTCGCGGCCGGTCTCTCCCCAGTCGCATTTCGCGCAGCCGGCATGAATCCGCGCCACGACCTCGCCCGCTCGATCGAACGAGAACGTCCGCGTGAACGTGTCCGTCGGCGGCGCGCGCGCGAACCATCCGAGCAGCGCCGTCATCAGCAGGCTCATCACCGCGGCCCTCATGCGATCACCTCCGGACGTTGGCGGCCATCAACTCGTGCACTTCCTCGAGCGTCGGTACGCCGTTGAGCGCACCCAGCCGCGTGCAACTCACCGCCGCGGCCGCGTTGCCCATCCGCAGTGCCTGCTCGATCGGCAGGCCGTTGACGAGCGCGTGGATGAAACCGCCGCGGAACACATCGCCCGCACCGGTGGTATCCACCGCCTGCACCGCGAACGCGGGCACGTGGTAAAAGCGATCGCCCTCCATCGCCATCGCCCCATGCTCGCCCAGGGTGACGACCAGGACGTTGTTCATCGTTTTGCGGAGTTTGCGCAGCGCCGCTTCGGTGTCGTCGAGGCCGGACAGGTGAGACGGCACATGCTGCGCGAAGATCGCGTGCGTCACGCTTGCGGCGAGTTCTTCGGTGCGGGGCGTCAGCCGATCGATGTCGCTCGTGACCAACGCGCCCGCGGCGCGCGCCAGCCGGGCCGCCCGCACGGCGATCTCGCCGTCCACATCGTCCACGTGCACGACCGAGGCGTCCGCGAACGCGCCGGCCGGGAGCTCCGCGTCGCGCAGACGCAGATCCTCGTCGCGATCCCACAGCACCATGCGGTCGCCGGTACTCTCGTCCACGAGGATGATCGCGCACCGGTTGTTGACGTCGCGCACGATGACGTCGCTGATGTCGATGTGGCGATCCTGCAGGGCCGCACGAATGAGCCGGCCGTTGTCGTCGGCGCCGGTGACGCCGACATACTTCGCGCGGAGTCCCAGGCTCGCGCACGCGGACATCGCCGTCGCCATCTGGCCGCCACACAGAACGCGGCGCTCGCGGATCCGCATTTTTGCCAGCGGTCCGCGCGGCTGCGGGCACGCGGGCAGGATGTTCACGAAATCGACGGAGTTCTCGCCGATTCCAATGACATCCCAGCGCTTCGCGGGAGAGTTCATGGTCGCGGGAGTATACGCGGCGCGTCGCCTTCGCTATTCCAGGTAGCGGGTTTGCCAGGAAATGCGGACGTAGTGTCGCTTATTGCTGAGTTTGGTGGAAATGTCTACGACAAATTAGGACTCTGCGAACGTAATTCCTGAAACTTCTCGATTAGGGGTGCTCAAGTGAGCCAGCGCATGCGTGTTCTGTCGATTCTCGTTCTGTGCGGGGCGTTTGCCACCAATGCCCGGGCGCAAGCCATCCAGTCGGTCCAAATCAATCAGGCCATCGGCGTCCAGAAGAACGGCGCGCTGAAGTTCGTCGCCGGCAAGGACACGGTCGTTCGCGCTCTCATGGCCGCGTCCGTCACCGTCGACCCTTCGCAGACGAGCGCAACCGTCACCCGGAACGGTGCGATCGTGGTGACGCTGACACCGAATACGTACAGCGGCGCCACCAACACCGTGGATTTTCTGTGTCCGAACCGCGCCACCTGCGGCAACTGGGCGGCCGGCAGCTACGTGTTCGACGTCAGAGTCAACGGTCAGGCCCGGAGTACGTCCGGGACGACCTATCAGTTCGTCGAGCGCGCGAAGCTCCGCGTGCTGGCGATGGCCGTGAGAACCAACTACAACGGCACGGTCCTCTCGGTTCCCAACGATGCCTGGAAGTCGATGTGGGCCTACACGCGCAACGTGTTCCCCGTCGCGCAGGACGGCATCGTCTGGACGACGCGTGAGGAATTCGATGCGTCGGCGGTCAACATCGAGACCGACGAAGGCAAGTTTCTCCTGTGGGACGCCCTCGGGAAATTGAACCCGCCGCACTGCGCCGCCAACAAGCAGGCTGACGGCTGTTTCGACAAGATCCTCGGCTTCATTCCCGCGCGCTACGGCACCTATCCCAACGGCAACGGCCAGGGCTACACGATCGGATCGCCCGCCAACATCATTGTGGCGACCGACGAAGACGCGCCCGCGACCGTCGCGCACGAGATTGCGCACAACTACAAGATTGGCGACTCGTACAACGGCGGGACATTCAGCTGCGCCGCCAACCCGACCGCCGACGCTTTTTCCGGATCCGATTTCGACACACGCCAGCCGGTGACGTGCACGGCCGGCAGAACGGCACTGCCGGGCGTCGGCGGCACGCTGGTCCCCGCCTCCCACTATCCCTATGAAGTCGGAGGGCGCGGGCCGCTGCCCGACATGGCGGAGTACATGGGATCGGGCGGCTTGCAGGCGCAGTTCTGGACGACGCAGGATGCGTACGACTGGATCTTCGATCGTCTGGTGCCGCCGACAGGCGCCGCGCTTCTGGCACAGTCGCGGCGCAGGATTGTTCCGACCTCCGTCGTCACCGGCGCCGGCAGTCAGCGCCTGCTGGAATTCTCCGGCTTCCTGAAGGCGAACCCGGGTTCGGCGGCCGATGTCCGCCTCGATCCCTGGCAGTCATTTCTGGACGACACGGACGTGATTCCAGACACCACCGGAACGCTGATGATCGCCGCGCTGAATTCCGCGGGACAGCGGCTGGCGACCACCGCGTTGTCGCCGATCTTCGATCTGCCCGGTGGCAAAGGCGAGCCGCAGAAACATCTCACCGAGGCGCCATTCGAAGGCGTGATTCGTTTTCCGACGGGGACGACGAAGTTTCGAATCCTCAACGGCAGCACGGTGGTCAGGGACGTGCCGGTCAGCGCCAATGCACCGGTTGTGTCGAACGTTTCGCTCGGTGTCGGCGGCATCTTCAACGGCGTGACGTCGATTTCCTGGACGGGTACTGACGCCGACAACGACGCGCTGACCTACACCGTCGAGTACGACCCGGACGTCACCGCGCCGCACAACGACTTCGAAGAGATCATCGCCAACATCCGCGATTCGCGGTGGACCGAAGACTTCAGCAAGGTGGCCGGCGGCAACCACGCCAGGATCCGCATCACCGCCAGCGACGGCATCAACTCGTCATTCGCGGAGAGCGCCGAATTCCGCGTGCCGTTCAAGGCGCCGGACGTGTTCATCAAGCCGCTCGCCCAGCCCGTCGTCCAGCAGGGCGCCGGAGTGGTGCTCGATGTCATGGTCGAAGATCTGCAGGACGGCGAACTTCCCGACGCGTCGCTTGTCTGGACGTCGGACATCTCGGGACGCCTGGGCACCGGCGAGATCCTCGTCGCCAAGAATCTGGCGGCCGGCCTGCACACCATCACGCTGACCGCCACAAACAGCGGCGGCATCTCAACCAGCAAGACCATCTCGGTGACCGTCGTCGCGACGCGTCGCCGGCTGCCGTAGGAGAACACCGTCATGATTCGTCAGGTATTCGCATGTGTGGCGTTGTGCGCGCTGGCGGCGCCGGCCGCGGCGCAGGAGTCTGCGGCATGGCCCGAACGCGCCTTCGTCACCATTGATGTCCCATTTCAGGTGTCGAGCAACAGCCTCTCGGAATCGGTGAGCCTCGCTGACGCGTTTTCGAAAACCGAGAAGGACGTGTTCAACGCCGCGTACGGATCGACCAAAGGCGCCATGTTCGACATCGGTGGAGGCGTACGGCTGACAGGATCGTTCGGCGTCGGCGTCACCGGCTCGTGGTTCCGGCGCCCGTCCGATGCGACGTTCGATCTGTCGGTCCCGAATCCGACCTCGGCCAACAAACCGCGCTCGCTGACCGGTACGGCTACAAGCCTCAACCGCCAGGAAATCGGTACGCACATCCAGGCGTTGTATGCGCTGCCGCTCGGCAAGAAGGGCCGCGTGATGCTTTCGGCCGGACCGAGCGTGTTCAGCGTGAAGCAGGACGTCGTGCGCAGCGTCGAGTTCGACGAGAGCGCGGGATTCACGTCGATCAGGCTCAATCAGGTGATCATCGCGACCGCGACGAACACCGCCGTCGGCTGGAACGTCGGCGCCGACCTGACGTGGGTGCTCGCGTCCCACTTCGGTCTCGGTTCAACGACGCGCTATTCGCGCGCGAACGTCACGATCGATCCGGGTTCGACGACCGCCTCGGTGAGCCGCTCGATCGACGTCCGCGCTGGTGGCCTGCAGATTGGCGGCGGCGTGCGAGTACTCTTCTAGGCCGTCGCCAGGTGGACGTCGACCGCGGTTTGTCGGCGCTGGCAATGATGTTTATCACGAGGAGAACAGCGTGAGCGATACCATCGATCCTGTCCGTCGTCGTCTGCTCAAGGGAATCGCCGCCGGCTCGCTGGCGGCCGCGGGCGCAACGCTGCCGGGTGCGAAGCTGTTTGCGGCGGGTCGGCGCGCCAACGTCGTCATCATCGGCGCCGGTGTCTCCGGCCTCAGCGCCGCGCGCAAGTTGCTCGCAGCCGGCCACGCTGTCACGGTGCTGGAAGCGCGCAACCGCATTGGCGGCCGCGTCTGGACCGACGTCAACGAGGGCGTGCCGATGGATATCGGCGCCGGCTGGATTCATGGACCGGATGGCGGCAATCCGATCACCGCGCTCGCGCGCGAGGCGGGCGCCGCCACGTATCTCACCAACGACAGCTCTGTCCGCGTATTCGACAGCACCGGCACGGACGTGACCACGCGTCAGTTCGACTTCGGCAGCACGAAGTACAGCCAGCTGCGTTCGATCGTGAACACGAAAATGGCCGCCGGCGGGCCCGACAAGAGCCTGGCGCAGGCCCTCCTCGATGCCGACGCCACGCTGGCGCAAGACCCATACGTCGTCTATCCGGCCACGACCACTACGGAATTCGACAGCGGCGGCTGGCTGGAAGCGCTATCCGCGCGCAACATCAGCAACGACGAGAAGTTTCCCGGCAAGGACGTGATTTTTCCGGCCGGCTACGTCCAGATCCCGCAGTTGCTGGCGCGAGGCGTGGACATCCGTCTGAACACCGTCGTGGCGGCCGTCGCGCACTCGAGCACCGGCGTCCAAGTCACCACGAACAACGGCGCCTTCACCGGCGACTACTGCATCTGCACGTTGCCGCTCGGCGTGCTGAAAGCGGGCAGCGTCACCTTCAGTCCGGCGTTGGCTGCCGACAAACAGGCATCGATCGGCCGGCTGGGTTTTGGCCAGATCAACAAGGTGTTCCTGCTGTTCGATCAGGCGTTCTGGCCGACCGACGTGCAGTACTTCGGTTATCACTCGGCCAGGCGCGGACGGTACGCTTACTTCCTGAACTACCGCACGTTCAGCAACTTCAACTGCCTGGTGACGTTCGGATTCGGCCAGCAGGGGCTGGCCCTGGAAGCGCTCTCGGAGGCCGAGCTGATCGCGGACGTGACGCCCACGCTGCAGAAGATCTTCGGTTCATCGGCCGTCGCGCCACGCCGGGCGATCCGCACGGGTTGGAACCTCGACCCGTACGCCTTAGGCGCGTACACCTTCCAGGCGGTGAACTGCACGTTTGACGATCACGTCACGCTGGCCGCGCCGGCCAGCAGCAGCCTGCTGTTCGCCGGCGAACACACCCACGAAAAATATCGCTCGACCGTGCACGGCGCCTACCTCACCGGGGTACGCGAAGCCGATCGGATCATTGCGGCGTTCGGCACGTCTTCGGGCGAGAGCGACATCGAGCGATTCCTGAACTGGGCGGAAGCCACCTACCCGAGCCTGTTTGCCCCGCGTGGCACTCCCTCGAAGACCGAGTTTGGCGTCACATTCCGCTTTTACCCTCTGACGAACAACTACCTCGGGGTCGACGCCACCAACACGGTCGAATTCGAGGCGAAGGCGACCGGCGTGATTCAGAAGGTCGGCCCGCTGTCGAGCTTTATGGCGCAAGTGGCGGCGGCCGGCTTCTAGCTGTTCGCACCGCCGCGCCACGGCGTCAGTTGACCAAGGGCACCCATAGGCTGCGGGGTATACTCCGCGTCCTATGGGCAATCTGATCGGCGACATCCGCTACGCCCTGCGTTCCCTCGCGCGGCAGCCGACCTTTGCCTGCGTCGCCATCCTGACGCTGGTGCTCGGGATCGGGACCAACACCGCCATCTTCAGCGTGATCAAGGCGGTCCTGCTGAACCAGTTGCCGTATCAGGACGCGTCGCGCCTGATCGTGATGCGCGAGCAGAACCCCGACGGCAGCACGGACCTCGTCGCGCCCCTCACCTTCCTGGACTGGCAGCAGCAATCGCGATCGGTGCCGGCGATGGCCGCATTCCGGCAGCTGCGATATGCGTTCGCCGGAACCGGCGAGCCCCTCGACGTGCCGAGCGTGCGCGGCACCGCCAACATGTTCGCGGTGCTGCGCGCCTCCGCCATGCTTGGCCGGACGTTCTCGCCGGAAGAGGGCACGCCCGGCGCGGATCGCGTGGCCGTCGTCAGCCGCGCGTTCTGGGAGCGGCGCTTCGGCGGGTCGCCTGACGTGATCGGCCGCGCGATCCAGCTGGATGCGCAACCGTACACCGTGATCGGCGTGATGCCGGCCGAGTTCGATTTCCCGCCGAGCGCGCACGTGGACATCTGGACGCCGCTCAGTTTTGATCCCAACGACGCGCACGGCCGTTCCCGCAAAGCTCGATCGCTCAACATCGTCGGCCGGCTGGCCGACGGCACGCCGCAGGAGCAGGCGCAGCGCGAGATGACCGTGATCGCGGGACGACTGGCGACGACGTACCCGGACAGCAACGCCGGATGGAGTGCGCGGGTGATTTCAGCGCAGGAGCAGCTGGTCACCACGGTTCGCCCGGCGCTCCTGCTGATCTCGGCCGCTGTGGGATTCCTGCTGCTGATCGTCTGCGTCAACGTCGCGAACCTGGTCCTGGCGCGGCTGTCGAGCCGGCGCGGGGAGATTGCCGTGCGCGCGGCGCTGGGCGCCGGACGCATGCAGCTCGTACGGCAGGTGATGACGGAAAGCTTCGTGCTGTCGGCCATCGGCGGCGCGCTCGGCCTGCTCGTCGCATGGGGGAGCGTGCAGCTCGTGCACGCACTGCCGGAGGGGAGCCTTCCACGCATGCAGGACGTGCGGCTCGACGGCGGCGTCCTGCTGTTCGCGCTGCTCATTTCGGTTGGCGTGGCTCTCGTCTTCGGCCTCGTCCCTGCGCTTCACGCCTCGCGCGCGGGGTTGCGCGACACCATGAACGCGTTCTCCGGCACGACGCGTCATTCGGGCGGCCGCCTGCTGAGCGCGCTGGTGGTCATCGAGGTAGCGCTCGCGCTGGTGCTACTGGTCGGCGCCGGGCTGATGACCCGGAGCTTCGCGCAGCTGATGCGCGTGTCGCCGGGCTTCGAGCCTGGCAACCTGCTCGCCGTGCAGATCTACCTGCCACAGGCACGCTATAAGACCGGCATCGATCGCACGCGCTTCTACATGAACACGATCCGCCGCGTCGGGGCGATCCCCGGCGTGCAAGCCGCGGCGGGCGTCAGCGCGCTGCCGATGTACCCGGTCGGCATCGACTACGCGCTGCCGTTCACCATCGAAGGCCACGCCGCGCCGACCAACGGCGAGGAGCCGCGCGCGGATATCCGGACCGCCACACCCCGCTACTTCGAGACGATGAAGATCGCGCTGCTGAAAGGGCGGTTCATCGACGGCCGCGATCGCCAGGGCGCGCCCGGCACGGTCGTCATCAACGAGACCATGGCGAGGCGCCATTTTCCAGGAGAGGATCCGATCGGCCGGGTCGTCGTGAACCCGCACGGCAAGGGTGAAGTCGTCGGCGTCGTGGGCGACGTCAAGCATTACGGGCTCGACAGCGAGCCGCGCCCGGAGCTGTTCATGCCGGCGTGGCAGCAACCGCTGAACGGCATGGCGCTCGTCGTGCGGACGGCGTCGGATCCGAAGGGCTTCGTCGAAAGTATCCGGCGCGAGGTGCTGGCCGTTGACGCCGAGCAGCCGATCTACGACGTCGCCGCCATGGTGGACGTCGTCTCGCGATCGGTATTCCTGCCGCGCGTCAGCATGCTGCTGCTCGTCGCGTTCGCGATCTCGGCGCTGCTGCTGGCCGTGGTGGGCATCTACGGCGTGGTGTCGTACACCGTGACGCAACGGACGCGCGAACTCGGCGTGCGCATGGCGCTGGGCGCGGACGCCAACAGCACGCTGCGGCTCGTGCTCGGCAAGAGCATGATGCTCATCGGCGCCGGCACCGCGTGCGGGCTCGTCGCGTCGGTCGCGGTCACGCGCGTGATGTCGGGCCTGTTGTACGACGTCAGCCCGCTCGATCCGGCGGTCTTTGCGGGCGTGTCGATCGTGCTCGCGACGGCGGGACTGGTGGCGAGCCTGATCCCGGCTCTCCGGGCAACCCGCCTCGATCCGATCGTCGCGCTGCGCGTGCCCTAGGAGCCTGCGCTCACCCGGCTCGGCGACGCACCGGCCCTGTTGGCGTCCTCTGCAGGATCGATAGTGTCATACTGACTGCGAGACTCTCTTGGCCGACTCTTTCACCCCCGCAGACCGGCTCGCCATGCTCGAGGCGACACTCGAGGCCACGCGCGACGCGATCATGGTCGTCGACCTCGACCGGAACATTCTCTGTGTCAATCGGCGGTACCTCGACATGTTCGGTTTCACCGCCGACGAGCTCGAACGCGGCGGCATCGAGCATGTGGTCACCAAGATCAGCGCGGAGCTCGAAACCGCGGACGCCGTGACCGCGACGTCACGCGCCGCCTCTGCCGATCCGTCGATCGTGCGGCTGGACGTCATGCGATTCACGGACGGCCGCGCGATCGAGCGCTTCGTGGCGCCGCTGATGATCCGCGAGCGCATCGCCGGACGGACCGCCAGTTTTCGCGACATCAGCGCTGCGGCCCGCACCGAGGACCAGCTGCGGCAGTCGCAGAAGATGGAAGCCATCGGCCGTCTCGCGGGTGGCATCGCGCACGACCTGAACAACGCGTTGACGGCGATCGCCGGCTACGCGGAGCTGGCGCTCGGCGAGGTGGCCGACGATCATGCGGCGCGCGCCGACGTCGAGGAGATCCGCCGCGCTGCCGAGCGGGCCGGCTCAGTCACGCGGCAACTGCTCGCGTTCAGCCGCAAACAGCTCCTCGAGCCGCGCGTGTTCGATCTCAACGAGACGATCGCCGCCATGTCGCGCCTGCTGTCGCGCCTGCTCGGCGCGGACATCAACGTGCAGACGCGGCTGGGAGCGGAACCATTGCCGGTGCTCGGCGATCCCGGCCAGGTCGAGCAGGCAGTGATCAACCTTGCAGTGAACGCGCGCGATGCGATGACGGGCGGCGGCCGGATCGTGCTGTCCACGGCGATGGAGACCGTGGATGAGGCGTTTGCCGCTAGCCACATGCCAATGACCGCCGGCCGCTACATCGTGCTGCGCGTGTCGGACTCCGGTCAGGGGATGTCGCGCGAAACGCAGGCTCGCATCTTCGAGCCGTTCTTCACCACCAAGGACGTCGGCAAGGGGACCGGGCTCGGCCTGTCGATGGTCTACGGCACCGTGAAACAGATCGGCGGTTTCATCTTCGTCGAGAGCAGCCTCGGTCAGGGGACGATGTTCGAGCTGTACTTCCCGCCGGCGAAGATACCCGCGCGGGAAACCACCAACGCGGCAACGGACGTCAGGAACGAACGGCACGGTCACGAAACGCTGCTGATCGTCGAAGACGAACCGTCGGTGCGGAACCTGGTCGCGTCCGCGCTGCGGCACGACGGTTACCACCTGCTGATCGCGAGCTCTGCTGAGGAAGCCCTGGAGCTGTCGGATGCGCACGCCGGCCCCATCGATCTGCTGCTGACCGACGCGATGATGCCGGGCAAGAGCGGCGTGGAGCTGTCCAACCTGATGACGGCGCGGCGGCCGGGCATTGGGATCATCATCATGTCCGGCTACACCGAGGAAACGCTCGCGGTGCCGGGCCTGAAGGGTCCAATCGCGCTGCTGCAGAAACCGTTCTCGCCGCGCGAGCTGCGGCGCCGTATCCGTGAGGTGTTCGATCGATAGGAGGCGACTCTTTGTTATCGCGGAAAGGCCGGCAGGCCCGGTGTCGCGCCCTGCGGTAACGGCGTCCGCGCCGTGTTCATCACCATCGCCAGCATCGTGTAGTACCCCGTGATACCGAGAACGTCGATGACGCCCTGCTCGCCGACCTTCCCCACCGCCCGCGCGTATGTCGCATCGCTGACGCTCTGCGTGCGTTGCACTTCTTCCCACAGCGTGTAGACCGCATCTTCATCGTCGGCCATCGCCGCGGGACGCCGGCCGTCGGCGATCGCCGTGACGATCTCCGCGCGAAGACCGCCCTGCAGAGCGAGCGGCTGATGCGCGTGCCATTCGTACTGCTGCGTCCAGCGGCGGGCGGTCAACAGGATCACGAACTCGCTGAGCCGCGGCGGCAGCGAGCTCTTGAACCGCAGGTAATCACCCAGCGCGCGCGCCCGGCTCATCACCTCGGGACTACGCAGCATCGGGACGAACGGTCCCGAGATGTCGACCGACCGCGCCGCCTTGAATTCGTCGATCGCCTTCTTCTGCGCGTCGGTGAGCCTGTCGGCAGGAATCGGCGGCATCCGATCCTGACCGCCGGCGGACACGGCCGCGCCACACACGGCAACCACGAGAACGAGAGTCCCGAGACACGAATGCATGAAGCCTCCTGGCAGAGGAATCTAACACGGGGTAGGCTGTCACCGATGTGGGAAACCGCGCTGGCGTTCGCGATCTGGGGCTGCTACGGCAGTGTCCTGACCGCAGCGCATATCGATCCTGCGCTGACCGCGATCGCGCGCAGCGTCGGACTCGGCCTGCTGCTGACCAGCGCGAGCATCGTCATTCTACGCGTGCGCGGACCGCGCGAGATCACCGCCGCCATTCCGTGGCAAAGCGGCGTGTTGTGGCTGTCGGGTGCGGTGCTGCTGATCGATGAGGTGCTCTACAGCGTCAGCGCCGTCAGCGGGCCGGTGGCAATCATCGGCCTGGCGTACGGTTGCGTGCCGATCCTCACGCCATTGCTGTCACGTCTGTCTGGCACGGACAAAGCGCACGCCATGCGCGCCAGACACTGGGTGTGTCTCGTGTTCGCGTTCATCGGCAACGCGATGGTGTTCTCCGCCCTGCAGTCGGCGCAAATCCACTTCACGATGGCGGCGGTGTTCGCGTTCCTGGCCGGATTGCTGTTCACGATTATGCCGATCTGCTCCGCGAAGCTGCAGCAGGACGGGCTGGGCACCTGGGCCGTGCTGAAGAGCCAGGGCGCGGTCGCGATGATTCTTGCGGTCCCGCTGCTGGCGCTGCTCATCGCGATCGGCGCGGTCAGCTTCGGCGGCGCAGCCGGGAGTGGCGCTCACGCGGCGCTGGTGAAGCGAAGCCTCGGGATGGGCGCGATCAACGCGGTCGCCTTCACGCTGACGCCCTTCTATCTCTGGTATCGCGGCATCGCGCGCTGCGGCGTGTCGCGGACGTCGATCTGCGCGTTTGCCGAGCCGCTGGTGGCGACGCTGTTCTCGCTGTTCGTCCTCAGGGACGCCCCGGCCACCCCGATGCTCATCGCCGGCGCCGGTCTGGTGCTGTGCGCGATCGCCGTTTCCGCGCGGTCCGGCGAGTGAATCGATCATAATCAGCCTCGATCACGTGCCTGCCACC
>JANYHS010000276.1 GCA_025358945.1 Acidobacteriota bacterium
GAGCGAACTGACGTTTGCGGAAGAAGTGCGGGTCGAACGTCGCGGTGTGCCGACGCGCCTGCATGGCATTCGCGCGTTCTACGACGCTCGCCAGGCTCCGCTGGGGCAGGCTCCGCAGGTGCGCACCGCATTCGATGCGAAGACCGTGGAGATGCTGAAGGCGTTCACGCCAGACATGGTCGTGCTGACCGGCTACCTGTATCTCCTGTCCGATCCGATGCTGTCGGCATTTCGCAACCGGATCCTCAACCTGCATTTCGCCGACCTGACGTTGCGGACGCCTGGCGGGGCGCCGGGATTCCCAGGCATTCGCGCGGTCCGCGACGCGCTGGCCGCCGGCTGCGCGGAAACCCGCGCAACCGTGCATCTGGTCGACGCCGCCGTGGACGCCGGCCCGCCGCTCGTGCGGTCGTGGGCGTTTCCGGTGTCGCCGATGGTTGACGAGGCGCAGGCGTGGACCGCCACCGACATGCTGCGTGCCTATGCGTTCGCCCACGAGCAATGGATGATGCGTTCGTGCGCCGGCCCGATGTGGTCCGCGGCGCTTCAACTGGTGACCGGGCGCAGGGTCGATCTCGTCGCGTTGGCTGGGCGTGACCGCGATGACGTGGCGCCCTGGGAACTCAGCCGCGGCGGCGCGCTGATGCCGCCGCTGACCGAGAAGTACGCGTGCGTGGAGTAGCCGATGACGCACATCCATGTCAGCAGGCGCGGAGCGGTCGGCTCCATCACCATCGACCGGCCGGCACGGTTCAACTCGCTCGACGTCACCACCGCGCAGGATTTCCGGCGCGCCGGATTGCAGTGTGCGCGCGACCCCGGTGTTCGGGTGGTCGTGCTGCGCGGGCTCCCGACAATGTTCTGCAGCGGCGCCGATCTCAAGTTCATCCGCGACGGTGGTGATGGGGTGGAGGGCGGCGATCCCGGCTATCTCGCGCCGGGCGCGATGCGCGGCGGCTATGGCGAGCGCTTTAAGCAGATCCTCGAGTACATCCACAGCACCATCTCGGAGATCCGGCGGGCGCCGAAACCGTTCATCGCCGCCGTCGACGGCGTGGCGGCGGCCGGCGGGTTCGGCATCGCGATGTCGTGCGACCTCGTGATCGCGTCGACCCGCGCCAGCTTCGAGTGGGCGTACCCGAAGACCGGACTCACCGGCGCTGAAAGCTCGACGTTCCTGCTGCCGCGGCTGATCGGACTGCGCCGATCGATGGAGTTGATGCTGCTGAACCCGCGGCTCGGCGCGACGCAGGCGCTCGACTACGGTCTGATCACTGCCGTTCGTGACGTCGACTGCTTCGATGCCACGGTCGAAGAAGTGGCCGACCAGCTCGCCGCCGGGCCGCCGCGCGCGTTCGGGATCGCCAAGGAATTGCTGAACCAGGCGGCGGGATTCGATCAGCTCGACGCGCACCTGGACCGCGAGATCCAGGAACTGGCGCGGGTCGCCGACGGACCGGAGTTCGCGCAGGGACTCGCGGCGTTTTTCGAGAAGCGGCCCGCCACATTCGTGTAGAAGGCCATGCACGAGTACAGCATCGTTCAGTCGCTCTTCGACCAGATTCGCGACACCGCGCGCGCGCGGGGAGCAGTGGCCGTGCACCGCGTGACGATCCAGATCGGTGAGATTGCGGGCGTCGAGGTGGAGCTCCTGCGAACGGCCTACGAGCTGTTTCGCGAGCGGACGATCTGCGAACACGCACCGCTTGAAGTGGAGGCCGTGGCCGTCCGATGGACATGCCCCGACGGACACGGCGACGTCACACGTGGGCATGCGCTGGTCTGTGCCGTGTGTGCCCGTCCGGCGCGCCTCGCGGCCGGCGACGAAATCGTGCTGAAACAACTCGAACTAGAGGTGCCGTGATGTGCCAGGCCTGTGGATGCGGAGATACCAATATTGTTCCGGTCTCCTTGAACGAGCGAATACTGGCGGCCAACGACCGCGCCGCGCGCCACAACCGCGAGCATTTTCGCGACCGGCACGTGAGCGCGATCAACCTGATGGGGTCACCTGGCGCAGGCAAGACCGCGGTACTCGAGGCAACCGCGCGGATGCTCGGGCCGGGTGCGAGGGTCGGCGTACTGGCCGGTGACCTCGCCACCGACAACGACGCGCAGCGGATCCGGGCGGCCGGAATGGTCGCGGAGTCGATCACGACCGGGACCGCCTGCCATCTCGACGCGGACATGATCCACAAGGGCCTGCACCGTATGCCTGAATGGCGGACGTTCGACTATCTCTTCATCGAGAATGTCGGCAACCTGGTCTGTCCGGCGGTGTACGACCTGGGACAGGACGTCAACGTGGTCGCGCTGTCGGTCACGGAAGGTGAGGACAAGCCGCTCAAGTATCCGACGATGTTCCAGAAGGCGGATCTCGTGCTGCTCACGAAGATCGATCTGTTGCCGCATCTGCCGGACGTCCGGATAGAGACGATCCGGGAGAACCTGTCGATCGTGATGCCGGCGCCGCGCATGTTCTCCGTGTCGGCGAGAACGGGCGAGGGCATCGACCGGTGGGTGCACTGGCTGGAAGGGCTGCGTGTGCCGCGCGCGTCCGAGCACGTCATCGTCGGGGCGCTGTGATGACCGGCCTGACGCGGGCGCCGTGAATGCTGTTTCTGGTGTTCTGCGCCGATCCGTGTGTGGCCGTGATTCCGCTGATGTTCGCGGCGGCGCCGCTCGGGTGGGCGAGTACGCTCGCGGTCGTCGCGGCGTACGAACTGGCCACGATCGGCACGATGGTCGCGCTCGTGCTGCCGACCCGGGCCGTCGCGGCCTCGGTGCGCGGCCGGTGGGCCGATCGGTACGGCGACGCACTGGCCGGCGGCGTCATTGCCGGCGTCGGGATCGCGGTCGTCAGCTTGGGTTTGTAAGGGCCATATGCGGAACCCGTTTCGGCGAGATCTGATTCTGTTGCACGCGCCGGCGTTTTACGACTTCCGCGCGCGCCCGGCATTTCTCGGCCCGGTGGCGGACGCGGTGCCGTCCACAGCGATCTTCGAGATGTATCCCGTCGGCCTGACGAGCATCGCCTCGTATCTGGAGCGCAATTCCTACAACGTCGAGATTGTCAACGTCGCCTATCGCATGCTTCGCGATCCGGCGTACGACGTCGATGCGCACCTACGGCGCATGTCCGCCCCCATCTTCGGTATCGACCTCCACTGGCTGCCGCACGTGCAGGGCGCGCTCGCGCTGGCGGAGCGCGTGAAGGCGCTGCATCCGGAGAGCCGCATCCTGATGGGCGGCCTTTCGGCGAGCTACTACCACGACGAACTGATTCGGTACCCGTTCGTCGACTTCGTGATGCGCGGCGATTCCACTGAGGAACCGGTACGCCAATTGTTGCAGGCGCTGCGCGAAGGCACGCCCCTTGGCCGCGTGGAAAATCTCACCTGGAAGCGGCCGGATCAGTCGGTGGCCGTCAATCCGCTGACCTTCGTCCCGGCCGATCTCGACTACGTGGATGTGCCGGCGTACCGGTACTTGATGTGCTCGACGTTCAAGTATCACGGGCTGAGCAATCTTGTGCCGCATCTCGAATGGCGGCGCTATCCGATCACGCTGCTGCTCACCGCGCGCGGATGCACGCAGGACTGCGCGGTCTGCGGCGGATCGCGGTCGGCCTACCGGCGGATTTGCCATCGCGACAGGCCGGCGTTCCGCTCGCCGGAGAAACTCGCGGAGGATGTGCAGACGATCGGCAGCTTCTCGCGCGCACCGATCTTCATGGTTCACGATCCGCGGATGGGCGGCATGGCGCGTGCCGAGCGGCTGTTCGGTCTGCTCGAAGCGATTCACCCGGCCAATGAGATCATTTTCGAGCTGTACTCACCAGCCGGGGATCCATTTTTCGGCCTCGTGCGGCGCAGCCTGCCGGCCTGGAGCGTCGAGATGACGCTCGAAGCGCCCGACGAAGCGCAGCGCCGGCGCAACGGGAAATTCGCATGCTCGAACGAACTGGTGGAGGCAACCATTGCCAGTGCGCTCGCGCACGGATGCCGCAGGGTCGACGTCTTCTTCATGGTCGGTCTTCCGCACCAGACCCACGCCGATGCGCTGTGCATCGCCGACTACTGCGAGCATCTGCTCCAGCGATTCGGCGCCGAAGGACGTCTGCGTCCGTACGTGGCGCCGCTCGCGCCGTTTCTCGATCCTGGAAGCCGTGCATTCGAGCATCCGGACCTGGGCGTATCGCTCTTCTGCCGCACCCTCGAGGATCATCGACAGGCCTCTCTGCAGAACGGATGGCAGCGGGCGTTGTCGTACGAGACCGACGTCATGACGCGCGATCAGATCGCGGCCGCGACCTACGAGGTTGCCGCGCGGTTGAACGCGATCAAACATGAGCATGGATTGATCGACGACCGCACGTACACCGGTGTCGAATACCGGCTCGGGATCGCGCGGCAGGCGCTGCAGGAGGACGGTCACTGGGACGCCAGGCGCATTGACCTCGCCAACCACGCGACGATGTTTGGCGATGACGAACTGAAGGCGCCGCTGCACCAGCGCTTCCGCGTGAGCCCGGCGCTGCTGAGGACGCTGGCGGCGGGCCTGGCGATCGAAGTCGGCCGCACGATCGCCAGGATGGCGGGCCGTTACGACGGCGCCGTCAAGCCGGGCCCGTGCGTCCCACTTTGATCCGCGCGTCCACAATGCGGCACCCGTGGCCGACGGGGAGCGCGATGACCGGGTTCAGGTCCAGTTCGACGATCTCCGGCACTTCGTCGGCCAGGCGCGACACACGCAGCAACAGATCGCGAAGCGCGTCCACGTCCGCGGCCGGCTGGCCGCGATAGCCCTGGAGGAGTGGGAATCCGCGAATTTCGCGGAGGAGTTCGTCGGCGTCACGGTCGGTGAGCGGCGCAATGCGGAACCGGACGTCGCCCAGCAACTCGACGTTCACGCCTCCGAGACCGAAACCGATGAGCGGTCCGAAGAGCCGGTCCGCCGCCACGCCGATCATGGTTTCGACGCCGCCG
>JANYHS010000285.1 GCA_025358945.1 Acidobacteriota bacterium
GGCTCGACCAGGTGCTCGACCTCGGCGATCGTCACCGTGGCGGCGGTCGCCATGACCGGATTGAAGTTACGCGCGGTCTTCCGGTAGACGAGATTCCCCGACCGGTCGCCCCGCCAGGCCTTGATGAACGCGAAATCAGCCGTGATCGGCTGCTCGAGGACGTAGGGCTTGCCGTTGATAACGCGGGTTTCCTTCCCCTCGGCGACCAGCGTCCCATAACCGGCCGGTGTGAAAAACCCGCCGATTCCCGCGCCGCCGGCCCGGATCCGTTCCGCGAACGTCCCCTGAGGGACGAGTTCGACCTCGAGTTCGCCGGTCAGGTACTGGCGCTCGAACTCCTTGTTCTCCCCCACGTAGGTGGCGATCATCTTGCGCACCTGGCGGGTCCGGAGGAGTACGCCGATGCCGAAATCGTCCACGCCCGCGTTATTGCTGATGACGGTCAGCCCTGTGGTCCCGCGGGCCCGCAGGGCGTCTATGAGTGTCTCGGGAATGCCGCACAGCCCAAAGCCGCCCATCAAAATTGTCGCCCCGTCGGGGATGCGCTCGACCGCTTCCGCGGCGCTCGCCAGCACTTTGTTCACGGACGGTATTCTATCAAGTAAGATGGCACTCCCATTTGATGCATCCTGACCTCGAACAAGCCATCGGGTTCCACGAATCGATCGTCGCAGAGGGCGGCAAGGCGCTGGTCGGCTACGACACCGCCAAGGCGCTCGCCAACGTCGTCCTGATGTCGGAGATCCCGACGTCGTACGACAAGAAAGAACAGCGTCAGGTCAACGCCGGCAACCTGCTGTTGCGCGGCGTCCCGGGCGTCGGCAAGACGTTCTTCGGCGTCATCCTCGCGGCGATCAGCAACGCGAAGTTCGTGCGCATTCAAGGGCGCGCGGATCTGCAGCCGACAGAAGTCGTCGGCTTCCAGATGATCAATCCAGCCACCGGCGAGCTGATGACCGAATTTGGTCCGCTCGCGGAGGCCGAGGTCATCCTGCTCGACGAGATCAACCGCATCCCGCTCAAGTCGCAGAGCGCGTTTCTCGAAGCGCTCCAGGATCGGACGGTCACCGTTGGCAAAACCACGTTCGAGCTGCCGGCCTTCAGCTTCGCGATTGCGACGATGAACCCGGTGGAACTCGGACAGGGGACGTTCCCGCTCTCGGAAGCCGCCACCGACCGGTTCGCGATCATGGTGAACATCGGCTACCTGCCGCCGGAAGAAGAAGCCAAGCTCGTACATTTCGACTTCAAGAGCGTCCGCCTCAACGAGCTGATGTCGAAGGACAAAATCATCAAGCTGCGCTCGTCGATCACCGAGCACGTGTTCATGCACCCGCGCCTCGGCATGTACATCCAGCGCCTGGTGGCGGCGACGCGGCCGTTCAACCCCGACACCGACTGGAACGTCCACTCGCCGTCAGAGCTGGTCGAACACGGAGTCGATCTCGGCGCGTCACCGCGCGCGATCATCTGCTGGGGCCGTCTGGCCAAAGTGTGGGCGCTGCTGGTACGCAAGCGGACCGAGGTCTATCCGGAAGACATCCAGGATCTCGCCCCCTACATTCTGGGCCACCGCCTCTGGCTCGGCCCGCACGCGGCCAGCCACGGCCTGACCACGGAGAGTGTGATTGCGGATGTGGTCGAACGGGTGGCTGTGCCATGAAGTTAGAACTGAGAAGTCAGAAGTTAGAACGTGAAATTCTGAAATCTGAATTCTGAAATCTCATGCGCACCCGCGAAACCAACGTCGAACCGTTTGTGAACCTGTCGGAGCTCACCGAAATCGAGCTCCTGATCATGCGCCGCATGCGCGAGTTCACGATCGGCGAGCACCGAAGCCTGTTCACCGGATCGGGGTTCGATTTCATCGGGCTGCGCGACTGGCAGCCGGGCGATCGCACGTCGAACATCGACTGGGCGCAGTCCACGCTCACCAACTTCAGCCCGATGGTCGTCCGCGACTACGAGCAGCGCAGCACGGCGACGGTCATCGCGGTCGCCGACGCGTCGCTCTCGACGCGCTGCGGCATCGACGGTGTGCCGATTGCCGCCGCGATCGCGCGGATGATCGGCACCATCGGCATGTCGGCGGTGTTCTTCCAGGATCTGTTCGGCCTCATCACGTTCGACGCGAAGTTCGAGCAGCTCGCCTCGATCCGCCCGCGGGTCGGCAAGAACCAGGTGATCCACACGCTGGAGGCGTACCAGTTCGGGACCGGCCTGCAGCCGCTGAAGCGGGCCGACAGCCTCAGCATGTCGCTGGCCGGCGTCATGCGTAAGACGTCGATGGTGCCGGTGATCTCGGATTTCCTTTTCGACGAGGCGGGCAGCATCATGAAGGAACTCGGCCAGCTCAACTCGTCGCATGACGTCTTCATCGTGCTCATCGACGCCGCGTTCGCCTTCGAGCTGCCGTCGATCTCCGCCGGCTGGATTGAAGCCTTCGACGTCGAGACCGGACGATCGAAAGTGATGTCGCGCGGCACGCTGCGCACGCTCTCCGCGCGCACGCGCACGTGGCAGGACGAAGTGGCGCGCATGGCCAAGGATAACGACCTCGACGTCCTGCGCATCGGCGTCGACGAAGTGCAGACGTCGATCGCGCTCTTAGAATTCATCGCCGAGCGACGGCTGCGAAAGGCCGCGTAGGATCACGAAACACACGAAAGAACTTTGGTTTCGTGAATTTCGTGGGATAGGTAGCGAGAACATGGTCCGAAACATTCTGTTGGCTCTTTGTCTGGCGGCCCTGGGCGCAACCGCGGCGCGCGCTCAAACCGTCCAGACCGATCCGCTGCAGTGCTGGTGGCGCACCAGCGCTGGCGCCGTGCGCGTCGGCGAACCGTTCACGGTCGTCCTCACCTGTGCGGTGCTCGAGGCCGAGGAGGCGATGGTGGTCGTGGACCAGACGCGGCTGGAGCCGGCTGTCGTGCAGTTCGCGCCCTTCGAGGTGCTCGGCGGAGCACACGGCGCGGATCTGCGCACCGATCAGCGGCGCTTCTTCCAGTACGAGTACCGGCTGCGGCTCATCGCCGAAGGCCTGTTCGGCAAGGACGTCGCGCTGCCGGACACGAAGATCAGCTATCGCGTGCAAAGCAAGGTCGGACAGAAGACCTCGCTGCAGGGACGCGACCAGGCCTACATCCTGCCGGCGCAGTCGGTTCGCATCCTGTCCCTGGTGCCCAACGACGCGTCGGACATCCGAGACACCTCGTCGGCGGACACCTTCAGCGACATCGATCAGCGCGCGTTCCGCGCCAACCTGTTCACGGTCATCGGCGGCGTACTGTTCGTGCTCGCCGCGCTGATGACCATTCTTGCCCTGGTCCGGCTCTTCCAGCGCTATCGCAAGCCGGTCGTCGCCAGCAAACAATTGATCAACGATGCCGCGATCCTCAGCGGCGTGGGCCGCGAGCTGTCCTCGGTGCAGCGCGACCGCGACGGCGGCAGCTGGACCCCGGAGCTGGCCGGCCGCGCGCTCGGCGCCCTCCGCATCGTTTCCACGTATGCGATCGGACGGCCGGTGAGTCAGATGCCGGCAAGCCGGTTGCTCGCCGACGGCAGCGAAACCGCCGAGCCCGGCCGCCTGATCCTGAAGGTCGGCTGGCCCCGCGGCAAGCGCATCGCGGTGTCCGGCGCCGTGACGCCGCAGACGGTCGCGCGCACGATCGCACGACCGGGCCAGACCGCCGCGCACCTCGCCCTGCTCGACACCGTGTCGCGCGCGCTGGCTTCGCTGACCGCCG
Organism: Acidobacteriota bacterium; assembly: GCA_025358945.1. Classification (GTDB taxonomy): domain Bacteria; phylum Acidobacteriota; class Vicinamibacteria; order Vicinamibacterales; family CAVVIG01; genus CAVQFC01. Next base: position 3,747 of record JANYHS010000285.1, read on the forward strand.
CGACCTTCAGCCGCGACGGCGTCCTCGACGCGTCAGCATTGGACGAGGCGATGGCGACGTCGAAATCGGTGCTGCGCCGGATGAAATTCGAGCAGCTGTGGTTCATGAAGCGCCTGGCCACCCGCCGCGCGGGCACGGAGCTGGATAACCGGGTGTGGTCCCGATAACCCAGGTCCCGGCCGTAATCCGGGACGTCATCTTCGAGTGGCGCAACACGCGGGCAGCCGATCTGCTGTTCACGCACCGCGACGACTCGATCCTGGCGATGGTCGGCCTGATCGGGCTGGCGATGGTCGTGCTCGTCGTGCGCGCGCTCACGCGCAGCAAGGCCGGGCGCACGCAGGTCGCGCTGCCGGCGGTGCTCGACTGGAGCGGCGGATCGTGGACGTCGATCGTTCGCCACGGCGCGCTGATCCTGTTTCTCGCCGGACTGCCGTTCTTCGTGATGGCGCTCGCGGATCCGTACTCGTCGCTCACGCACGAGCAGGTCAGCTTTCCCGGCCGCCGCATCGCGCTGATGATTGACGCCTCGTCCAGCATGATGGCGCGCTTCCCCGCCGCGCACCTCAATGCCAAGGCGCCCAACGAAGCGACGTTCTTCACCACCGTGGCCGCGGCGGAAACGTTCATCCGCCAGCGCATGAGCGGCAAGTATCACGACCTCATCGGGCTCATCGAATTTGGCGACGAAGCCTACGTCGTCACGCCGTTTACGAGCGACTACGACAACATCCTGCTCAGTCTGAGCCTGATCGGCGACTGGACCGAGTTCATGAAGTTCCCCGATCAGGGAACCACCATCGCGATGGCGATCGAACAGGGCACGGGACTGTTCAAGGCATTCGACTTTCTCGACGCGGCCGGCAATCTGATGCTCCTCTTCACCGACGGCCAGGACACCCAGGTGATGATTCACGGCAAGTCCGTGACGGAGATTGTCGCCGGCGCCGTGCAGACCAAGATTCCGATCTACATGATCCGCACCAGCTACAACAAGGGTCTCGGCGCGGTGCTGCCCGACGACATCTGGAAGCCGGCGATCGAATCGACCGGCGGCAAGTTTTATCCCGCCGGTGACGAGGCGGCGGTGCTCAACGCGATCAAGGACATCGACACACGCTCCGCGGGGCGCGTGGACATCAAACGCTACAGCAGCCAGCAGCCCAAGTTCGCAGGCTACGCCTTCCTCGCCGCCAGCTTCTGGACGGTCGCGCTCACGCTGCAGTTGACCGTGCCGTATTTCAGAAAGTTCCCGTAGCGGGCAGGTCCAGGGGACCTGTCCCATGAAGATAGATACCGGAGAAGAACGATGAAATCAGCGCTGGCGCCCTTTCTCACCGCACTCGTGCTCGTCGCCGCCGGCGGCGCGCTCTGGCTGGCCGGCCATACCGAGACGCAGCTGGCCGACGTCCACAAGCAACTCGCCACGCTGCGGTACGCCGACGCGCAGAGCCAGGGTGATGCCGTCGAGCAGGCGCTCGGCCTCGAACGACGCGTGCCCGTGCTCGGCAAAGCAGCGGACACCGACGCGCGCGACACGCGCGCCGCGGCCAGCTACTGGCGCAACGACTTCCCCGCGATTGCGCCACAGAAGGACGCCAACGGCCTGGTCACGGAAACGGATCCGGCGATTTTGCTGCTGTCGGCCAATGCCGCGTTCCGCACCAGCATGACGGTCGCCGACCGCCTCGACACCGTGCGGCGTCTCGACACCGTCGTGAAGAGCTACGCCGAAGTGATGAAGGCGCAGGGGTCCGCGTGCGGCGCCAGTCAGCCGGCCTGCGAGGCGCGCGCGGTGGACGCGGCGTTCAACTACGAGTTCGCGATCAAAACACGCGAGGCGATGGCGAAGGCGAAGAATGCGCCGGTCAAGACTGCGCCGAAGGCCGCCGCAAAAGCGGACGAGACGGATCTGCCTGCCGGCGCGACGCTGCACGGCAAACCCGGCGCGCCGCCCGCGGCCGTCGACATGAATCAGTTCAAGATCGTGATCCCGAAGCGCGGGGAAGAGCGAAAGGATGCCCCCGACGCCGGGAAGGGGGGCCAGAAGATTCGCAAGGGCTGATGCTAGGAATCAACCTCGACACCGTTCGATTCGCGACGCCGGAATACCTGTGGCTGCTCATCGCGCCTGGTGCGCTGCTGGTCGGGTGGTTCTGGCAGCTCGCCGCGCGGCGGCGTGATTCGCGGCGTTTCCGCCAGCACCGCCGCCTGCCGGTGCGCGAACGGTTTCCCGTCTTCGGCAGCCTGGTGTTCTGGCTCTGCCTGATCCTCGCCAGCGCGTGCCTGATCCTCTCGCTCTCGCGCCCGACCGCCGCTGCCGCGCTGGTGCGCACGGCAGGGGTCGATCTCGTCATCCTGCAGGACGGCTCCGCGTCGATGCGCACCGCCGATGTCGGCGCCGGCAACCGGTGGCAGCGCTCGATGCGCTTCCTGCGCGTTCTGGGCGAGTCGCTGGCGTGGAAAGACGACCGCATGGCGATGGCGCTGTTCGCGCACATCGCGGCGCCGCAAGTGCGGCTGACCAAAGATCCCAACACCTTCTTCTTCTTCCTCGATCATCTCGCGCAGGAACCGCCGTTCCGGCTGGAAGACGACACGACCTGGGACACCAACATCGAGCTGGGCATCGCGTGGGGCATGCGCCTGATTGAGAAAGACACGGAGCTGTACGGCAAGTCGCCGAACGCCAAAGCCTTCGTGCTGGTCACTGACGGACAGGCGTGGAGCGGCGAGGTGGCGCGCGCGCTGAAAACCGCCCGCACCAACGACGTCCCGGTCTTTGTCGTCGGCGTCGGCACGACGGTGGGCGGGTTCATCCCGGAGCCGGAGCGCAAGCCGAACGACACGTCGCCGCGCGAGCCGCCGATTCGCGCCGCGCTGGATCGCAGCGGGCTGATGCTGATCGCCAACGCTGGCGGCGGCGAGTACATGGAGATGGATCGCGAAGGCGACCGTGAGATCTCAAATCGGATCATCGACGCCGCGCGCAAGCGCGCGGGATCGCGCGGGCTCGAGGTGGCGAACGAGGAGCTCTACTGGCGCTTCCTGCTGGCGGCGGCTGCCTTCATGGGCCTCGGGTTGCTGTTCCTGCAGGAGAAGGCCGAACTCTGGCTGCAGGCAGCCGGCGCCGCTGTCGCGCTGACGCTGGTCTGGACGCTGACCCGCTGATGCGCACGCGCACCGCTCCGGTGGCTGCGCTCCTCTTCGCGTCCGGCTTCTGCGCCCTCGTCTATCAGGTCGCCTGGCTGCGCGAGTTCCGCCTGATCTTTGGCGCGTCCACGCTCGCGTCTGCCGCCGTCCTCGCCATCTTCGTCGGCGGTCTCGGCATCGGTGGCCTGCTACTGGGTCCGCGCGCCGACCGCCATCCGCGCCCGCTGCTCTTCTACGCCACACTGGAATCGATTGTCGCGGTCTTCGCGGCGTTGAGTCCGTGGCTGCTGACGCTCGCGCGCACGATCTATCTCGCCAGCGGCGGATCGACGCGCCTCGGCGTGGCCGCGGCAACCGTCGAGCGGCTGCTGCTGAGCGTCATCGTGCTCGCGGTGCCGACGATCGCGATGGGCGGCACGCTGCCCGCCGCCGCGATCAACCTGCTCGTCGCCGTGATCGCTCGCGGCGTCGACCGGCGGTCAACCGAACCGTCGCACGCCTCCGCGTCAGACCGACCCGACCTACTTGACCCACATGACCTACCCGACCCACGTGACCTGCCCGACGCACGCGACCTGCGCGACCCACGTGACCTACCCGTCTCACCAGACCTACCCGCTCTACCTGTCTTTCTCCTGATCGCGTCGGCCACCGTTGGCTTTGCTTTTTTTCTGATGGAACTCGTCTGGTACCGGCTGCTGTCGCCGCTGCTTGGCGGATCGGTGTTCACGTTCGGTCTCGTGCTCGCGGTCGCGCTGGTCGGCATCGGCATCGGCGGCCTGCTCTACGCGCTGGTGGCACACGAGCGTCCACCGACACTGCTCGGGTTCGCCGCCACCTGCCTGTTCGAAGCTCTGGCGGTGGCGTTGACCTTCGCGCTCGGCGATCGCGTTGCGTTGCTGGCGCTGACGTTTCTTCAGTTGAGCGCCACCGGCTTCTCTGCCGCCGTGGCCGGCTGGACGATCGTCACCGCGATCGTCGTGCTGCCGCCGGCGATCATCTCCGGTTATCAGTTCCCGTTGCTCATCGCGCTGTTCGGCCGCGGACGCGATCGCCTCGGCCGCGACGTCGGTCTCGCCTACGCCGCCAACACCGCCGGCGCGATCATCGGATCGCTGGCCGGCGGCTTCGGCGTCATGCCCTGGCTCTCGGCGCCGGGCGCATGGCGTCTGGTCGCAGTCGTCCTCGTCGCGCTCGGCGCGGCGGCGGCCGGGCTGTCCCTCATGAACGCAGAGACCGAAGAGTCCGCGGATTCATCTGGTCTGCGTGCTCCGCGAACTCTGCGTTCGATCGTGCTGCCATTCGCGCTCGCGGCCGTGACACTGCTGCTGCTCGCAGCCGAAGGCCCGACCGCGATCTGGCGTCACAGCGGCATTGGCGCGGGCCGCGCGCCGCGCGACGTGATGACCTCGGCTAACCATCTCCGCTCGTGGGAGCAGGCCGAGCGCCGCGCGATGATCTGGGAAGGCGACGGCGTCGAGAGCAGCGTGGCGCTGGCCGCCGAAGAAACCGGCTACTCCTTCATCGTCAACGGTAAGTCCGACGGGAGCGCCGTGGCAGACGCCGGCACCCAGGTGATGCTTGGCCTGATCGGCGCGCTGAAGATTCCCGAGCCGCGGCACGCGCTGGTCGTCGGCCTGGGCACGGGCAGCACCGCCGGCTGGCTCGCCGCGATTCCTTCAATGGAGCGCGTCGACGCCATCGAGCTCGAGCCGCTGGTCCTCGACGTCGCCCGCGCCTCCGACATCGTCAACCACAACGCGATGCACAACCCGAAGGTGCGCGTCACGATTGCCGACGCGCGCGAGACGCTGCTGACGACGTCCGAACGCTACGACATCATCGCGTCAGAACCTTCGAATCCGTTTCGCGCCGGCATCGCCAGCATGTTCACGGTGGAGTACTACCGGGCGGCCAACGCGCGGCTGACCCGGGACGGCGTGTTCGCGCAGTGGGTGCAGGGCTACGAGATCGACGCGCGGACACTCCGCACGATCTACGCGACGATGGCCGCGGTGTTTCCGCAAATTGAAACGTGGCAGACCAATCAGGGCGACCTCGTGCTGCTCGCCACAACGCGCCCCCGCGGGTACAACGCGGCGGCGCTGCGCGCACGCATCGCCGAAGAGCCGATCAAGACCGCGCTCGCCAATGTCTGGCGCGTGGTGAATATTCACGGCGTGCTGGCGCACTATCTGGCGACCGACGCGGTGGCGCGCGTCCTCGCGACCGCGCCGCATGTCGAGGTCAACACCGACGACCGCAACATCGTCGAGTTCGGCATGGCGCGATCGGTTGGCCGCTCCGGATCGAGTCTGCTGGCGGAGATTCGCGAGCTGTCGCACTCGATGAAGGCATCGCACCTGCCGTTCGACAGCGACGCCGGCATCCGGTGGGACGTGGTCGAAACGGCGTCGACCGTCTTCGTGAGGACTGGTTCACCGGTCGTTCTGAATGGCGTCTCCCCGCAGGAACAGCAGCGCCAGGCCGCGATACGGCGTTTCTACGTGGACAAGGACACATCTGGCGCGCGCGAGTTATGGCGTCAGCAGACGGAGCCGCCGCGCGATCCGACCGAACTCGCGATGGCGGCCGAGATTCTGGCGGACGAGGGATCGGATGCGGCGCTGCCGGTGATCGAACGGCTGCGCGGGTATCAGCCCGCAGAAGCGGACGTCGTCCTGGCTGCGCTCCGCTACCGGCAGGGGCGGCTGGAGGAAGCAGCCGCGGTGTTGAAGCTGGCGATCGCGCGCCTTCAGGTGGATCCATGGCCGCTGCTGCGGCTGAAGCAACTGGCGCTGGACATCGCCGCCGCCGTCGGGAAGCAGCGGCCGACCACGGCGCGCAGCTTGTTCGACGCGCTGAAGCCGCCGTTTAGCGTGCGCGCGACCGACACGACGCGTCTGCTGACGCGGCTGGATCTGACGACGCATTTTGATTTTCGCGGCGCGTGCCGCGAGGCGATCAGCGAACTGGAGCCGCACGTGCCGTGGAACGGCGCGTTCCTCGCCATGCGGCGCGATTGTTACGAGGCGACCGGCGATCAGCGCTTGGCCATCGCGATCCGCGACCTCAACGAATTGCTCGCGCACGAGCCGCTCGCGCTGGATCCACGATAAGAAGAAACCGCCGAGCACGCCGAGATCGCTAAGATCGATTTGCTCTGCGATCTTTGCGATCTCCGCGGTTCCTTCTTCTGGTCCTGGAGCCATGCGGCGCCGCGGACGCCGCTCGAATCTCCATGCATCGCGCGCACAAGGCGCGTCGTCGCGCGATCCGAGAAGATGTGCGGCAGCCAGAGACGCGGTACGTTGCGATACAGCCGATCGATGTTCGACAGGCCGCCGCCAAGCACGATGACGTCGGGGTCGAGGAGATTGATGACGCTGGCGAGCGCGCGGGCCATGCGGTCCTCGTAGCGCGCGAGCGCCGCGTCCGCGAGAGGTTCGCTCGCGGTCGCGCGGCCCGCCACCTCCTCCGCGGTTACCCCCGCTCGCCTTAAGTCTGTCGAAGGGCAATGCTCGGCGTAATCGCGTGCGAGCGCCGGTCCCGAGAGAAATGTTTCGATGCAGCCGCTCCGGCCGCAGTAGCACAGCGGACCAGGCGACTCGTGCCCGCGTGCTGCCGGCAGCGGGTTGTGTCCCCATTCGCCTGCGATCGCATTCGCACCGACCAGTAACTGCCGTCGCACGGCGATGCCGCCGCCGGTGCCGGTGCCGATGATCACACCGAACACGACGTCCGCGTCGGTGGCCGCGCCATCGGTCGCTTCCGACAGCGCGAAACAGTTCGCGTCGTTCGCGAAGCGGACCTCGCGATCGAGCAGCCGCGGCAGATCTTCGGCCAGAGGACGGCCGTTCAGCCACGTCGAGTTCGAGTTCTTGACAAGGCCGGTCGCCGGAGACATCGTGCCCGGGATCCCGACACCGACGGTGCCGCGGACGCCGAGTTCTCGCTCGATGTCATGCACCAGACCGGTCAGCGCCGCGAGCGTGTTCGCGTAGTCGCCGCGCGGCGCGGCGATACGGCGACGCAGCGTTTCGCGCCCATTTTCCGCGATCGCGATGCCTTCGATTTTCGTGCCGCCGAGGTCGATGCCGATACGCATACCTCTATAATCTAGACCATGACGATCAAGCTTTTACTGTTCGTCGGCGTGTGCGCGACCGCGCTTGGCTGCGCCCGGCCCCCGTCCGCCTCCGCGCCTGGCCCAACGCCCGCAGACGCGAAAGCGTTCCTCGACAACGTCAACGCGACGATGCTGAAGCTGGGGACGCAGCAGGGGCAGTCCGGCTGGGTGCAGCAGACGTTCATCACGGACGACACCGAAGCGATCTCGGCGCGCGCGAACCAGGCGCTGAACGATGCCGGCGCGAAGTTCGCGAAGGAGTCAACCACGTTCGACAAGGTGCAGGTATCCGCCGACCAACGGCGTCAGCTGACCCTACTGAAAGTGGCGAACGTCCTCGCCTCGCCCTCGGATCCTAAAGAGTCGGACGAGCTGTCGAAGATCATGGCGCGGCTCGAGTCGACGTACGGCAAGGGCAAGTGGTGTACCGACGCGTCGAAGCCGGAGACCTGCAAGAACATCGACGAGGTGTCGCGCAT
>JANYHS010000300.1 GCA_025358945.1 Acidobacteriota bacterium
CGCTTGGACACGAGTTCGCGCAGCCGGTACTCGCTGCGCGTCTTGCGCCGCGTCGCCTGCGTGCCGAGCGAGTGCGTTCGGAACTGCGCGATCGCCTCGACCAGTTCGGGAATCCCCTGTCCGGTCGTGGCAACTGTCTTGACGATCGACGGCCGCCACTCGCCGCCGGCGTAATTGTGCAGCGCGAGGTTCGACTCCACTGCCGACACCAGCCGGTCCGCGCCTTCGCGGTCGGCCTTGTTGACGACGAAGATGTCCGCAATCTCCATGATGCCCGCCTTCAGCGCCTGCACATCGTCGCCGGTGCCCGGCACCAGCGTGACGATCGACACGTCCGCCGTGCGGATGATGTCCACCTCGTCCTGTCCGACGCCGACGGTTTCGATGATCACGACGTCCTTGCCGGACGCGTCGAGCAGCAGCGCCGCATCGCCGGTCGCGCGCGCGAGGCCGCCCAGGTGTCCGCGCGTCGCCATGCTGCGGATGAACACGCCCGCGTCGGAGGAGTGCGTCTGCATGCGCAGGCGATCGCCGAGCACCGCGCCACCACTGAACGGGCTGGTGGGATCGACAGCGATCACGCCGATCGAGGACAAAGAAGGAACCGCGCCCTGCGGTTCCTTCAGGGCCGTGATCAGTCGATCGACGAGGGTACTCTTGCCGGCACCAGGTGGTCCGGTGACGCCGATCAGGTACGCCCGCCCGGTGTGCGGGAAGACCGCGCGGACGAGATCAGCGGCCGACGGGTCCTCGTCCTCGACCAGTGAGATCGCGCGCGCAATAGCGCGGGGGTCGCCCGCCAGCAGGCGTTCAGCGAGCGTGGCTGTCACGACGCGGACAAGAGCTGGCGCGCGATGACGAGCCGCTGAATCTCGCTCGTCCCCTCGCCGATGGTGGTCAGCTTAACGTCGCGGAAGTACTTTTCCGCCGGATAGTCCTTCACGAAGCCGTAGCCGCCGTGGATCTGCACGCAGTCGTCGGCCACTTTCACGGCGATCTCGCTCGCGTACAGCTTGGCCATGGACGACTCGAGCGTGGTGCGGTGTCCCTGCTGCTTCAAATACGCGGCGTGGTAGGTCATCAGCCGCGCGGCCTCGATCTTCGTCGCCGCGTCCGCGAGCTTCCACTGAATCGCCTGGAACGTCGAGATCACCTTGCCAAACGACTTGCGCTCGCGCGCGTAGCGCAGCGCCGCTTCGTAGGCGCCCTGCGCGAGCCCGACCGCCAGCGCCGCAATGCCGATGCGGCCGGCGTCGAGCACCTGCATCGTGTTGATGAACCCTTGTCCCTCTTCGCCGAGCAGGTGATCCGCGGGGATGCGGCAATTGTCGAACAGCACTTCGCTGGTGTCGCTCGCGCGCATGCCAAGTTTGTCTTCCTTCTTCCCCGCCGTCATCCCAGGTGTGCCCTGTTCGACGATGAAGGCGGAGACGCCTTTGCGGCCGGCGGCGCGATCGGTGACCGCCATCACGACGATCACGTCGCAGATGCGGCCATGCGTGATGAAGGTCTTCGATCCGTTCAGCACCCAGCCGTCGCCGGATCGGGTGGCCGTCGTGCGCATGCTGGCGGCATCGCTGCCGGACGTCGATTCCGTCAGCCCCCACGCACCGATTTTCTCGCCGCGCGCGAGCGGGATGAGGAATTGTTGTTTCTGCGCGTCCGTACCGAACGTGAAGATGTGCGAGGCGCAGAGGCCGTTGTGCGCCGCCACCGACAACGCGATCGACGGATCGACGCGCGCCAGCTCTTCGAGGCAGATGCAGTAGTCGATGGCCGACATCGCGGCGCCGCCGTACTGCTCGGGGAACTGGATCCCCAGCAGCCCGAGCGCGGCCATCTTCGGCATCAGGTCCGGCGAGAAACGCTGCTCCTGATCCCACTCACGGACATGAGGACGGATTTCCGTTTCGGCGAACTCGCGCACACTGCGCCGGAGAAGGACCTGCTCTTCGGTGGGACGGAAATCCATGAACAGTAAATCGTAGCACGCCGGTGCTACTTCTTCGCCGCGGGGTTCCAGTTCTGCAGGAGCGTGATCGGCGTCGTCGTCTCGGCGATTTCAACGTTCACCAGGAACCGGCCGTCGCGCGACACGTCGTATTACGGCCAGCCGTCTGTGAGCGGCATTTTCGGGTTGAAGAGAGCCTGCGGGTAGTACAACTCTTTGCCGTCGGCCCTTCGCGTGTCCCTCGCGCGGTAAACCTCGCCCATGCCTCCGGCCCCGAGGAGAGTCGTGATTTCATACGGACCAAGGCGCACCCCCGGAGCGAGGTTCATCAAGGCAGGGGTTCATAGGGCCGCGCGCAATAGTCCGCCGCCAATCCCTTCAAGGGAGCGGTACAATTGCGATATGGCCGATCGACCATCAGCGCTGGCCGCCTGGTCGCCTGAGCAGGTGGCGCAGGGTCGCGCGTGGGTGGCCGCGTGGAAACGTGCGGGCCCGGCCCTTGAAGAAGTCCGGCGACGCGAGTTGCGGGCACTCAATGCCTTCGAGGCCATCGCGCTGCTCTGCGGCCCGGCAGACTATCGGGTGCCGCCGCGCGCTCCAAAGCCGACCTCCGGACTGATCGAACAGCAGCGCTTCTTTCGCCGTCTTCAGCCGCGATGAACGCGCTGATTCGAGCGGCCGCTGATCTGCAGGCGGTCTGCGTCGCCCATCACTGGAAGTTCTGCTTCATCGGCGGCCTCGCCGTGCAGCGCTGGGGCGAACCCCGCGAAACGATCGACGTGGACATGACGCTCCTGACCGGGTTCACCGGCGAAGCGGAATTCGTCGCGACCCTGATCGCCGCATTCGAACCACGAGTCGCCGACGCCGAGGCCTTTGCGCGAACCAACCGGGTACTCCTGCTACGCGCGAACTCCGGCGTCGGCATCGACATCGCTCTTGGCGGACTGCCCTTCGAGGAGTCGGCAGTCGCCCGCTCCAGCCTCTTCACCTTTCCGCCAGACATCTCGCTCAGAACGTGTTCCGCCGAGGATCTAGTCGTGTTCAAGGCCTTCGCGGATCGCCCCAAGGACTGGGTCGACGTCGAGGGCATCATCGTCCGCCAGTCGCCGGTCATGGACTGGAACTACGTCAAGATACAACTCGAGCAGCTCGCTGAGCTCAAGGACGCACCGGAACTTGTGGACAAGCTGGAGCAACTCAGACGGTCCATCGACCGTTGACGCGACGCGACCTGCGAGCCCTGAGTTCTGCGTGAGCCTCAGCCCTTCGTGCCGATGCCGGGCGCGGTGAACCACCCCACCTGACGCAGATCACTCTTCAGCTTGCCGAGGTCAAGTTCGACGTGGTGGACGCCGTACCGATCTTCAGCGTTGAGACGTCAACGGGGGTGGAGGGTGGAGTCCGAGCGGGCGAGGTCGACAGCACCGGCACCAGCAGGCGCGGCTGCAGCATCGCGGTTCTCCTCGGCCGCCGCCCAGTTCGTGTGCGGCGCGTGGTTCTGGACCAGCCATCCGTAGACGAGGCCCGAGTAGTTCTGCCAGCGCATCCGGTGACGTTCGTAGAACGGCGCCAGCGCGCGCTGGAGTTCCGGCAGGCGGTAGAACGGCACGCCGGAAAAATAATGATGCTCGAGGTGATAGTTCGAGTTGAGGAACGCGAAATCCCAGAACCAGTGGCCACGCATCAGCGTGCCCCATTTCGCGGTGTCCGTCGGATCGATGTCGTAATGCTGTCCGAGGCGATTCAGCGTGAACGCGATCGGGAAGATGAAAAAGACCGGGACGATGTAGGCGCGCAGGGCGGCGCCGCTGCCAGCGAGCGTCCAGATCAGCGCGAGCACTGCGAGGTGCGCGGCCATCGACACCTTGCGCTCGAACGCGATGCGCTGCTGCAGCGCCGCAGGATACGTTGCACTCTCCTTCCGCGCCGCGCGGAAGTAAATCGGAAAGAGCGCCGGCGAGCAATACAGCAGCTTGAACCACCGCGCGTTCACCTTCGGCGACAGATGATGCCGCTTGGGGTCGTCCTCGTCCGACCCGAGCTCCGCGTGATGGTCGAGATGCCAGCGCGTGAACTGGCTCGCCGAGATTCCGCTCGGCACCGCGTACAACCAGCCGAACACACGCTCCGCGACCGGCCGACGGTGGTCGAAGATGGTGTGATGCACGACCTCGTGCAGCAGGACCGTGAAATTGAACACGGTGAATCCCTGCACGAATGCCAGCGGGATCCAGATGAGCGGATTGGCGATCGCCATCAGCGCCCAGGTCGCCAGCGCGAGAATGGCGAACTGCCGCGCGGCAATCACCATGTGGCGGGTCGCATCCTTTGCGTGAAACGCGACCAACTGGTCGCGCGACAGCGTGTGCCCGAGCTCAGTCCGCAGCGCAGCCGCGTGCTGGCTGTAATAATGAGATTTCACAGGACGTAATGACAATTGTACTACTATGGATGGCATGAGCAGACTGCGAACTCCTGTTCTTGCTGTTGCACTCCTGGCCCTCACCTCGACCCCCGCCTGGGCCGACATCACCGGCTTCATCGGCGCAAACACGACGCCGGCCAACCGCCAGGTGCGCGGCGGCGCCATCGGCATCGGCCTCCTCGTCGTCGGCGTCGAGGCCGAGTACGCGTTTACGCCGGACGACCTGACCGCGAACGCGCCGTCGCTCAAGACGGGGATGGGCAACCTGATTCTGCAGACTCCGGTCGCCTACATGGGCTTCCAGCCGTACTTCACGACCGGCGGCGGGATCTATCAGGAAGCACTGGGCACACGCACCGACACCGGGTTCGGCCTGAACACGGGCGGAGGCGTGAAGGTATCGCTGGCGGGGCCGATTCGCTTGCGGGTGGACTACCGGATCTTCAAGCTTGGCAGCAGCGCGCTGAACTCAGTGGTGCACCGCGTCTATGTCGGGATCAATCTCAAGATCTGAGTTCTCAGTTCTGACTTCTCAGTTCTGAGTTCTATTTGCCCAACTCGGCGACGAGCGACAGGTTCACGAAATTCTGGCCCGTCGCATACGAATCCACGTACTGCTTGAGCAGCGCGGCCTGCTCGTCATCCATGAACGCCTCCGAGAGGATCGTCGTCACCCCGTAGTCCGCGCCCTTGATCACCGGATCAACGATGTAAATATAGACCGCCGCGCCGCCGGGTCCAGCATCCGCCGACTTGTACACTTTCCAGCCGGCCGCCTGCTCCTTGCGTTGCGGATTCTCGCTGCTCTGCAACGCCTCCTTCAGCTTCGCGATCACGGCTTCGAAGTCGGCGGTCTTGTCGGGCTTGATGAAATTCAGCACGATGCCGGTGGTCGCCGAGAACACGCGCGTGGCCGGCGCGGCCAGAGCCTGCTGCATCGGTGGAGGCAAGGCCGGCGCGGGCGGTTGAGCCGCGGACTGCGCAGGCGCGACGCGCGCGACGAGGACACCTCCGGCGACAATCAAAGTCAGCAGCCGGAATCGTAGTGCGTTCATGCGCGGGATCACACGTCGGGAACCATCACGATCGGCGGTCCGCCGGAGCGAACCGCCGACCCGTGAGGTGTGCTACTTGAGCTCGAGGACTTTGCTGAGGTGCAGCAACGCACCAATCGCGGGGTTGGCGTACGCGTCGGAGTAGGTCTTGTAGAGCGCCTGCCCTTCAGCCGCAAACACCTCGACGAGAATGTTGCCGACGGAGTACTCGGCGCCCTTGGCGACCGGATCCATGACGAACACGTAAATCGCGGCGCCGCCCGGCCCTGGTTCGTCGGCCTTGAAGACTTTCCATCCGGCCGCCATCGCCTTCCGCTCCGGCTTGTCGCTCTTTACCAGCGCGTCCTTCAGCTTGCCAAGGACCATTTCGAAGTCGGCGGTCTTGTCTGCCTTGACGAAATTCAAAATCACACCGCCGTCCCCGTTGAAGACAAAGGGATTCGGAGCGGCGGCCGCGGGCGCCGCGGGTGTCTGCGCGAACACGCTGGTCGCCGACAGCGTGACGACGGCCAATCCAAAAACAATCCTGCGAAGCATCCCGGCCTCCTGTGTGCGAACCTGTGTGCGAAAGGGCGCTACTGTAGCGTACTTAACGCTACACGAACACTGACATTACTTCGTGAGCAAGGAGCATTCCCTGGCGGGTCAAGCTGAGGCGAGATCCAACGCGCCGCAGGCAGCCGGCTTCGAGAAACGGTTCGAGATCGGCCCCGAACCGGCGCCAGACGTCAACTCCGTAGCGACTTTGTATGGCATTTACATCGATTCCGTCAACCAGCCGCAGTCCAGTGAACAGCGCATCGCCAAGTTGTTGGTCCGGAGTGAGGTGGTGGATGTCGACCTGTAACGCGCCTCCATGCGCGACCTGATCGATGTACTCCTCAGTGGCCGATGTGTTCTTCCAGCGGACACCGTCGCGCGTGGAGTGTGCGCCGCAGCCGAAGCCGAGCCATTCGCCGTCCACCCAGTACTTGAGGTTGTGGCGCGATCGACGGCCGGGCTTTGCGACGTTCGAAATTTCGTACTGCGCGTAACCCGCCGCCTCGAGCCGTTCCATCGCCTCCACATACATCGCCGCCACGTCATCGTCTGGCGCCTGCGACCAGCGGGCGCGGGCCATATCGTCCTTGAGCGGTGCGTTCGGGTAGACCTCGAGCATGTACAACGAGAGGTGTTCGGGATCGAGCGCGACAGCCGCATCAATGGATTCGAGCCACTCGCTCAGCTGCTGCTCGGGCAACCACATCATCAGATCGAGGCTGATGTTGTCGAAGCCGGCGGCGCGAGCTTCCGCGAACGCCGCGCGGGCCCGATCCGCGCTGTGGAGCCGGGAGAGCCGGCGGAGTTCGTCCTCACGAAACGACTGCACGCCGAAACTGAGGCGGTTGACGCCGGCGCGACGGTACGCCGCGAGCCGCGCCTCGGTGACCGATTCGGGGTTGGCCTCCATCGTGACCTCGCGATCGGACGCGAGGTCGAAGGCGGATTCACACGCGCGGATGATGCGCGCGATCTCGTCAGGCTCGAGGAGAGATGGAGTACCGCCGCCGAAAAAGATCGTGTCGGCTCTCGCACGACCAAAGTCGTGCGCCACGTTCGGACTAACAGTGGCGTTCGGACTGACAGTGGCGTTCGGACTGCGAGTGGCGTTCGGACTGACAGTGGCGTTCGGACTGAGAGTGGCGCACGGACTGAGAGTGGCGCACGACTTTAGTCGTGCGGTCTCGATTTCAGCGATGAGCGCGTCCACGTACCGCGCTTTGAGGTCGGTGTCGAACAGGCCGCGGTTGAAGTTGCAGTAGTTGCAGATCGCGGAACAGAACGGAATGTGGATGTAGAGGCCGAGCATTTCTAACTTCCAGCACGGCCCCCTGGCCACTTGAGATCCGCCTTACCGTCGCGGACGGCCGGCTCGCGAAGTTGCGCGCGCGCCTGGCGGCCGGCGCGGGCCGGCAGCGACTTCTTCCGCATCTTCCAGAGCGTCACCAGATCGTCCACGCCGCCATTGACCGGCAGCTCACGGTAATCGGCGCCGTCCATCTCGATGAATTCGCACATCTCGTGCAACCGCGACCGCATCCGGAAGCCGATGCGGAACAATAGCGAGTTCGGATCGCTGTCGTCGGGAATGTCGAGGTAGTTCGAGGTGAAAATCGTCAGTCGCCGCTCGTTGTAGCGAGTGTTGACGATGAGGTTCATCGTCTCTTCGACCCACTCGGACGTCTTTTCGGCGCCCAAATCGTCGAGCACGAGCAGGTCCGCCGTCATCACCGGCCGGAGGATGTCCAGTTCGGTGGTCCGAATCGAGGGGTCGTAGGTGCTCCGAATCACGCGCAGCAGGTCGCGTGTGTCGTAGAACAGCCCGCGCGCCCCGGTCGCGTCCATCACCTGCTTCAGCACGGCCACGGCGAGGTGCGTCTTGCCCACGCCGGGCGGTCCTTCGAGCAGCAGACCCCGGCCCTGCTCACGAAGATTGTTCGCGGAGGGAAACCGGTCGGGCACGCGACGCGCCTGTTCGATCGCGCGCTCGAGCGATGGATTGTAGGCTGCGAAATTTGCGAAGGTGCAGTGCTGATAGCGCTTCGGAATGTTCGCGTCGGCCAGGCGGCGGTGTCCGCCCTGCTCGCGCCAGCACTCGCAGCGAACGACACGGCGGACGCCCTTCTCGTCTTCGATGGGCTTCCACCCGGTGTCGTCGCACAGCGGACAGGACATCGGGGGGGATTCTATCAGTACGCGCGTGCGAAATTTTGCCGCAGACCTGAACGTCAGCGCTACTTTTGGCTCTTGACCAGATCGGTGGGAGATGACTTCACGAGCGCGGTTGACAGGCGCTGCTCCCAGTCGTCCACGCCGCGCGCCATTTCTTTCTTGACGTACGCCATGAACTCGTTCACTTCGCCCTGCATCACCTCGATCTTGCGGCGCATGTTCAAAATGATCTCGACGCCGGCGAGGTTGACGCCCAGATCTCGGGTCAGTGACAGAATTGTTTCGAGCTGTTCGAGATCTTCTTCCGAATACAGCCGCGTATTCCCGTCCGTACGCGAGGGCTTCAGCAGCCCTTCGCGCTCATACAGCCGCAGCGTCTGCGCATGGATGTTGTACTTCTGCGCGACGGCGCTGATCATGTAATACGCTTTGCCGGGCTTCTTCATGGGTACCAAGCTCCACCACGGTGGACGCAGCTATTTCATCAGTTCCGCCCGCACATCGTCCCCGTTGATCCTGCCAAACTCCCTCAGTAACTCTTTTGAGCGTTCGTCGAGCAGCTTCGGCAACACCAGCTGTACTTCGACGACCAGATCGCCACGACGGCCATCGCGCGATGAGGGGACGCCCCGCTCGCGCACGCGGAATCGCTGACCGGACTGCGTACCGGGCGGCACGCGAACGCGCGCGGGACCGTCGAGCGAGGGGACGTCGATCTTCGCGCCAAGCGCCGCCTCGTGCAGCGCAATCGGCACGGTCAGGTGCAGATCGTCGCCGTCGCGCTGGAACAACGGATGCGGTTCAACGGTGACGCCGACGTACAGGTCGCCCGTTTCCCCGCCGTTGCGTCCGGCGTTGCCCTTGCCCGGGATGCGGATGCGCGCGCCGTCGGCGAGGCCGGGCGGTACGTTGATGGTCATCGACTCGGTCCGCATCTCGACCTGCTCGCCGCTGCAGGCGGGACAGCGCGTCTGCCGCTGCTGACCCGATCCGCCGCAGTGGAGGCAGGGCTTGGTGAACACCATGTGGCCACGCGCCGACTTCATCACGCCGCTGCCGTGACACTGCGGGCACGGCGAGGGATCCACGTGAAGCTGCCCGACACCCTGACACGTCGCGCAATACTCCTGCCGCAGCACGGTGACAGCACGCTGTCCGCCGCGGATCGATTCGTCGAACGCGAGCGCCATCGCCTGATGCAGATCGACGCCGCGCTCCGGCGTCCCGTGCGCGCGGCGCGCCTCGCGCTGGTGCAGGACATCCGCAAACAGGTCGCCAAACGTGGAGGCGTCGGCGCCGCCGACGCTGATGGTGAAATCGAACCCTTCGAAACCGAACGCCGGCCCGCTGCCGTCTGGCGTCACCGGTCCAGCTGTGTCGTACCGCCGCCGTCGCTCGACGTCGCTGAGCGTTTCGTACGCTTCCGCAATTTGACGAAACTGCGCCTCGGCCCTCCGGTCACCAGGGTTGATGTCCGGATGGAACCGTCGTGCGAGCCGCTTGTAGGCCCGCTTGACGTCAGCAAGCGTGGCCTCACGCTCGACACCGAGGATGACGTAGAAATCCATTTCAGACTGCTGACTTTGAGACTTCTAACTTCCTTTGCCTTCGTCCACGACCTCCGCATCAATGACCTCGCCCTTCGGCTCGCTCGCCGCACTGCCTCCGGCCGCACCGCCGGGCGCCGCGCTGCCGTCGGCCGGACCTGCGCCCGCTGACGCACTGGCCGCACTGCCCTGCTTGTAGAGTGACTCGGCCGCCTTGTGCTGTGCTGATGTCAACTCATCGAGTGCGCGCTGAATCGCGTCAGGATCG
The DNA here is from genome assembly GCA_025358945.1 of Acidobacteriota bacterium. Classification (GTDB taxonomy): domain Bacteria; phylum Acidobacteriota; class Vicinamibacteria; order Vicinamibacterales; family CAVVIG01; genus CAVQFC01. The sequence goes on from JANYHS010000300.1 coordinate 9,962, forward strand.
GTGCCCGCACTCGCCGTCTTCACGCTCTCCATCGCTGTTTCGATCGCCTGCTTGTCGGCTGCCGTCAGCTTGTCGCCGGTGTCCTTGATCAGCCGCTCTGCGCCGTAAACAACCTGGTCGGCGCGATTGCGAACTTCGATTTCGTCACGCCGCTTCTTGTCTTCGCCGGCGTGCGACTCCGCTTCCTTCATCATCCGCTCGACTTCGTCCTTCGCCAGGCCGCTCGACGAGGTGATGGTGATTTTCTGCTCCTTGCCGGTGCCGAGATCCTTCGCGGAGACGTTGGCGATGCCGTTCGCATCGATGTCGAAGGTCACCTCGATCTGCGGCACGCCGCGCGGCGCGGGCGGCAGCCCGACGAGATGGAACTTGCCCAGCGTGCGGTTGTCACGCGCCAGCGATCGTTCGCCCTGCAGCACATGCACTTCGACGCTGGTCTGGTTGTCCGACGCCGTCGAGAAGATCTCGCTCTTGCGCGTCGGGATCGTCGTGTTCCTCGGGATCAGCACCGTCATCACGCCGCCCATCGTCTCGATGCCGAGTGAGAGCGGGGTGACATCGAGCAGCAGCAGGTCCTTGACTTCACCAGCCAGCACACCCGCCTGCACCGCGGCGCCGATCGCCACCACTTCGTCCGGGTTCACACCCTTGTGCGGTTCGCGGTTGAACAGCTCCTTGACGATCTGCTGCACTTTCGGGATGCGCGTCGAGCCGCCGACCAGCACGACCTCGTCGATCTTCGACGGATCGAGACCCGCGTCGGTCAGGGCCTGCTTGGTGGGACCGACCGTGCGCTGGAGCAGATCATCGACCAGCTGCTCGAACTTGGCGCGCGACAGCTTCATCTGCAGATGCTTCGGACCGCTGGCGTCCGCGGTGATGAACGGCAGGTTGATGTCGGTCTCCATCACGGTGGAGAGCTCCATCTTGGCTTTCTCCGCCGACTCCTTCAAGCGCTGCAGCGCCATGCGATCCTTGCCGAGATCGATGCCTTCCGTGTTCTTGAACTCGGTGATGATCCAGTCGATGATGCGCTGATCGAGGTTGTCGCCGCCCAGATGCGTGTCGCCGTTGGTGGATTTCACCTCGACCACGCCCTCGCCCACTTCCAGGATCGAGATGTCGAACGTGCCGCCGCCGAAGTCGTAGACGGCGATCGTCTCGTCCTTCTTCTTGTCCAGACCGTAGGCCAGCGCCGCCGCTGTCGGCTCGTTGACGATCCGCATCACTTCGAGGCCGGCGATCAGGCCGGCGTCCTTGGTCGCCTGCCGCTGCGCGTCGTTGAAGTAGGCCGGGACGGTGATGACCGCCTTGCTGATCGGCTGCCCGAGGTACTCCTCCGCCGCCTGCTTCAGCTTCTGCAGAATCATCGCGGAGATTTCCGGAGGCGAGTATTCCTTGCCGAGCGCTTCGATCCGCGCATCCGCGTTGCTCGCCCGCACCACCTCGTACGGCACCATCTTCATCTCTTCATTGACCTCGTCGAACTTCCGGCCCATGAAGCGCTTGATGGAGAACACGGTGTTTTCAGGGTTCGTCACCGCCTGCCGCTTCGCGACCTGGCCGACGAGACGCTCGCCCGTTTTCGCAAATGCCACCACCGACGGCGTCAGACGCCCGCCTTCAGGGTTCGTGATCACAACCGGCTCACCGCCTTCCATGACGGCGACGACGGAGTTAGTGGTGCCCAGATCGATTCCGATGATTTTGCTCATCTCGTAACCTCTAATGCCTCAGGAGCTCGCAGCCCGACGGGGCCTGATATCGTTCCAAGTATAAAAGTTGAGTGAGTTATTGTAAACTCTGATTGGTCCTTCCATTGGCCCACGTATGGCCCATGTAGTCATCAAAGTCGCTCGAAACGCCGGGATTGTCGCGCTGTTCATCGTCACGGCGATGCTCGGCATCCTCAGTGGCGTGATGTTCGCGTATGCAGGCGACCTGCCCCAGGTCTCCGCGCTCGACAACTACTCTCCCAGCACGATCACGCGGATCTACTCGAGCACCGCCCAGGTGATCGGCGAATTCGCCACGCAACGCCGCGTCGTGGTCGGCTACGACGACATCAACCCATTACTGCGGCAGGCGATCATCGCCACCGAGGACGCCGAGTTCGACCGCCATTTCGGCGTCAACATCTGGCGCATCTTCGTCGCCGCCGTCACCGACCTTGTCGAACGTCGGCGCGCGCAGGGCGCCAGCACACTGACGCAGCAGCTCGCGAGAAACCTCAAAGAGCAGTTCGGTCTGACGAACGAGAAATCGTTCGAGCGCAAGATCCGCGAGATGATTCTCGCGATCCAGATCGAGAAGCGCTACACGAAGAAAGAGATCTTCACGATCTACTGCAACCAGATGTACCTCGGGCACGGCGCGTACGGCGTCGAGGCCGCGTCGCGCCTCTACTTCCAGAAGTCGAACACGCAGCTGACGCTCGAAGAGGCTGCGCTGGTGGCCGGCATCTTCCAGACACCCGAGCGGCAGAGTCCGTTCGTGGACATGAAGCGCGCGACCAACCGCCGCAACATCGTGTTGCAGCGCATGGCCGAGGAGCGCTACATCACGCAGGCGCAGGCGGACGCGGCGAAGCAGAAGCCGATCGTCACGCGTGGACAGCCGAACCAGCCACCGGGCATCGCGCCGCACTTCGTCGAGGAGGTGCGGAAGCACGTCGAGCGTCAGTACGGCGCAAAAGTCCTTTACGAGAACGGTCTCTCGGTGACGACGACGCTGGATCCCAAGCTGCAGGAGATGGCGAACCGGGCGCTGGAGCACGGCCTGCGCGCCTACGACAAGCGGCACGGCTGGCGGCGTCCGCTACGCAACGTCCTCGCCGAGAAGCACACGATTGACGGCTTCAAGGACGAACGATGGAACCGGCCGATGGCCGTCGGCGATGTGGTGCCCGCCGTCGTCGTCACCGCTCCCAAGACCGGTTCGGCGCGCCTGCGGGTGGGTGCGCTCCACGCGGATCTCGATCGGCCCGGCTACACCTGGACACGCCGCACATCGGCCGCGGATCTGTTCAAGCCGGGCGACATCGTGGACGTCGCGATCGCGAAGATCGACGCCCCGAACGGCGCGGCTACCGTCACGCTCGAGCAGGCGCCACTGGCCGAAGGCGCGATTCTCGCGATCGACAATCACACCGGCCAGATCAAGGCGATGATTGGCGGCTGGAGCTTCGGCCGCAGCAAGTTCAACCGCGCCATTCAGGCCTACCGGCAGCTGGGGTCCACCTTCAAGCCGATCGTCTACACAGCGGCGATCGACCGCGGATTCACACCGTCCTCGATCCTGATGGACGGACCGGTGAGCTATTCCGCCGGCAACGGGCAGACGTACAGCCCGCACAACTACGATCACAAGTTCCTGGGACCGATCACGCTGCGCTACGCGCTGGAGGAGTCGCGCAATATTCCAGCGATCAAGATGATGGACACGCTCGGGCCGAAGGCCGTGCTCGACTATGCGAAACGCTTCGGTTTCGAAGAAAACTTCCCGCCTTACCTGCCGATCGCGCTTGGCGCCGGTGACGCGACGTTGCTCGACATCACGAGCGCGTACACGACGTTTCCGAATCAAGGCGTGCGGATGAAGCCGTTTCTCGTCCTGAACGTGAAGGACCGCGACGGCAACCTGCTCGAGGAAAACCGCGCCGAGCCGAACGATGTCATCCGCGCGGACACGGCGTACGTGATGACGAACATGTTGCGCGGCGTCCTCAGCCTGCGCGGCACCGGCGCCAAGGCCGCGGCGATGGCGTCCCAGTGGCCGCTGGCCGGCAAGACCGGCACCGTGGACGACAACACCGACGCATGGTTCGTCGGGTTCGACCCGGATATCACCGTCGGCGTGTGGCTCGGCTTCGACGACAAGCGCAAGTCGCTCGGCGCCGCTGAGCAGGGCGCATTCGCCGCGCTGCCGATCTGGATGGACTTCATGAAGGCCTACATCGGCGGCAGGCCTGATACGGATGATCCGCCCGAGTTCCAGGCGCCCGGCAATATCGTCTTCCTGGCGACGGACAAGGGAAACGGGTCGGTGCTCCCCGCCGCAACCGCAGGCTCGATTCACGAGGCGTTCATCTCGGGCACCCAGCCCGGCGCCGCCAGCTTCAGCCGCCAGCCGCAATAGCGATCACGATCGACGGGCCACAGAGTCACCGAGACACAGAGAAGTTGAACGCAGAGGGCGCGGAGTCTGAAGCCGCGCAACCATTCGGCGGCGCCGCGCAGCGGCGCGGAGGGCGGGACCGGGCTCGGGAACGAGCCGAACGAGAAGCCACAGCGGTTCGTTCTCGAGCCCGATCCCGCCCTCCGACCCGGCCTGTGTTGCAGGCCGGCCGCCGAATAACATCGCGGCCCTCTGTGGCTCTGTGACGCGTGTTTGATCAGCGAAGGCGTGTGAATCGCGACAGCGCGGCCGAGGCTTCCGGGATGCGAAGCGCGAGCGTCATCATCAGGAAGACGACGCCGTACGGGCCGAGGACGGCCACCGCTGTGACGATCGGATGCAATGGCGGCAGCGCGAGCTTGATGCCCCAGGCCACTGCCGCGCCCCCGATCGCCGATCCCCAGAGTTGCGCGGTGTAGGTCAGGGCTAACCCCGTCTTCCCGATGCGCGTGTTCAGCGTCGCGCGCAGCAGCAGCATCTCCACCCAGCCGGCGAGGCCGGCCGACGCCGTGAGTCCGGCCGCGCCCCACTCTGGCGCGATGCCGAGCAGACGTGGCAGCGGGATCGCGAAGACATAGCCCAGCACGGTGGTCAGCCCAACGCGAATCGCCGCGTAGCGCAGCGGCGTACGCGTATCGCGAAACGCGTAGTAGGTCGACGCATACAGCCGCCCCAGCGTGGACGCGAGCAACCCGACAGACGACCCGGCCAGAATCCGCCACACGTAGATCGAGTCCGCATGATCGAACCGGCCGGTCTGAAACAGCGCGCCGACGACGACGTCGCCGAGCGCCAGGAACGCCATCGCCGAGGGGACGACAAAGAACGCGATGCGGCGGAGGCCGGCGTTGAGGCGCTGACGGATCGCCTCGATCGCCGCCGGATCCTCGCTGGCGATTCCGGACATGGCGGGCAGTTCCGCTGCCGACACCGACATCCCGAACAGGCTCACGGGCAACGTGTACAGCGTCGCGGCGTTCTGCAGCCCGGTCACCGCGCCGGTGCTCAGCAGGCTCGCGATCACCTGGTCGATGTAGGCGCTGACCTGGTTCACGCCACGGCTGATCAGGATCGGCAGGAAGTTTCGTCCGATCGACCGCACGTGCTCGGAGGTGGTGTCGAACGCCAGGCGCAGATCAGGCGCCACCCTCAGGACCACCGGCAGTTGCACCAGCACCTGCAACAGGCTGCCCGCGACGGAACCCCACGCCAGCATCACCGCCAGGCGCGGCAACGCCGTGCCCGCGCCAAAGACGATCAGCGTGCCGATCATCGCCACGTTCCACATCACGCCGCTCGCGTACGAAAGCAGGAACTTGTGATGGCTGTTCAGAATACCGAGGCACCACGCCGAGATCGCCAGCACACCGGATGCGGGAAACAGTACGCGCACGATCGCAATCGTCAACTCACGCTTCGCACCATGAAAGCCCGGCGCAATCAGATCGATGAGCAGCGGCGTCGCGAAGACGCCGACCAGCACGAGAATCGAGACGATGAGAGCGAGCACGGACGCGACGGCCCCGGCCACGCGATCCGCCTCCCGGCGTTCGCCGCGCGCCACCAGCGCCGCGTAGACGGGAATGAAGGAACCCGACAGCGCGCCTTCGCCAAACAGGTTCTGCAGGAAGTTGGGAATGCGAAGCGCGGCGGTGAACGCATCGGCCGCATCGGTGCGCAGGCCGAAATAGTGCGAGAACACGCGCTGGCGGATCAGCCCGGTGATTCGGCTGAGCAAAATCCCCGAGGCGACCAGCACCGCCCCGCCGGAGCGCGCAGGCTTCACGTCCTCGTCGCGCGACGGCGTCAGCCGAACGTCGGTCTCAGTCAAGGTCTTCGTCTGGCGTCACCTGCCCGATCGTGCCGTTCGACTTCTTCATCAGGTACGACTTGATAAACACGTCGATGTCGCCGTCGAGTACGCGCGTGACGTCGCCGACCGACTCCTTCGTCCGATGATCCTTGGCCATCTGATAAGGATGCAGGACGTAGCTGCGAATCTGGCTGCCGAAGCCGATCGCCTGCTTCACGCCGCTGATCTGATCCAACTTGGCCTGATTCTCTTTCATCTTGATGTCGTAGAGGCGCGCCTTCAGCACCTTCATCGCCGAGTCCTTGTTGCGATGCTGCGATCGCTCGTTCTGACACGACACCACGAGTCCAGTCGGCAGGTGGGTCAGACGGACGGCGGAATCGGTGACGTTCACGTGCTGGCCACCGGCCCCGCTCGACCGGTAGGTGTCGATGCGCAGATCCTTGTCGTCGATCACGATGTCCACGTCCTCCGGCAGCTCGGGCCAGACGTACAGCGAGGCGAACGACGTGTGCCGCCGCGCCGCCTGATCGAACGGCGAGATGCGGACCAGGCGATGGACCCCGGCTTCTGCGGCGAGCAGGCCGTAGGCGTACTCACCGGTCACCATCACCGTCGCGCTCTTCAGTCCCGCCTCTTCGCCGGGCTGATAATCCATGATCTCGCGTTTGAAGCCGCGCCGATCCGTCCACCGCATGTACATCCGCAGCAGCATCTCGGCCCAGTCCTGCGACTCGGTGCCGCCGGCGCCGGGATGGATGGTGATGATGGCGTTCTTGCGATCGTGCTCGCCGCCGAGCATCTTCTTGATCTCGCCGGCCTGCACTTCCACGTCGAGCGCGTCGAGCCCCTGCGCGAACTCGGCGTCAACCGGCTCCCCCGCCGCCGCCCATTCGATGAGCACCGCCAGGTCGTCGTTTTTCTTCTTGAGCGACAGGATCAGATCGCGATCCTGTTCGAGCCGGCGGCGGCGCTGCTGGACTTTCTGCGCTTCCGCCGGGTCTTTCCAGAAATCTGGCGCGGCGGCGCGCACGTCGAGGCGGGTCAGCTCTTCTTCAGGCCTGGCCGCCTCAAAGATAACTCCGCAGATCTGCAGCGCGCGTGCTGAGATCCTCATAGCGGCGTAGCAACTCGTCGACGGTGGTCATAGACTTATTTTACACGGCGCGCGACGGCCAACAACGCGGCCGCCGCAAGGACCGACGCGTAGGCGAGGATGTCGCCGTGCCGCGCATAGAAGGTCGAGGTCTTCAGGAACCGCGCCTCGCCGACCAGAACCGCCGGCTGGTAGATGGCCGTCCTCGCGAGCACCCGCCCGTAGGGATCGACGATGCCGCTGACGCCGGTGTTGGCGGACCGCACGAGGTAACGGCCCTCCTCGATGGCGCGCATCGACGCCTGCTCGAAATGCTGGTACGGCGCCGACGTCGGCCCGAACCACGCGTCGTTGGTGATCGTCGTCAGCATCTCGCTGCCGCCGGTCACAAACCGCCGGACGAGATCCGGGTAGACGACCTCGTAACAAATCGCCGTACTCACCAGATGATTGCCGACCGGCAGCAGGGCCGCGTCCTCTCCTGCCGAGAAGTCGGATACCGCCTGCACCAGTGGCGCCGCGAAGAAGAACAACTTCTTGAGCGGCACGTACTCGCCAAACGGCACGAGATGCATCTTGCGATAAACCCCACCAGTGGAGCCGTCCGCCTTGACCAGAAACGCCGAGTTGTAGAACGTCGTCGGGCCGCCGGTCGGGCTGCGCACGAACTGATCGCTGCCCAACAGCAACGGTATCCGCGCCTGGCGCGCCAGCGCCTTCACCTGCGCAGCGGCAAACACGTCGTCCTCGAATCGGAACGGCGTCGATGATTCCGGCCAGATCACGAACTCGGCGCCCTCGCGAATCGCCTGGCGCGTCATCGTCAGGTATTCCTGGAAGATCGCCGGCGCGCGCGCGGACTGGATCTTCTCGTCCTGATCGACGTTGCCCTGAATCAGGCCGACGCGAATCGATTCACCGCTGCGCGTCCACTCGGCCACCGCCGCGCGACGCGCGCCCCACACCGCGATCGCGACGATGATCGCGAAGACGGCTATCAGGGAACGCAACGGCCGCAAAGCGCGCAAAGAAAACTCAAATCTCTTAGCGGCCTTAGCGGACTTTGCGTTCTGGATAGTCGACATCGCCAGTGCCGCGCTCATCGCCGCCACGAGCATCGACACGCCGTAGACACCGAACAGACTCGCGAATTGCGCAATCGGCAACACGGTCGCCTGGCTGTAGCCGAGGAGAACCCAGGGGAAGCCGGTAAAGATGTGAGTCCGCCCGAGTTCCGTCGCCACCCAGACGATGGGCGCCGCCATCAGCGCCTGCGGCCCATGCGCGATGACCAGTCGCCGCACGACGAGCGCGAAGATCGCGGGGAAGAGCGCGAGGTACGCCACCAGCGCCGCGTTGACGAGCACGGCGACCCAGGTCGACAGGTCGCCGTACATCACCATCACGCGGGTGATCCAGTACAGCGTGCCGGCGAAGTAGACGACGCCGGTCAGCAGGCCAAGGTTGAAGGCGCGGCGCAGCGTGGCGCCGCCAAGCGCCACCAGCAGCGGCGCCAGCGCGATCCACGCAAGCGCAGGGTGACCGAATTTCGGGAAGCTGAGGGCGAGGAGGATGCCCGATGCGGTAGCTAGCGCGTAACCCAGGGCTTGAACTGCTCTTCTTTTTGCAGTTTGGCGGCCATCGTCTCGGCTTCACGGCGCGTGCCGAACTTGCCGACGCGGACACGGAAGACCGAGGGCGTGCCGTTGGCCGGAGACAGGACGTACGCCGCGTAGCCTTTCGAGCTGAGCCGCTTGGCGATCGCGTCGGCTTCGCTGCGCACGTTCAGCGCCGCAATCTGCACGGCGAAACCCTGCCCGGCGGGTTCACCACCCGAGGCGACCGGCGCAGCCACGGATTCCTTCACCGGAGCCGGCGGTGCTTTGACCGGCGCGGATTCCTTCACGGGCGCGGGCGGCGGCGTGCGCGGCGCGGCCACAACGGGAGCGGGCGGTTTCTCGACTGGCGCGGCATTGCGATCGGGCGACTTCAGCTGCTCGGCTGGCGCGTTGGGTTTCTCGAGACGGCTGAAGTAGCTGAGTTCGTCGGCGGCGGGCGGCGGCGCGGCAGCCGTCGGATCCGAGCCGGCGGCGGGCGCCGTCGCGGGCGGCGCCTGCTGCGTGGGTGTCGTCTCGGCCACGGTGCTGACCGGCGTCGCATCGGCGACGATACCGGTCTGCGAGCGGACGCCGCGACCGACCAGCACGCCGCACAGGAAGATCACGACCGACACGACCGTCGCAGCCATGAACAGAAACACCAACTGTTTGCCGTTCAGTTGGATTTCGTGGAAGCCTTCGTCCTGTACGTGTTGCGCCAAAACTAGGCCGATTTTAGCACGTTAGCGCCCGTCGAGACGCGCCAGCAGTTGCTGCGCGTCAGCGGACTGCGGATCGAGCGCGAAGGCGCGATCCGCCTCCGCGCGCGCGGCGACCAGGTCCTTGGCCTGCCGGTAGGCTTCCCCTAACGCCGCATGCGCCTGCGCCGTCTCGGCACTCCAGACGACGATCTTGAAGGCGTCGATGGCGTCGCG
>JANYHS010000308.1 GCA_025358945.1 Acidobacteriota bacterium
CGATCTCGAGGTAGATGTTCTTCGGGTCCTGCTTCATCTGCGCGACCATCTCATCGATCTTCTGCTTCGCCTCGTCCGGCAGGATTGTCTTGCCGAACTTGAAGTTGCCCTGATCTTCGCTCAGCACCACTTCGTAGACTAGTCGCTTGCTCGCCTTGTCGATCGCATCGAACTTCGTGTTGGCTTCAGTACCGACGTTGGTCGCGGCGGCATTCGCCGCGAAAGCGGCGTCGTTGGCTGCGCGCGCCGACTGCGCGGCCGCCTGCGCCTTGGCATCAACATCGCTGATGCGCCCCTCGTTCTTGCGCGTGCGCTCCTGTGTTTCCTCGATGGCGCGTCCCTGCGAGTCGACTTTCTCGTTCACTTCGCCGACGCTCGTGCGCACGTATTTCTTCGTGGCGCAGGCCGCCGATCCGCCGATGGCCAGCACGACGATGGGAAGTGCGATGATGAATTTTCTGAACATGGTGCTCTCCTTTATTGCGCGGTTGGGCGTGATTGCCCCGCGATATATCCGCTCCGGGCTCGAACGATCAGATCCTTGTTGCGCGCGCGGACCACGAGCGGATGCCAGCCCATGGCGCCGCTCGATTCGAAGGCGATGAGGTATTGATGCCGCAGCTCGTCGACGATCTGGCGCGCCGCGGCGCTGCGCTGCCCCGGCGTGCTGGCGACGAAGACGTGACCACCGGTCCACGCGGCAAGATCGGCGAGCGGACCTTCGAACGCCGAGCTGCCGATGGCGTGGGTCGAGGCCTCCGCCGACGGGTTGTCGATCGAGGGCACGATGCCGAAGATGTAGACGGGCACGTCGATGCTGCTGGCCATCGCCGACACGTCCTCGGGTTTCAGGTGACTCGCGTTGTCGGCGCCGTCGGTCAGGACGATCACCGCGCGACGCCGGCCCTCACGCGCGCCGACGCGGCGCGCCGTCTGGGCGATCGCGTCGTAAATCGACGTCGCGCCAAACGGCACCACACGCGCGAGCGAGTCGGGCAATGCGCGCAAACCGGTGCTGAACGGCGCGCGTTCGTCGAGGTGCGTGTCGAAGGTGAAGATCGCCGCTTCGTCGCGTGTGGTGTCCAGCCAGCTCAACACGTGCGTGGCCGCTTCACGCGCGCTCGGCAGATGACCTTCCATGCTGCCACTGACATCGATCAGGACGGCGAGGCTGATGCCGGCGAGATCGTTCTGCAGATCGGAGATCGCGCGCACCCGACCTGCGTCGAGCACTTCGAAGTCGCTCGCGGTGAGGTCGCGGACGAACCGGCCTTTTTGATCGCGAACCACGGCCGCAATCCGCACGAGTTCGACGCCGGCTTTGAATGCTGCCGCAGGAGCCTGTGCCTGCGCCTTCAGGCCCGGAAGGCCCCAGGCAAAGGTGAGGGTCAGGATGAACCCGCCAGCAGTGAGCTTGATCGGCGACATCACTCGATCCATTTGCGAGAGGCTTGCCATTCAGCTAAGTTATTGCAAAATAGATATTTAGGTTGATCGGTAGAAATCCTGTGGGTCGGGGGAAAGCGGCGGACGCGTAGGAATTACACGATCGTGGCCGATCGTGGATGTTTAGACCGTGTTCAAACTACATACTCGCGCGAAGAACATTAATAGCTGTTTGTTGACGTTTGACAGACATATGAGTATTCTTTGTTCGATTTGTTGGCTTGGATATTCATCGGCATCGTCATCGCCGTCATCTTTGGCGGCGACTTCCTCCGGCGGCGGAAGCGCGACAACGCGTGGAAGCGCCGATGGAATGACGAACAAGAGGACGACTAGGGCGTCCTCCGCTTACATGCCGTAAAATCGCTCAGTGACGATCGCCAAAGCTCAGTCCCCGATTCCAACCGCTGCGCGCGTGCACCGTTTCACCTACGCCATCCGCAACATCGTCTCCGAAGCGCTGAAGGTAGAAGCCGCGGGCACCCGCGTGCGCTACCTCAACATCGGTGACCCGATTGCGTTCGGCTTCAAGACGCCGGCGCATCTCATCACGGCGGTTGAGCGCGCCATGCGCGACGGTCACAACAACTACGGACCTTCGGCGGGTATTCCGGTTGCGCGCGAAGCGGTGGCCGCGGAGTACACGAAGAACGGTTTTCCGATCTCCGCCGATCGGGTGTTCATCACGGCAGGCACCTCGGAAGGCATCGAGCTGACGCTCGGCGCGGTCGTCGAGAGCGGCGGCGAAGTGCTCGTGCCGATGCCAACCTACCCGCTTTACACCGCGGTGCTCGCCAAGCTCGACGCGCACGCGAAGTACTATCGGCTCGACGCGTCGCGCGGGTGGATGCCGGATCTCGATCATCTGAAGAGCCTCGTCACGCCGGCGACGCGCGCGCTCGTCATCATCGACCCGAACAATCCCACTGGTGCGGTATACCCGACGGAGACGCGGCGGGCGCTGTTGAACTTCGCCGACCAGCACGGCCTGCTGATTCTCACCGACGAGGTCTATGGCGACCTTGGATTCGACGGCCCGATCGCACCCTACGGCCTCCTCGATCCGGATGCGCCGATCATCTCGTTCTCGAGTCTCTCGAAGGCGTATCTCGCGCCGGGCTGGCGCACCGGGTGGATGGCGTGCGGCCGTTCCCCTCGTCTGGACGATGTGGTGGCGGCGGTCAAGAAACTGGCGGACGGCCGCCTCTGCAGCACGGTACCGATGCAGTACGCGATCGCGGGCGCGCTGACCGGTGACCGTTCGCATCAGCCCCTGTTCCGCACAGAGCTGAAGGCACGCGCGGATCTGACGGTGAACCGCCTGCGCGCGATGCCCGGGGTCAGCTGCGTGGCGCCGACCGCCGCGTTCTACGCGATGCCGAAGATCGCGCTGCCGCCGGGCCGCACCGACGAGCACTACGTGAAAGCGCTGCTGCACGCCACCGGCGTGCTGTGCGTCTACGGATCCGGATTCGGCCTCCCCGCCGAAGAGGGATTCCTGCGGATCGTCTTTCTCGCGCCGCTCGATGAGCTGAACGAGATTTACGATCTCATGGCCGGCTTCACGGCACAGTACCTGCAGTAACCCCGCCCGTGCCATCGGACCGGGAATTCACGCATCGGCTGATCCAGACTGTCGCGACGGTTGCTGGCGTCGCGATCCTCCTGGCATTGCTGTGGGCGGCGCGCGACGCGCTGCTGCTGGTCTACGTCAGCGCTCTCATCGCGATGGGGTTTTCCCCGCTCGTCCGCCTTATTGAACAGCCCAGTCCCGATGCCCGCAAGCGGCGCGTTCCGCGGTGGTTCGCGATCCTCGTGATCTACGCCGCGATCATGGCGGGTGCCGTGCTCGTCGGCCTGCTGGTTATCCCGCCGCTGGTCGCGCAGGGATCGGCGTTGTGGGCGAAAATCCCGACCGAGTTCAATCAGCTCCAGACGTTTCTCATCAAGTACAAGCTGATGACGCACCGCGTGACGCTGGAAGAAGCGGTGCAGAACGCGCCGAGCGGCGCCGGCGGGAACGCGGTGGGCACGGTGTTCCTGGCGATCTCCAGCCTGATCGGCGGCCTGTTCGGCCTGATCACGATCCTGATTCTCACCTTCTACCTGCTGATTGAAGCCGGCACGATGTTCGACTACCTCGTCCGCTTCGTCCCGCTCGGCCGCCGCGGCGACGTCGTCACCGTTGCGCGACAGGCCGTGCTCAAAGTGAGCGCGTGGTTGCGCGCGCAGTTCATCCTGGCCGGCGTGATGGGCACGTTCTCCGCGCTGGGTCTGTGGCTGATGGACGTGCCGTATTTCTACGTGATCGCGCTCGTCGCGGCGATCGGCGAGACGATTCCGATCGTCGGGCCGGTGATCGGCGGAATCACCGCGGTCGCCGTCGCGATCAGCGTGTCGCCGCAGCTGGCGGTGATGGTCGGGGCGTACTTTCTCGTGCTGCACCAGCTCGAGGCCAACATCCTCGTGCCAAAAATCATGGAGCGCAGCGTCGGGGTCAGCCCGGTCGCCGTGCTGGTTGCGCTCCTGATTGGCGGCGCGCTGATGGGACTGGCCGGAGCCATCCTCGCGATTCCGACCGCTGCGCTGCTCTCGGTGATCATCGAAGAGATCGCCACCGGGCAGGAAACGCGCGCGCAGCGCATCACGTAGCGATCGAACCAGCCCGTTCCCGGACCCACCCTCCGCGTTCCACCTTCGTCAGACGGTTCTAGCTTTCAGGATCCCGAGCTGCATCAGGAAGCCGCCGTAATCATAGAGCCGTCGCTCCGAAATGATGCGGCCGTCCTTCAGTTGCATGACGAACGCCGTGGGCGTGGTCACCCGGCGGCCGGACGCCGGGAACCCGTGAAAGTCCCCGCGCTGCGTCGCGCTGATCGTAAACACCAGCACGGCTTGCTGCCGCTCGACGTCGATGACCACGTTGTGAACATCCGCCACCATGTCGGCAAAGGCGATAAAGAGATCCTGATGCGCCCGCTCGATGCCGCTGATCTCTTTCTGCGTGTGCAGCAGCGGACTGATCAGTTCAGCGTGCTCGTCGTAACAGACGAGCAACCGTTCCAGATCCTGAGCCGTCCACGCACTGACGAACTGCTCTACGAGCGCCTGAATCTCTTCGCGCGTCATCGTTCCTCCTTCACACGGACTGCCATTCCGACCGGGCGTCGAATCACGACGTGGATTATAGGCTGGTCGCGGCCGCATCGGGCGCCCGCGTTCAGCGCGTCAGGTAGCGATCGAACCAGGCGAGCAGCCGCTGCTCGATGTCGCGCTGGTGTTCCGGCTTCGCGATCGCATGCCCTTCGTCTGGATAGATCACCAGCTCGGTCGGCACGCCCAACGCCTTCAGCGCGTGCCAGAACTCGTAGCCTTGCGGCGTCGGCACTTCCGAATCACGATCGCCGTGCAGCACGAGCGTCGGCGTCCTGGCTTTCTTGATGAACGTGATCGGTGACGAGCGTGAGTATGCCTCCGGTTTGTCGTACACCGACGCGCCGAAAAACGGCAGCATCCAGGTGTCGATCTTGTTCTGCCCGTAGTAACTCTGCCAGTTGACGATGCCCGCTCCCGCCACCGCCGCCTTGAACCTCGTCGTCTGCGTCACCGCCCACATCGTCATGTAGCCGCCGTAGCTCCAGCCGATGATGCCGGTGCGGTCGGGATCGATCGGCGCGGCTTTCACGGCGGCATCGACGCCGGCTTCGATGTCGCGCAGGTCGCCGTAACCGAAGTCGTTGACGTTGGCGCGCGTGAACGCTTCGCCGCCGCCATAACTGCCGCGCGGGTTCGGCAGCAGGACAAAGTAGCCGTTGGCCGGCAGCACGGCGTTCCAACGCGACGGCCACGACGGGAAGTTCGCCGACGAGGGTCCGCCGTGCACCGACACCACGAGCGGGTACTTCTTCGCGGGATCGAAGTTCGCGGGATAGAGCAGCCAGCCCTGCACCTGAAACCTGTCGCTGGCCCAGTGGAGACTCTTCGCCTCGCCCCACAGCGGTGCGATGGACGCGTTGGTATTGGTCTGCGCGGTCCACGCACCGATCGGACCCGCGTAGACTTCGGGCGCCTGTTGGAACGACTGCACGACGGCGGCTGCCGCATCGGTGTGCGAGGCGATCGACGCGACGGTCAGGTGTTGCTTCGGCGCCGACCACGCGGTTGTCCGCGGACCGCCCGTCGCGGCAACGGTGACCAGAGCGGACTGTCCATCGACGTACTCGTGGAAGATGATTCGGCCATCCGGACGCCACGCGAGGGCGCGCGCGGAGCCCTCAAGGTTCGGCGTCACGTTCTTCGCGGCGCCTCCCCCTGCCGGGACCACGTAGATGTCGCCGCCGGTGGACCCTTCGTCGCTCATGATCCCGTGGATCACCGCAATCGATTTGCCGTCTGGTGACCAGCGCGGCCCGGCAATCTGCAGCGGCGGTTTCCAGATCGACGTCGTCTTGCCGGTGTCGGCGCGCACGATATACAACTGCGCGATCCAGTAGTTGTTGGTCCCCGATCCTTCGACGGCTTCCGCCGCGAACGATTGGCCGTCAGGTGACCAGTCGTAGTCGTAGACGAACATGTTCGCCGGGCTCACTTCGCGCACGGCGCCGGAGTTGAGATCAACGATGGCGATCCGCTGCTCCTCCTCGACGTCGCCGACCACGCCCGAGTCGGGTTTGTAGGCGACGAGCGCGCCAGTGCCCTGCGTCGAGCCGGCGACCAACAACACCGCGAGGGACTTGCCATCGGGCGACCACAGCGGTTTGTCGAGCTGGCCCTTGACGCTCGTGACGCGTCGTGCCGGACCTTTGCCATCGACGTCGATCACATACACCTGCTGCTGCGACGATGCGGATCCGGCGTCCGACAGGAACGCGAGCGTGTGACCGTCCGGCGCCCAGGCGATTCCGTTCTCCCTGTGGCCCCGGCCGTCGTTCGCGGCAGTGGCGGTGAAGGTCGCAGCCGATGGGCCGGCGCCGATCGCGCGGATGAAGACCGTCGTCGTATTCACTGTCGCCCGGTCTTCAACCCACGCCACACGCGTGCCGTCCGGTGAGATCGCCGTCTCGTGAAAGGCGCGGACGCGATCGAGCGTGTCGAGCACGCCGCCGATCGATCGCGCGGGCGCGGGCGCAGGCGTCTGCGCCAACGGCGCGGCGGATGCAAACGCCACGGCGACCGCGGTGGACAGGCTGAAGATTCGGACGGTCATGGAATCACTATAATCGCGCGCAGTGGATATGGAACGCAAAGAGCGCGAAGACCGCAAACAATCGCCTGGGCTTGCGGACTCTGCGGTCTTTGCATTCATCCTCTATGTCGCACTGACGATCGCGCTGACGTGGCCGCTCGTCACCGGTCTCACCCACGACGTTCCCGGCGACTTTGGCGATCCGCTGTTCTCGTCGTGGGTGCTCGCGTGGGACGTGACACATCTGGGCCACGGCTGGTGGAGCGCGAACATCTTCGCGCCGCACCCGCTGTCGCTTGCCTATTCGGAACACTACCTGCCGCAGGCGCTGCAGGCGTGGCCGATCTACGCGGCGACGAAGAACCCGATCCTCGCCTACAACCTGCTGTTCCTCTCGACGTTTGTCCTGTCAGGACTCGGGATGTTTCTGCTTGGGCGCGAACTGACCGGGAATGCCGTGGCTGGTCTGGTCGCCGGCCTCGCGTTCGCGTTCACACCGTATCGCATCGCATCGATTCCGCATCTCCAGGTGCTGTCGTCCGCGTGGATGCCGTTCGTCCTCTTCGGCTTCCGGCGCCATTTCGCCACCGGCCGCGTGCGCCCGCTTGCCGGCGCGATACTCGCGTGGATCGCGCAGAACCTGTCGTGTGGGTACTACCTGCTCTTCTTCAGCCCGGTCGTGGTGCTTTACATCACCTGGGAGTTGATCGCGCGCGGCTTGTGGAAGGACCCGCGGGCGTTGTGGCGCGTGGCCGCCGCCGGTGCGGTCGTGCTGGTCGCGACCGTTCCTTTTCTGCTGCCGTATCTCGAACTGCGGCAACTCGGCTTCAACGCGCGGTCCCTCGAGGAGACGCGGAAGTTCTCGGCCGACGTGTTCGCGTACTTCACCGCCGATCCGAATCTCCGACTGTGGGGATCCATCGCACGGGCGTGGCCGAAACCAGAAGGACTCCTGTTCCCGGGGCTGACGATCGCCGTTCTTGGTTTCGTTGGTGTGGCGCACCGCCAGTGGCCGGGCG
>JANYHS010000361.1 GCA_025358945.1 Acidobacteriota bacterium
GGTCGCGCTGCAGGTCAGAAACCGGGACTGAAGGTTTTCGCCCCTACCAGCGCAGGTTCGCGCCGACACCGATGATTCGGCCCTGGAGAATGCTGTTGGGCCGCAGATAGCTCGCCGCCAGGACGTTGGTCGACACGTAGCTGACGACGGCGTCCGAGTTCGTGACGTTGAACGCCTCGATTGTCGGCGCGACCACCAGTCTGCCGACCTTGACCGTCTTCGACAGTTTCAGATCGAGCTGATTGATCCGCTCCGTGTAGACCTGGTCCTGGTCCACCAGCTGGACTGTCAGCGTGGAGGGCTGGAACGTCGCGGGCAGGATGATCGCTCCGGCCGGACATGGCGAGGGACAGTTGGACGGATAGCGCGTCGAGTTGCGCGTGATGGCGACGTTCTGACTGCTCGTGCTGCCCTGCACGTTCTGAAACGAGGCGCTGGCGGTCACGCCCCAGGGCAGCGGATAGGATCCCGACAGCTTGAATTGGCGACGGAAGGGCACGCCGTTCTGGTTATCGTCGCAGAAGCGGATGGTATTCGGGTTGTCGGGGGCCGTGCACGTCGTGTCGAGCTGCCGTTCGAAGGTGAAGCCGCCGAACAGATTCGCGCGCCCAGGCCGCGCTTTGAACTCCATCGAGTACGCGTTGTAGAGGCGCGTCCGGTCCGGATCGACCGTGTCCAGATTCAGCGTCGGCAGCGCCTGAGCCGACGCAGTGCGGCCGTACACCGTAATCGGCTCACCGCTCAGCGGGTTGTAGATCGTAAACGGCACGTAGTTCGGGTTCTGCAGCGGGTCGCCGGCGAACTGCCAGCTCTGGTTGATCGTGGTGGTCAGGTTGTGGAAACTGCCGTGGAACCAGTTGCCGGCGATCGACAACCGAGGCAGCAACTCGTGCTGCAACTCGATGCCCTGCTCCAGATTCCAGCCCCGAGGATACTGGCCGTAGGTGTTCAGAGCGGCCGTGCCGAAATTGGACGTCAGCCCCGAGAAATTGATCTCGCAGCCGGGAAGGCCGTTCGTCCCGAAATTGCAGCCGCGCGCGCCCTGCGCGATGTCGTCGCCGTTGACATCCCGCCACGTCAGAGCCGTCGATGTCTGGGACAGTAACGGGTTGTAGTTGCCCGCGATCCCTGTCGTGCGCGCCTCGTTGTATTTGTTCAGCGAGTATTTGAGGGCGGTTTTCGCGTTCCCGAACACGTCGTAGACCATCGCAAACCGCGGCGCCCAGTTACTCCAGTTCGGCAGGTCGGGAATCACGGTGAAGCTTCGCGCCGGGACGAACCGCCCTTCCGGCGCCTCGGCCGCTTCCACTTGCGCGTTGAGCTTTTCGAAACGCAGCCCGGCATTGATGGTCATCCGGTTCAGCTTCCACGAATCCTGCGCGTAAATTCCCAGATCGTAATTCAGCCGCTCTCCGTACGTCGCGAGCGGCGTGTTCCGGACGATGACCGTATCGGGAACGGTGAACGCCTTGCCGGTGCCGTTGCTCCGGTACTGCTGCGTCAGGTCGGCGTTCGCGTCAACGGTGTGGTAGAAGGTGCCCCACGTCCGCTGGAACCCCACCTTGATGTTGTGCGAGCCGGTGACGTACGAGGCAGACGCGTTCGCGGAGTAGCGCGCCGGGCTTTGCGTGGTCTTGACGGGCGCGGCCGTCTTGCGGCCGCCGAGATCGAGTTCGGACCGCGAGGCGCCCGCAAACCAGGCTGACGTCCCGCGTGGCTGATCCACGCCCTCGCGATACTCGTTCGTGTAGTACTCGAGGTTGCTCGAGAACCCGCCTTCCAGCAGCAGACGGTTCGTCACGGTCGACGTCCATTTGGCCGCCGTCGTGTGATACGCGGGCGAATTCCAGACGGTGGCCGCGGTCTCGGGATCGAACAGGGCCTGCATGTCGTGCCCGCGATACTTGTCGATCTCGTCGAAATAGGCCGACAACTTATTGCGCGGGCTGATCTGCCATGTCAGACGGGCCAGCCCGCTCTTGATGAACTGGTCGTCGAGACCGGGTTTCCCGTCCTTGAAGAACGTGTCCGGGATGAAGTTGTTGACCGAGATGTAGCGCGCCGTGGCAAAAAACCAGAGCGCATCCTTCTTGACCGGCCCCCCCTGCGCGAAGGTGTAGTCGACGATGCGATCGGTGGAATTCCCGGTCAGCAGCCCCTTATCGATATGCCGCTCGGTCAGGTTGTTGCCCTGCCACTTCCCCGGCCGATAGGCGGTCTTGAAATCGCCGCTGAACCGGTTGCCGCCTTCGCGCGGGATCATGTTCAAGCGGACGCCACCGGCCTGCGTATCGGCGCCGATACCGGAGGTCTGATAGCTTACCTCCTGGTTCATCGCGTCGTTGAAGTAGCTCTGCACGGCGCCGTCGGCCTGCAGTCCGTTCACCATCAGGCCGTCCACCAGCACTGTCGTGTTCGACGTCGTCATCCCGTGCGTCGACATGTAGGTCTGCTGCATGGCGCGCGCACCACCGGTGTCGGGAAGGCTGAGACTGATCCCGACGATCAGCTGTCCCATCCCCTGAATCGTGCGGCCGGTGGGAATCGAGTCCATCACGTCGCGGCTCAGGACCTGCGTGTGGACGGCCGTCGACACGTCCACCACGGGCGACTCGGCGGAGACCGTCACGGATTCTTCAATCGCGCCGACTTTCATGTCGGCGTTGATCGTCGCGGTGAAGTCGGTGGGCAGTTCGACGTTGTTCCGCTTGACGGTCTGAAAGCCGGTCAGCGAGAACGTGACGACGTACGCACCCGGCCGAAGATCGACGACTTTGTACTGACCGGCGCCATCGGTGACCACCGAACGGGTTTTCTCGATGAGGACGTCGCTCGAGGCTTCGACGCTGACACCGGGGAGGACTGCGCCGGAGGTGTCCCGGACCACCCCGCCGATTGCGCTTTGCGCATGGGCGGCCGCAGGGACCAGCACCAGCGCGACGAAGATCGCGAACGACGCCGCGACGAGCCGCTTCACCATAGGCCGGCCTCCTAAGGAAGTTGCAAAGGTGAGGCGAACTTACGCTTCGGCCGAGCCGGAGTCAATCCAAATGCGATGTGCATGCCGGACTTGAGACTCGAGACTTACGCGATCTCGAACAGTCCTGCCGCCCCCATGCCGCCGCCGATGCACATCGTGACGACGACCCGCTTGGCGCCGCGGCGTTTGCCTTCGATGAGCGCATGACCGACGAGGCGCTGTCCCGACATGCCGTACGGATGACCGACCGCAATCGCGCCGCCGTTGACGTTGAGGCGATCGTCGGGAATGCCAAGGAAATCGCGGCAGTAGATCACCTGAACCGCGAACGCTTCGTTCAGTTCCCAGAGATCGATGTCGCTGACCTTCAGGCCCGCCTTCTTCAGCAGCTTCGGCACGGCGTAGATCGGGCCGATGCCCATCTCGTTCGGCTCGCATCCCGCGACCGCGAAGCCACGGAACACGCCGAGCGGCTTCAGGCCCTTCCGCGCCGCCACCGCGTCGTTCATCACGATGCAGACGCCGGCGCCATCGGAGAACTGGCTCGCGTTGCCCGCGGAGATCACGCCGCCTTCGATCGCCGGTTTGATCTTCGCCACGCCCTCGTACGTCGTGTCGGCGCGGATGCCTTCATCCTGCGACACCGTGACCTCTTTGACTGACTCCGCGCCTGTCGCCTTATCGACGACCTTCATCGTCGTCGTGATCGCCGCGGTCTCGTCGGTGAACTTCCCGGCCTCGCGGCCCGCGGCGGCGCGCAGCTGACTGCGCACGCCGTATTGATCCTGCAGCTCACGCGAGATGCCGTATTTCTTCGCGACGAACTCGGCCGTCTGCAGCATCGGCCAGTAGAGTTCCGGCTTGTTGGCGAGGATCCACTCGTCGTTGAGGTGCTTCGTATTCATCTCGTTCTGGACGAGCGAGATCGACTCGACACCGCCGGCGGCGTAGATGTCGCCTTCGCCGGCCAGGATGCGCTGCGCCGCGATCGCGATCGTCTGCAGACCCGATGAGCAGAACCTGTTCACCGTCATGCCCGACGTCGTGACAGGGCAGCCGGCGCGGAGCACGATCTGCCGGGCCACGTTGCGGCCGGTCCCGCCTTCGGGGTTCGCGCAGCCCATGATCACGTCTTCGACTTCCGCGGGATCCAGCTTCGCGCGATCGATGGCGTGACGAAGCGCGTGTCCGCCCAGCGTGGCGCCGTGGGTCATGTTGAACGCGCCGCGCCAGCTCTTCGCCAACGGAGTGCGGGCAGTGGATACAATGACGGCTTCTGACATGCTCGACATTGTAACGGCCTTCCCGCATTTCGTCATACACTCCCGCCCATGATCGCCCCGCCGCTCTACGCACTCGGCGAGGAATGATCAGGGCATGACGACACCTTCAGCGCTCGGCGACATTGTCGTCCTTGATCTGTCCCACGCCCTCGCCGGCCCGTTCGCGACGACGATGCTCGGCGACTACGGCGCCGAGATCATCAAGATCGAGCCGCTCGACGGCGAGATTGCGCGCGCGTGGGGTCCGCCGTTCTATGGCGACGAGGCCGCGTACTTCGTCAACCTGAACCGCAACAAGAAGAGCGTCGCGCTCGATCTCAAGCATCCCGACGGTAAGGCGATCTTTCTCGAGCTGCTGGCGAAGGCCGACGTCGTCATCGAAAATCTCCGCGTCGGAACAGTCGCCAGACTCGGCATCGGCTACGAGCAGGTGCGAGAGCAGCACCCGCGCCTGGTCTACTGCTCCATCTCCGGTTTCGGTCAGGACGGACCGTACAGCAATCGCGCGGCATTCGATCTCGTCGTGCAGGCCGAGAGCGGGATGATCAGCGTCACCGGCGAGCCCGATGGACGCGGCGTTCGCGCCGGCGTGTCGATCGCCGACATCACGGCGGGGATGTACGCGGCGTTCGGCATCCTCACCGCGCTGCACTCGAGGCAGACGACCGGGCGGGGACAATTCGTTGACGTGTCGATGCTCGAAGGCCAGCTCGGCATCCTGTCCAGCATGATCGGCGCGTACGTCGCCGACGGCGTCGTGCCGGGACCGATGGGCACCGCGTACAGCGCGCTGCTGCCCTACCAGACGTTTCAAACGAAAACGCGCGACATTGCGATCGGCGTTGGCAGCGACAAGCTCTGGCGGACGTTCTGTCCATTGCTGGGTCTCGGCGCGCTGACCAGCGACGCGCGCTTCGTGACCAACGCGGCGCGCAGCGCGAATCGGCCATCGCTCATCGCCGCGCTGCAGGGCGCATTTCTGACGAAGACCTACGAGGAATGGGAAGCGATCCTGCTCCCGGCCGGAGTGCCGATGGGCGCGGTGAACACGATCGATCAGATCGTCGCGCACCCGCAGGTCAGCGCGCGCGGCGCGCTGGTCGAGTCGACGCATCCAGTGGCCGGGACGGTCAAGATGACAGGGCCGCCCGTGCGCCTGTCCGAGACGCCTGGTGCGATCCGATCGCCGGCCCCGCTGCTCGGGGAACACACCGAGCAGGTGCTGCGCGAGCGGCTGGGACTGAAAGACGAAGAGATCGCGCGCCTTCGCGCGGCGGGCGTCATCGGCGGTCAATCGTAGCGCG
>JANYHS010000363.1 GCA_025358945.1 Acidobacteriota bacterium
TCGATCGGTGCGCTGCTCGACCCCTTTGACGGGCTGTTGGCGGCCGAGACGTGCTGGCGTGGCGGATCGAGCATCACCACGACCGCGGTCCTGGCTTTCAACCCGTCGACGTACTGTTCGCGAATACCTTGCATCCGCTCCTGCGTGAGAAACGCGCGGATCGGCTGGCGCACCTGATCGAGCGGTTGACCCTGCAGCCGCGCCTGATTCGCTTGAAACCAGGTCGTGACGTCGCTGTCGCTGACCGGCGGGATCTTCGCGGTGATTTCTTTCTCGACGAGTGCGGTGCGTTCGACTCCCTGCGCCTTGGCCGCCGCGTCCATCAAGCTGGTGGCGATCAACTCATCGAGCGCCGCGCGACGGGCTTCGAAGATCGCCTGCGACAATTTGGCGCTGCCGAAGTTCGCGGCCGGCTGTTCGAGCGCCTTGTCGTCCACTTCGGCGAGCGTGATTGTCGCCGTGCCGACCTTCGCCACGACGTCGCCTGGCGCGGCTCGTTTCGCCTGCTGCGCAGACGTCTGTGAGCAGGCCGCAACGAGGACGACGACGGCGCCGAGCGCGAGCTTCTTCATAGAGAAAGTATATCTATTCCCCGAGCCGCTGGGGTAAATCCGCCACCACATACGCCATGACGGCGACGGCCGCCGCACATTTCGCCATCTCCGCCGGATCGATCTTGTCGATCGTGTCGGCCGGCGTGTGGTGGATCAGGAAGTATTTCGCGCCGTCCACCTCGAGCGACATGCCGGGCACGCGCGCCTCCGCCATGCTCGGCCCGATGTCGGCGCCGCCGCCGCCAGGGCTGATCTGATCGGCGGCGATGCCAGTCAGCAGTGTGGCAATCGCCTTCACCGTTTCGCGTCCCGTCTCGTTGCCCGTGAAGCCGAAGCCGAGCGGCCTGAACACGCCGCCATCAGACTCCAGCATCATCACGTGCCTGGCTAATTCCGCGCGGTGCTGATCGCGGTACGCCAGGCCGCCGCGTCCACCGTTTTCCTCGTTGGTCCACAACACCACTCGGACCGTGCGCCGCGGCCGCAGGTTCAGCTTCTTCATGATCCGCAAAGCCTCCCACGTCACCACGCATCCGCCGCCATCGTCGGTCGCGCCGGCGCCGACGTCCCACGAGTCCAGGTGTCCGCTGACGACGACCACCTCGTCCGGCCGCTCGCGTCCACGAATCTCGCCGACGACGTTGGCGGACTCTGCGTCCGCGTCGAAGTGCGCGTCCATCTTCAGCCGGACGATGACCTTGCTGCCGCGATCCGCCATGCGCTGCAGGCGGTCGGCGTCTTCGGACGAGATGGCGGCCGCGGGAATCTTCTTCACGTCGCCCGCGTACTGCAGCGCGCCGGTGTGCGGCGTGCGGAGGCCGGAGTGACCAACTGCGCGGATTAGCATGCCGACCGCGCCGTGCCGCGCCGCGCGCGACGGTCCGCCGGAACGAAACCGCACGGTCTCGCCGTAGTTGGTGTACGGCACGTTGAAGAGCACGATGCGACCCTTCGCAGCGGCGGCCTTGGCGTCGAGCTCCTCGAACGTGTGGACGACAAGGACTTCGGCCTGGATGCCGTCGCCGGTCGTGCCGACGCTGTCACCCAGTCCGAGCATCACCATCGCATGACGCGCCGGCTCGACGATCTCGGCGCTCTCGTTGCCGCGCACCCACTTGGGCACCATCACCTTCTCGGTGTGCACGTTCTCGAGTCCGTCCTTGTTCATCTCGGTGACCGCCCAGGCAATCGCGCGATCGAGCGCCGGCGTTCCGCTCAGGCGATTGCCGATCGAGTCGGTCAGCACGGCCAGGCGATCCCAGGCGAACGTGCTGCTGACGGCTTCGCCGATCAGCCGCGACGCGGGATCGCGGTAGGCGTCGAGCCACGCGGGCTTCTGTGAGGGTGACGGCGTCTGCTGCGCGCCAAGAATAGTCGTGGTGACGGCGGCGAAGACAACGAGCGGGAGCATGAATCCAAAACGACGTCGCATCTGGGTAGCCTCCGAGGTGGATGTAGGCGGAGCCGTCCGGGTCCGCGTCAGAGCGCGGTGCTGACCCGCGCCGCGGAGACCTTCTCCGGCTCAGGCGTGAAGTCCTCACCAGGGTTGATGAAGCGATCCTTCTCGAACCGGTACTGCTTGTCGTGGAGCTGGCGGTACCGTCCGTCGAGCGCGATCAGTTCTTCGTGCGTACCCTTTTCGAC
>JANYHS010000004.1 GCA_025358945.1 Acidobacteriota bacterium
TTCTTCGTCGATTTTCAGTCGAGCGACCGGATCCAGTTCGACCACACGCGCGACTACGAGTTCGTGCCGGCGAAGTTCACGATTTCACCGGGGGTCGTCGTTCCCGCCGGCGGATACGACTATCACGCCAGCCGCATGGCGTACACGATCGGTCAGCAGCGGAAGATCTCCGGCACCGTGTCGGCGTCGAGCGGCACGTTGTACAACGGTTCCAAGTCCGAGGTGACCTACAGCGGACGCTGGGGTGTGGTGCCGCAGTTCTCGATGGAGCCGGGCGTGACGATCGACTGGGTGAGCCTGCCGTACGGCGACTTCACGGCGAAGCTGCTGAACTCCAGGTTCACGCTGACGCCGAGCGCGCGGATGCTCGTCAGCAGCCTGATGCAGTACAACGCCGCCGCCAACAGCCTCAGTTCGAGCGTCCGTCTGCGCTGGGAATACACCGGCGGCAGCGAGCTGTTCATCGTCTACAGCGACGGCCGCAGCACGTCGACGCCGGGATTCCCGAGTCTCCTCAACCGCACGTTCGCGGTGAAAGCGACGCGTCTGGTGCGATTCTGACCTAGATGTGGCGCAGCCCGTTTTAGGGCTGCGATCGCAAGGCTGAAGCCTTGCGCCACGAAAGTTGATGTGGCGCACGCAAGGCTGAAGCCTTGCGCCACGGCGGCTGATGTGGCGCACGACGGCTGATGTGGCGCACGACTTTAAGTCGTGCGTTGGAGCGATCGCAGCGCTTCAAGCCCCGAGCCGCGCACCCACAAGGCCCGCGATTTGCGTCGTCGTGACGCATGCCTCAGCGAGCACTGCGCCGACCTGGGCGTCTGCCCGGCGTGTCCTATGTCGGTATCCAACGCTATCTCTTGACGTTGTGTACCGCGGAGCGTCGGACCTGGTTCGCCGACGCGCGCGTGGCTGATCAGGTCCAATCGCAGCTTTTGCACAGCGCCGCTGATCACGGCTTTGCAATTCCTGTTTATTGCCTCATGCCCGATCATGCCCATCTGCTCGTCGAGGGCACAACGCCGGGCTCAGACTTGCCGCGTTTCGTGTCGTCCTTCAAACAAAAGAGTGGCTTCGCATTCGCTCGGCAGCGACCAGGACGGCTCTGGCAGATTGGCTATCACGACCGCATTCTGCGAAACGACGAGACCACTCTTGCAGTCGTTCGCTACATTCTCGAAAACCCGGTGAGAGCGGGGCTGGTCGCGAGGTTCAGCGATTATCGGTACTCGGGTTCGGATCGCTATTCTCTGGAGGAGTTGGCGGCGAGTTGCTCGCAAGGCTGAAGCCCTGCGCCACCTCCTGCTCGCAAGGCTGAAGCCGTGCGCCACCTCCTGCTCGCACGACTGAAGTCGTGCGCCACCTCCTGCTCGCGCGGCTGAAGCCTTGCGCCACCTCCTGCTCGCACGACTGAAGTCGTGCGCCACCTCCTGCTCGCACGACTGAAGTCGTGCGCTACCTGGTGCTCATGTGCGACGGACGTGGCGCAGCCCGTTTTAGGGCTGCGATCACGACACCTCTACTTCGTACCGACGATGAGCGTCTCTGGACCTTGCAGGGGGTGGCTGGTGGCGGTGGCGAAGCCTGCCGCCTTCAACATCGCGCTGAGATCCTTGAAGGTGTACGCGTCGCCCAGCGGCGTGTTGCCCAGCATCTGCATCGCGAAGCTCGCCGCTGCCGGCGGGCTGACGCGATCGTCGTTCGGGACGAATTCCAGCACGGCGATGCGCCCGCCAGGTTTCAGCGAGCCGGCCACCTTCTTCAACAGCGCCGTGCACGTGGGCGTGTCGAAGTGGTGAAGGAAGTTCGTCATCAGCGCGATGTCGTAGCCGGTACCGAAATCGACCGTGAAGGCGTCGCCCGGCAAAGCCTTGTGACGTGCGGCCACGCCCATCTTCGCCGCGTTCTCCGTGGCGACAGTCAGGACGCCGGCCCAGTCAACCGCCACAATCTCCGCCTGCGCGTTGCGTTGCGCGATCACGATGCCGAAAATGCCGTGCCCGGCGGCGATGTCGAGCACCTTGATCGGTCCGGCTGCGGCCACGTTGAGGATGTCGGCGATGGCCTGCGCCGGCATCATCATCATCGGCATCATTGCGCGTGCGAAGTTCTGCCACACTGGGTTCTCGTCAGCGACCGTGCTCTCTTCCTTCGCGATTGAACCGCGCCGCACGATGGCGGTCAGATCGTCGAACAGGTGGACTAGCTCAACCGACCCGAGAAAGGCCATCGCCCCGCCGAGATACGCCGGCGAGGTCGTGTCGAGGAACACCGCCGTGTCCGGCGTCAGCTGATAGCTGTCGCTGGTCTTGGTCAGAAAGCCCATGATGGTGAGGTAGTCGCACAGGATGCGCGTGCCGCGCGTTGATGCGGCGCACTGCGTGGCGATTGCGGCGACGGTATGCGCGCCGCCGGCGACGGCCGTGAACAACCCCAGATCGAGGGCGGTGCGCAGCGCCGCGGTCTGCTGGTAGGCGTTGGCCGTGGCGAAAAACAATTCAGGTGACGGAGGCGGTGTGTTGGCGGTCATGGCGATGGATTATATTGCGTTTCTGTTGTGACCGAAGCCACCCAGCCGCTCCCGCTCGAACGCATCGGCCCCTATCGACTGATTTCTGAAATCGGTCACGGCGGTATGGGCACGGTGTACCTCGCCGAGCGCGACGGCGACTTCCATCAGCGTGTCGCGATCAAGGTCGTCCGCGGACTCCTTGGCGCCGACGGACTCCGCCGTTTCCGCGCCGAGCGCCAGATCCTTGCGTCGCTGCAGCATCCCAGCATCGCCAGATTGCTCGACGGCGGCACGACGCCGGAAGGCCTGCCGTACCTGGTGATGGAGTACATCGAAGGCGTGCGCATTGATGATTACTGCGAGGCACATGCGCTGGCGCTGGTTCAGCGCGTGACGCTGTTCTGCCGCGTGTGCGATGCGGTGAGTGCCGCGCATCGCAGCCTCGTCGTCCATCGCGATTTGAAGCCGTCGAATATTCTTGTCACCGCCGACGGCACGCCGAAGCTGCTCGACTTCGGCATCGCTAAACTGCTGACAGACGATGGCGCGGATTCGCTGCTGGTGACGTCGGCGTCGGTGCGCGCGCTGACGCCGGAGTATGCGAGCCCCGAGCAGATTCGCGGCCTGCCGATTACCACCGCCACCGACGTCTACTCGCTCGGCGTGCTCCTCTTCGAGCTCCTCACCGGCGAGCGTCCGCATCGGCTGGGTTCGCGGACCGGCGCCGAACTGGAGCGCGTCATCTGCGGGCAGGAGGTGAGACGTCCCAGTTCGTTTGTCGACCAGAAGACGCGGCTGGCGCGAGAACTCGAGGGCGATCTCGACACCATCGTTCTCGCGGCGCTGCGGAAGGAGCCGTTGCACCGGTATCAGACCGTCGAGCATCTGTCCGACGACCTGCGGCGGTACCTGGAGGGGCGGCCGGTGCTCGCGCGTCCATCGACGTTTGGCTATCGGGCGCGCCGCTTCGTCCAGCGCAACCGCGCGTCGGTCGTCACTGCGGCGGTGTTCGCGCTGCTCGTCACCGGCTTCGGTGTCGCGCTGGGGATCTCGGCGGCACGCGTAGCGCGCGAACGCGACACCGCCGAGCGCGTGACGGCGTTCCTCGTCGATCTGTTCAACGTCCCGGACCCCAGCGCATCGCGCGGCAACAGCGTCACCGCGCGGGAGATTCTCGATCGCGGCGCCGAGCGCATCGGTGAGGAGTTGAAAGGCGAGCCGGAAGTTCAGGCGCGGATGCTCGACACGATTGGCTCGGTGTATGTCGCGCTCGGGTTGCCTGATCGCGGGCAGGCGGTGCTCGATACCGCGCTGAAGTTGAGGCAGGGAGCCGGCGACACCGACAGCCTGGCCACCGCGCGTACGATGAACCGTCTCGCCGATGCGCTGCGCGAACGCGGGCGATATACAGACGCCGAGCCGCTCGCGCGCGCGGCGCTCGAGATCCGCAAGCGTCGCGCGGGACCGCGCGATGCGGAGGTCGCGGCGTCGTTGAACAACCTGGCGCTGATTCGGCGCGGCCGCGGCAGCATCACCGAGCCGGAGCCGCTGTTTCTCGAATCGATCGCCATCACGCGCGCGGCACTCGGACCCAACAACCCGCAGGTCGCGTCAGCGCTGACGAACCTGGCGGCGGACCGGCGCGATCGCGGCGATTTCGATGGCGCGGAAGCGGTCGCGCGCGAGGCGTTGGCGATCCGCCGCAAGGCATTCGGCGAAATCCATCCGCTCGTCGCGACAAGTCTGACTGGCCTCGGCCAGATTCTCGATCAACGCGGGAACGATGCCGAGGCCGAGGAGATCCTGCGCGAGGCGCTTGCGCTGCGTCGTAAGGTGTACGGGAGCGACGAGCATCCGTTCGTGCAGCAATCGCTCAATAACCTCGCCTCGGTGCTTCAGGATCAGGGGAAGCTGAGCGAGGCGGAACCGCTGTACCGCCGCGCGGTGGAGATGTCGCGCAAGCGGCTTGGGGATCATCCTGAGGTGGCGGTGAACCTCAACAACCTCGGCACGCTCCTCGAGGATGAAGGGCGGCTCACGGAAGCCGAGGCGACCTACTTCGATTCGCTGGCGATGCGGCGCAAGGTGCTCGGGCGCGATCACCCGAACGTCGCGCGCAGCTTGACGAATCTCGGGAGGCTCTATCTGCTCGAAGGGCGCGCGGCCGATGCGGGCCCGATCATCGAGGAGTCGCTGGAGATTCGACGGGCAAAGCTGGGCGAACAGCACATCGATCTCGCGGTCACCATCCTGCAACGCGCGTCGTGGCTCGCGCTGCTCCGGCGCGATGCTGACGCCGACGCCGCGTTTCGCGACGGCGTGTCACGCCAGGAGAAGACGTTGCCTGCCGGGCATCCGGCGCTGTCGGCGTCGCAGCTGGGGTACGGCCGGTTTCTGTTTCAGCGCCATCGGTACGCTGACGCCGAGCCGCTCCTGCGCGCGTCGTTCACTCAACGCCAGAAACAGTTGCCCGAGCGGCACTGGATGAGGGGACAATCCGCCTTGTTCTACGGCGCCGAGCTGCTCGCGCTCGGCCGCAGGGCGGAAGGGGAACCGCTGATGCGCGCGGGCTGGGTCGCTCTTTCGGCGGCGTTCCCCGCAGACGATCCACGGGTCGTGGAGGCGGGGCGGTTGATGGAAAGTTCAAAGCTGAAACTGAAAAGCTAAAAGTGAGAGGGAAAAGTCATGAAAGCAGCAATCGCGGGTCTCGTGCTGGCCGTCTGCATGTCGATCGCGACGTCCGCGCAGCAGCAGGACTTCAGCAAGGTCGAGATCAAGACGACGAAGGTGGCGTCCAACTTCTACACGCTCGACGGATCGGGCGGCACGATTGGCGTGTTGGCGGGGCCTGACGGCGTGTTGATGGTGGACACCCAGTTTGCGCCGCTCGGCGACAAGATCGTCGCGGCGATCAAGCAGATCTCCGACGGCCGCATCCGCTATCTGATCAACACGCACGTGCACCCGGATCACATCGGTGGCAACGAAAACATCGGCAAGCTCGGCGCGACCATCTTCGCGCGCGAGAACCTGCGCCTGCGGATGATGAAACCGGCGGCGCAAGCCAACGGACAGCCGGGCGTCCCCGCGCCGGCTGCGGCGCTGCCGACGGTCACCTACGATGCGCCGCTGATGTTCCACGTGAACGGCGAGGACGTGCGGCTGATTCCGGTTCCCGCCGCGCACACCGACGGCGACACGATGGTCTACTTCGCGAACGCGAACGTGATCATGACCGGCGATTTCTATCGCTCCACCGGCTACCCGAACATCGATCGCGCCAACGGCGGCACGCTGAACGGCATGCTGACCGGCTTCGACGCGATCGTCGCGCTGGCGCGCGCGGACACGAAGATCGTGCCCGGCCACGGCGCGATCGTGGACAAGACCGCCGTCGCCGCGCACAAGGCGATGATGATGGCCGTGCGCGACAAGGTCGCCGTCCTCGTGCGGCAGGACAAGACGCAGGACGAGGTCGTCGCGGCCAAGCTGACGGCGGAGTTCGACGCGAAAGTCACCGGCGCGACGCCGATGACGGCGGATCGTTTTGTCGGCCAGCTCTATCAGGAGATCAAGGGACGGTAGGGCGGTGGGTCAGGTGGGTCAGGTAGGGCGGGTAGGTCGGGTGGGTCACGTGGGTCACGTGGGTCTGGTAGGTCGGGTAGGGAGACAACGATGAAACGGATGCTGGCGGTCGTGACAGTGGCAGTGGCGTTGGTGGCGG
>JANYHS010000024.1 GCA_025358945.1 Acidobacteriota bacterium
GTCGTCAACAACGCGGCGGCCACGGAGCGATCGACCACCAGTGCGCGGCGGCGCACGATCGTCAGCACGACGACGAGCGACTCGCCGGCCAGCAGCAGGAGTCCGGTCACGTGACCGGTGCGGATGAAGTCTTTGAACAAGGTGATCGACAGCGCGGTGAAGAGGCCGCCGACCACCGCACGGGCCAGCAGGTCACTGCTGAGGAGGCGGCGCCCGACTTCAGCGTGGCGCACGACTTCAACGTGGCGCACGACTTCAGTCGTGCATGGGGCGTCTGCGCCACGCATCAATGCACCGCCATGCGGGCGCGCGCGGCGTTCCGTCGGGGCACGACAGGCGCTGCCGGCTGCAGCCCGTCCACGAAGTACGACGCGCACGCCGCATCAAGCAGCTCGCGCGTGATGGCCGGCTCGATGCCGCGGTACCGGCACAGCGCCGTCACCTGATCCAGCAGGTCGCGCGGATGGCACGCGCGCAGCGGTCGGCCCTGCGGGGCGTAATGGCGGCGCTGGAGGTAGGCCACCATCACCTGATGAAAGCGCAGATTTCGTCGGCGGCAGTTCAGGTCGAAGATCCGCGTGAACTCGTCGGTGGTCGGATCGGCGATCGGAATCTTGTAGGGGATGCGGCGCAGAAACGCTTCGTCAGCGAGCGAGGCCGGATCCAGGTTCGTCGCGAACACGATCAGCACGTCGAACGGCACCTGGAATTTCTTCCCGGTGTGCAGGGTCAGATAGTCGACGCGGCTCTCGAGCGGCACGATCCACCGGTTCAGCAGTTCCTGTGGACGAATGCGTTGCCGACCGAAATCATCGACCAGGAACACGCCACCGTTGGCTTTCAGCTGGATTGGCGCTTCATAGAATTTCGCCAGCGGGTTGAATGTCAGATCGAGCATATCGAGCGTCAACTCGCCGCCGACCATGACGATCGGCCGCCGGATCCGGACCCAGCGACGATCGCGCGGCGCGATCGAGATGACGCTGGACGACTCCGCATCCGCCTCCAGCGAGTCGTGATTGATCGGGTCGAACATCGTGAGGGTGTGGCCGTCCACGTCGATCGCGTGCGGCATGTACATGTCGCCGCCGAGCGCGCGGCCCAGGCCTTCCGCGATCACGGTCTTGCCGTTGCCGGGAGGTCCGTAGAGGAACACGGCCTTCCCGGCGTTCACCGCCGGCCCGAGCTGCTCCAGCACCGGGTCGCTGACGACCAGATGCGAGAAGCTGTGACGCAGGCGCTCGCGGTCGATGTAGACGCGCGCGGCGGCCAGCGCACGCATCTGCGCGACGTAGCTCGCCAGCGACACGGGAGCCGGGCCGATGTACTGGCTGGCGTCGAGATACTGCCGGGCGCGATCACGGCCCGCGTCAGTCAGGGCGTAGCGATAACCGGCTGATCCTGAACCCGTGGCGCCGCGGACCTCCACCAGTTGCTCGGCGCGGACGCGCTCAATCAACGGCTCGAGCATGGTGTAGGGCAGGCGGAGGCGTTCAGCGATCGTCAGCCCGGTCGCCTCGCCGCCGTAGATCGTCTTGATCATCAACTGCTCGATCTGATCCGCGGTCAGACCCGTCTGAGCGATCGAGGTCGGCACGGGCGGCGCCGGCGCCGTGTCCGGAATCGCGAACGCCGGGGCGGTGGCGGCGCTCATTGGTGGGCCATCGGCACGAGTACCTGAATGAACTTGATCGCCGCGGGGCCAATCGTCACGACCCAGATCGCGGGAAAGATGCAGAACACCAGCGGGAACACCATCTTCACGCCGGTCTTCGCGGCGGCCTCCTCTGCGCGCTGCCGCCGCTTCGTGCGGACCGTGTCTGAATGCACGCGCAGGGATTGCGCCACGCTGGTGCCGAACTTGTCGGTCTGCACGAGCATCGCAACGAGGGACACAATGTCGTCCACGCCGGTGCGCTCAGCCAGATTGCGCAGCGCGTCGACGCGCCCTTTGCCCGCGCGCAGCTCGAGGTTGATGAGCCGCAATTCGTCCGACAGATCCGGGTGCGCGAAATCGAGTTCCGCGCCCACACGCTGGATCGCCTGATCGAGGCCGAGCCCCGCCTCGACGCTGACCACCAGCAGGTCGAGCGCGTCCGGCAGCCCGATGCGAATGCGGTGCTGGCGGCGCTTCGCCATGCGGCCGAGCGCCATGCTCGGCAGCAGGTACCCGAACGCGCACCCGACCAGCGCGAGCATCAGGCTCGGCTTGCCGAAGATGGGCGACACCAGCAGTGCGAAGACCACGAGCGCGCAACCGAGGCGGATCCCGAAAAACACCGCGACGGCTTCGTGGGTGCGGTAACCGGCGGTCACCAGTTTCCGTTGCAGCTTTCCCATCTCGGAGCGCGACTGCGGCGCCATCGCGCCGAATTTCTTCAGCGTGTCGAGCATCGCGCGTTCGTAGCCGGGCTCGTCGGTGGACGGCTTGACCCGCGTCCCGGTCACCTCCCCAAGCCGCCGTTCGATCGTCCCGGCGGCGCCGGGCGCCAGCGCCATCGCGGCCGCGGTGATGAGCAGCGCGCCACACACGAACGCCAGTATTGGAAGCAGCATCGTCACGGGCTATACCTCGATTTTGATCACTTGCCGGATCCAGATGAACCCGACGGTCTGCATGACGATCGCGCCCATCAACATCATCTGGCCGATGCGCTCGCGAAACAGCGTCTGCATGTGTTCGGGGTTGATGAACGACAACGCGATCGCCAGCGCGGCCGGCAACGCCAGCAGGACGTAGCCGGTAAAACGGCCGTGCGCGGTATGCACCCGCACCTGCCGCCGGATCTTGAAGCGCTCGCGCACCACGTGGGCGAGATTCTCGAGAATCTCAGACAGGTTGCCGCCGGTGTCGCGTTGAATGAGGACGGCGGTGACGAAGAAGCGCACATCCAGAATGCCGATGCGCGCGGACATCTCGTTCAACGCGTCGCGAAGCGGCAGACCGAAGTTCTGCTGATCGAAGGTCTTCTTGAACTCCGGGCCGACGGGATCAGGCAGCTCCTCGGCGGCCATGCCGAGCGCGGTCTGCAGCGCGTGACCCGCGCGGATCGCGCGCGACAGCAGATCGAGCGCCTCTGGAAATTGTTCTTCGAAGCGCTTCAGCCGCTGCGACCGTTTGTGCAGCAGCCACAGGAAGGGCGCGATGCCGGCCACCAACGCCGCACCGAGCGGCGCATACCGCTGCGGGACAAACAGGAACGTCACCAGGCCGGCGCCGGCGGCCGCGACGATCGTGATCAGCGCCAGTCCGCTGGCCGTCGTGCGCACGCCCGATTGTTCGATCAGCCGTGCCATCCGCTTGCCCGCGCCGGTGCCAGACACCAGTCGGTCCATGCCCGGCAGCGGTCCCTCGAGCGCGTGCTTCAGGACGGTCTCGTCTCCGGACACGAGGTCGGCAGCGGTGTCGTCGGTCGCCACATCGCGCAGGCGGCGATCGAGCCGCCGCGCCGCGAACACGCCCGGCAGAAGGGCGATGGCGAAATACCCGCCGACGATCGATCCCGCCACCACCACGAAGACCACCAACGGCAGCAGCATCACCGCACCTCCGTGACGCCTTCGAACATGTCCGCCGGCAGATGGATTCCGGACGCCTTCAGCCGCTCGCAACACTTCGGCCGGACGCCGGTTGCGCGGAACCGGCCAATCACCTTGCCGTCCTGCGTGATTCCCATCTTTTCGAAGAGAAAAATCTCCTGCATCGTGATCACGTCGCCTTCCATGCCGGTGATTTCAGAAATACTGGTGATCTTTCGTGACCCGTCGCTGAGCCGCGTCTGCTGCACGACCAGTTGAATCGCCGATGAGATCTGCTGCCGCATCGCCCGATCCGGCAAGTTGGTGGCGCCCATCGCGATCATCGTTTCGATGCGCGTCAGCGCGTCGCGCGGCGTGTTGGCGTGCACGGTCGTCAGCGATCCGTCGTGACCGGTGTTCATCGCCTGCAGCATGTCCAGCGCCTCCTCGCTGCGCACTTCGCCAACGACGATACGGTCGGGACGCATGCGGAGGGCGTTCACCATCAGCTGCCGTTGCCGGATCGCGCCCTTGCCTTCCACGTTGGGCGGCCGCGTCTCGAGGCGGACGACGTGTTCCTGGTGCAGCTGCAGTTCAGCCGCATCCTCGATCGTGACGATGCGTTCGTTCTCCGAGATGAAGCTGGACAGCACGTTGAGGAGCGTCGTCTTGCCGGCGCCGGTACCGCCGCTGATCAGCGCGTTGAGCCGTGCTTTCACGCAGTGGGCCAGGAACTCGAGCATCGGCCGCGTCAGTGCGCGCAGCGTCACCAGATCCTCGGATCGCAGCCGCTCCGCCGGAAAGCGGCGAATCGACAGGATTGGACCGTCCACCGCGAGCGGCGGGATGATCGCGTTGACGCGGGAGCCGTCGGGGAGGCGCGCGTCAACCATTGGCGAGCTATCGTCCACGCGGCGGCCGACCGCGCTCACGATGCGATCGATGACCCGCATCAGGTGACGGTCGTCCTGGAAATTCGCCGAAACCTTTTCGAGCACGCCGCCCCGCTCGACGAAGACGTTCTTGTAGGTGTTGACGAGAATGTCGCTGATGGACGGATCGCGCAGCAGCGGCTCCAGCGGTCCGAGGCCGAACACATCGTCCAGCAATTCGACGAAGAGCGTCTCCCGTTCACTGAGGCTGAGCGGTGTGCCCTCTTCCGCGAGTAGTTCGCCGAGCAGCGTCCGGATCTCGCTTTCGGCACGCGCGCGATCCGACTGCGCGAGCGCCTCGAGGTTCAGCCGGTTGAGCAGCTTGCGGTGGACACCGGCCTTCAAATCCAGATACTGCTGGCGCGGCGGCTGGGGACGCACGGACGACTGAGTCGACGAGGGCGGAATGGCGACAG
>JANYHS010000043.1 GCA_025358945.1 Acidobacteriota bacterium
GAACATCGGCAGCGTGATCAATTGTTCGTACGCCGCCTCCGCCACGGGACACAAGCCGGGTCCCAATCCAAACCGCCGGCGGTAGAACGGGTGGAGGTGCACGGGAATGTAATGCACGTTGACGCCGATGCCTTCGCGGCGGAGCGCGTTGAATACCGTCGCGCGATCGCAGGTCAGCGCCGGCGTATCCACCTGCACCATGTACAAATGAAACGCGTGCGATACGTCGGGCCGCAGCGCCAGCGGGCTGACCTCGGGAATCTGCGCGAACGCGCGATCGTACTCACGCGCAATCGCCTGACGCCGTTCGATTCGCGCCGGCAGCTTCGCGAGCTGGCTGATCCCCAGCGCGCACTGGATGTCGGTGAGCCGGTAGTTGTAACCCAGCTCGACGATTTCGTAGATCCACGACGACTGCTCGCTCCGCTGCCGGTGGTCGGTGGTGATCCCGTGATTGCGGAACGTCCGCATCCGCGTCGCCAGCGCGGGATCGGCGGTCGTGATCACGCCGCCCTCGCCGGTCGTCACGTGCTTCACCGGATGCAGACTGAACGTGTTGAGGTCCGCCAGCGTGCCAACCGGCCGGCCGCGCTCCCGCGCGCCAATCGAATGGCACGCGTCGGCGACGATCGCGATCGGCCGATCGCCGATGACGGATCTTAGCGCGTCGTAGTCGCACGGCTGGCCGGCATAGTCGACGGCGACGATCGCGCGCGTGCTGGGGGTGATCGCGGCAGCGGCCTGCGCCGGATCGAGCAGCAGCGTGCCCGGGTCGACGTCGGCGAACACCGGCGTGCCGCCCTGGTAGACCACGGCGTTGGCCGATGCGGCAAACGTCATCGGCGGCACAATCACTTCGTCGCCGGGGCCGATACCGAGCGCAAACATGGCGGCGTGCAGCGCCGCGGTGCCGTTGCTGACGGCGACCGCGTGGCTGGCGCCCGTCATCTGCGCGAACGCCGCCTCGAATTCGGTGACCAGCGGTCCGCCGGTCAGCCAGTCCGATCGCAGCACGCGCGTCACCGCCGCTACGTCGTCGTCGTCGATCTCGTGACGACCGTAGGGCAGAAGGACGGTGCGAACGGGTGATCCGCCATGCAGCGCGAGCTGGGCGGTTTTCAGATCCTCAGGCAAGGGAATGTATAGTCTAGCAGGTGAATCGTCTCTTCGCGCGGCTCGGCGTCCACCGCCGCGAGCACGTGTCGGTCGCGCGAGACTTCAGTTTTTCCGGCGTCAACAGCGTATCGCTCGTGCTGTTGCTCAGCACTGGGCTGCTGCTGCGGCGCTACCTCGGACCGTACCTCACAGGCATCTGGGTCGGCCTCGAACTGCTCCCGACCTACGTCGGCACCTACGGACACTTCGGCACGCTCACGGCCGCCGAGCGCGAGCTTCCGTTCCTGCTGGGTGCGCGGCGCGAAGCCGAATTCAATCGCGTCAAGAACACGCTCTTCTGGTTCGTGCATGGCGTGGGCCTGCTCCTCGCGCTGGGACTGGTGGCCGCGGCCTTCATCCGGCGGCCGCACGTGCACGCGCAGACATTCGACGGCATGCTGCTCTACGCGCCGATTCTCTGGGCGCAGCTCGCGGCCACGTACTACGTCGTGCTGTATCGCGCGCGCAAGCGCTTCGGCGCGCTGAGCCTGCGCCAGGGCACGACCAACGTCATCAAGGCGATCCTGCTCGTCGCCGGCGCCTACGCATTCGGCCTCCCGGGCGTGCTCGGCGTCGAACTCGGCGGCGCGTTACTGCTCGCCGCCGTGCTGCACGTCGGGGTGCGCGAGCGCTTCGCGGCCGCCTTCGATCCGGCCGTGCTGCCGAAGCTCGTCGCCGATGGCGTGCCGATGGTCGCCGGCGCGATCGCGTTCGAGACGATGCGCGGCGCGGACCAGATCGTGATCCTCGCCACGCTGGGCCCGACGCTGCTGGGCGTCTACAGCCTGACCGGGATCATCTGCAACGGCCTTTTCTACATCCCCAACGTGCTCTCGATGGTGATGTACCCGCGCTTCCAGGAACGGTTCGGCGCAACCGCGGACGTGCGATCGCTGCGCCGATTCGTTCAGCTGCCGCTCGACCTGCTGGCCGAGACGCTGCTGGCCGCGATCGCGCTGCTGCTGATCGCGCTGCCGCCCGCCATCACGGCCTGGTTTCCGAAGTTCGTCGACGCAATTCCGCCGCTGCGGATCATGCTCGTCGGCACCTACTTCCTCTGCCTGACGCCGCCCGCCGGACAGCTCCTGCTGACCGTCCGCAAGCAGGTGAGCGTGCTCTTCATCGGCGTGCCGGCGGCCGCGTTGGCGTTCGGCGGTGCGTACGCCGGATCGCGCTACGGGCTGGTCGGCGTCGCTCTGGGCGTCTCGATCGCGTTCTTCGCCGAATTCGTCGCCGTCAACGCCTACGCCTTCAGTCACTTCTGCGGGGCGCGCGACATCGTCCAGTTGCTGGCGCGCATCACGGCCACTGCCGCGACAGTCGTCGCGCTCGCGCTGTCGGTCGAGCGCTTCGTCCCGGCGGGCCCGCCGTTCATCGCCTGGTTCGGCGGCTGGCGGCTGCTCGCGATCGGGCTGCTCGTCCTGCCATTGCTCGCGAGGGCGGCACGCCGAATCTGGGACCTGCAGACTCCCGATTTGGTTGACAACGCCGGCGCCGGCCACTAAAATTCACGAAACACCTCGTCGGTCTAACCTTCGCCCTGACAAGACTTTGACTGATTCCAAACATCCTGCTCGCCGTCCGTACATCGGGACCCTGAACCACTCGCAGATCGCGGCAAACTGCTTTGAAGGCAAGTCGGTGCTGATCACCGGCGGCACTGGCTCGTTCGGCCGTCAGTTCACGCAGATGGCTCTGGCCCATGGCAACCCGAAGCGCCTGGCCGTGCTGAGCCGCGACGAGATGAAGCAGGGCGAGATGGCGCAGCACTTCAAGCACGACCCGAGGCTGCGATTTTTCCTGGGCGACGTGCGCGATCGCGATCGGCTGCACCGGGCGTTTCAAGGCGTGGATATCGTCATCCACGCAGCGGCGCTGAAGCAGGTGCCGGCCGCCGAATACAACCCGTTCGAGTTCATCAAGACCAACGTGTTGGGTGCGCAAAACGTGGTGGACGCTGCGCTCGACGCGCATGTCGGCAAGGTCGTCGCGCTCAGCACGGACAAGGCGGCAAATCCGATCAACCTGTACGGTGCGACCAAGCTGTGCGCCGACAAGCTGTTTGTCGCGGCGAACTCGTACGGTGGCGGCGCCGGCACGCGTTTCGCCTGCGTGCGGTACGGCAACGTCGTCGGCAGCCGCGGCAGCGTGATCCCGTTTTTCCTCAACCGCAAGGCCAGCGGCGTGCTGCCGATTACGCATCCCGACATGACCCGCTTCTGGATCACTCTGGAGCAGGGAGTGTCGCTGGTGCTTGGCGCGCTGAACTGGATGCACGGCGGCGAAATCTTCGTGCCGAAGATCCCGAGCATGAAGGTCATCGATCTGGCGCGCGCCATCGCGCCCGATGCGCGGCTCGAGAACGTCGGCATCCGCCCCGGCGAAAAGCTGCACGAAGTGATGATCCCCGGTGACGAGGCACGGAACACCTACGAGTACGACACCCATTACGTCATCGCGCCGACGTTCCCCGAGTGGGGCGCGTTCGACTATCGGTCGAACGGCGGACGACCGGTCGCCGACGGTTTCACCTACTCGAGCGACGCCAACGACCACTGGCTCACGCTCGATGAGCTCCGCGGCATGGCCGACGAACCGGTCGAAGCCTGAATGCCTGCCCCATCTTCCGATCAGCATTCCCTCGCTCCTGCCGAACAATACCTGCGCACGCTGTGGGACGCCAAGTGGCTGTACCTGGCGATTGTCGCCGCGTTCGTCCTGGGTTCGGTTGGCGTCACGGCACTGCTGCCGAAGGTCTACTCGTCCCAGGCGATCCTGGGAGTGCGCCAGGCCCCGAGCCTTGCGGCACTCGGCCTCCTGTACGACTCCGTCACCATGCCTGGTGACGGATCGGCGTTCGGTGGTCACCAGGAGCTGGTGCCCAGCCGGTTCGCGAAACGCCTGCTGGTGAACCGAACGGTGACGCTCGCCGCACAAGACGCCGGTATCATCGACGCGAATACGCGCCTGGACGACCGCGACATCACGAAGTGGGTGGACGCCAGTCAGCTCGAAAAGAGCGATCTCCTGGCGCTGACCGTGAGCCAGCCGACCGCTGAGGGCGCCAGAACATTCGCCGACAAGCTCCTGGCCAGAACGCTGGAATCGGCCCGCGTGGAGAACAACTCGGTCGAGACGCGGCAAATGCTCACCGCACAGGTGGCGCGCGCCGAAGCGGCGCTGACGAACGCGGAGCATGAGGCGGCGAAACCCGAGGCGACGGGCGGTGGTCCGGCGGCGAGGGTGCGGCGCGATCGCGTCAACCTCGACCTGGACATGGCGCGCAAGGCGTACGAGCCGCTCCGGCGCCGCCTCGATCTGATCGACCTGCTGCTCGCCGAGCAGCAGGTCCAACTCTACGTCGTTGACCCGCCGACGCTTCCGCTTCGGCAGTCATTTCCGCGTCCGGTGCTCAACATGAGCATCGGCCTGATCCTCGGTATTCTCGCGGCCACGTTCATCGTGATCGTGCGCAGCATCTTCGCCGCAGGCGATTCACGATCGCGGTAGCACGCGCGGGGGCGCGGATCGTCCGCTGCCGCTGCTGAACCGTTCATGATAGGCACGACCATCCGTTTTGTCCTGCTCGTGTTCGTACTCACGGCCGCCGTGTATGAGGTGGCGCGGGTGCGGCGCTTCTGGGCGTTCCTGTTCGTCTTCATCGTGCTGTTTCCGAAGATCGGCCTCGCCGCCGTGCCCGGCAATACCACGCCGATTCGGATCGACGACCTGGTGCTCGGTCTCGTCATCGGCGGCTGGCTGATCCGGGAGGCGCTGGTCACGCGTCGCAACGGCGTGCCGGCGTCGCCCGTCACGCCGTTCCTCGCCGGGTATCTCTGCTGCGCCGCCGCGAGCACGCTGCTTGGGATCGCCGCGCTCCGCATCACGTGGACCACCGGCGCTGCGCACTTTCTGCGGATCTCGGAATACATCCTGCTGTACTACTACTTCTATCGCGCGATCGATCCCGACGAGCTTGGGCTGTTCAAGGACGTGTTCCGCAACACCTGGCTCATCGTCGCGGGGATCTGGATCGCGCAGCACTTTGCCGGCGCGGGCGTGCAGGTTGCCGACGCGGCCATCGATCAAAGCTCCTACGCGCCGACGTTCTCGGCCAGCTACGACTTCGGCGGGTACGCGATGATCGCCACGACCGTCTGCTACGGGCTCTGGACGAACTCGCGCACGCGCGACTGGCTCCTCACCGCGGGGCTGGTGCTGGGTCTCTATATCGTATTCAACGGCGACTCGCGCGCCGCGTTGCTCGGCCTGGCGGCGGCGATCGCGTTCGACCTGTTTCTCAGGCTGCGGGTCAAGGTCGCCCTCGGACTGCTCGCCGTGGCGGGGGTCGTGCCGTACGTGATCAGCTCGGAAAAGATGGTGCGGCTATTCGACCTGCTCGGTCAGTTTCTGACGACGAGAGACGTCGCGACCGTGCAGCGGGCATTCTTCGACGACCCGAGCATCCTCATCCGACTGCAGAACTGGCAGGTGGCGCTCGAGCACTGGCGCGCCTCCCCGCTCCTCGGCGACGGACTCGGCGCGTTTCTTCAATACGTGCGGATTTACGACATGCAGGGTACGCCGGACGGGTGGTACATCCGGATGCTCGCCGAGGTCGGCGTCGTCGGCCTCCTGGCGTTCGTGATGGTGATCGGCTCCCTGCTCTGGACATTGCTGACGGCGTACCGCGAGATCGAGGAACCGCTCGCGCGTGCTATCGTGTACGCGGCGGCGCTGGCCGTGATTGCCACGGCGACCGATGCGCTGCTCATCGACACGTTTGTCTCATACAAAATCATGGGTGTGTTCTGGATGGTGATGGCCGTCGGGACGCATATCGCCGCGAGGCGGCCGCAACACGATGACGCGCGCGCGCCGGCGGTGCCGCGCCTGACGTCACCACTCGCGGAAGGGGCGCAATGATCCCGACGCCGCGCACCCAGATGACCCTGAGGACGACGGCGCTCGTCGTCCTCGATGCCGGCGCGCTGGCGGCCGGCTGGTGGTTCGCCTCCACGTGGCGCTTCGGCGAGTACTGGGGCGCCGAGTTCCGGCTGCGCCACGAGCCCGCGCTCATTGCCCACGCGGCGGTATTCCTCATCGTCAGCATCCTGTTTGAAACCTACGATCCGCGCCGGCCGTACGCGACGTGGAGCGAACTGCGCAAGCTGCTTGGCGCCTACCTCGTCGCCGGCCTGATCGAGCTGCTGATTTTTTTCTTCCGGCCAGAACCCGCAGTCGGCCGCGGG
Organism: Acidobacteriota bacterium; assembly: GCA_025358945.1. GTDB lineage: Bacteria > Acidobacteriota > Vicinamibacteria > Vicinamibacterales > CAVVIG01 > CAVQFC01. The sequence continues at coordinate 6,408 of JANYHS010000043.1, forward strand.
CTGTTTGTCATGAACATCGCGCTCTTTTCGTCGATCGCGATGGTCGGGCGGTTCGCGTACAGCCTCGTCGGCACCGACTTCTTCAAGCGCCAGGCGATCGTCGTCACCGCGGGCGACGTCGGCGCGCCGCTGCTTGGCGAGTTGAAGCGTGCGGCGGCCGCGGTGTACCAGATTCAGGGGTATGTGGCGCCCAGCCGCGACATGAGCGCGCCCAACACGGCGCCGTGGCTCGGCGACGGCGCGGATCTGGCCGAGCTCATCGAGAAACGCAAGATCGACACGATCATCGTCAGCAGCAGCATGGACTGCTGGCACCGCTACCTGCAGGCGCTGATGGCTGCGCGAAATGGCGGGGTGGAGATCGTTGATCTCGCGGGCGTCTGCGAGCGGTTCCTGAATCGGATCCCGTGCGATCAGATCACCGAGCTGTGGCTGCTGTGGGGCATGATGGGACGCTCGTCGCTCTATGTGACGAAGCTGAAGCGCCTCGTGGATTTCGTGCTCGCCACGGTGCTGACCGTGCTGTTGTCGCCGCTGTTGCTCCTGATCGCGTTGCTGATCCGGTTCTCCAGCACAGGACCGGTGCTCTACAGCCAGGAGCGGATCGGGCTGAACAACCGACCGTTCGAGGTCGTGAAGTTCCGCTCGATGGTGCATGGCGCCGAAGATCAGTCGGGCCCCGTGTGGGCGAGCGTCGAGGATCCGCGCGTCACAGGACTCGGCAAATGGCTGCGCCGCTGGCGGATGGACGAACTGCCGCAGCTCTTCAACGTCATCAAGGGCGAGATGAGCCTGGTCGGCCCGCGGCCCGAGCGCGGCGTCTTCGTCAACGAATTTCTCACCGCCGTGCCGATGTACAACCAGCGCCACGGGCTGCGCCCGGGCATCACCGGCTGGGGACAGATCCACTACGACTACGCGGCGTCGCGCGAGCAGACGCGGGACAAACTGGAATACGATCTCTTCTACGTGAAGAACGCGTCCTTCCTGCTCGACCTCGCGATCCTGCTGCGCACCACGCGGACCCTGGTCGGCGCGCGCGGCCGATGAAACTGTCCATCGTTATCCCCACCTACAACGCGCACGAGTGGATCCAGGGCTGCATCGATTCGATCCGGCTTCACCATCCTGCCGCCGACTACGAGATCATCGTCGTCGACGATCTGTCGACCGACGACAGCGTCGCCATCGTCTGTCAGCAGTATCCCGACGTGCGCCTGTTCGCGAACGAGAAGAACGTCGGCTTCGGCAAGACCGTGAACGTCGGCTTGAAGGCGGCGCTCGGCGAATTCATCCTGGTGCTGAACAACGACACCT
>JANYHS010000051.1 GCA_025358945.1 Acidobacteriota bacterium
TTCACGACCAGGTTGCCGCCGTTCTCGCGGCTGACCAGGAGCGAGGCGCGATCCGGCAGGATCAGGTCGCCGCCATCGGAGGAGAAAAGGATCAGGCTCACGCGGTAACATTAGCCCAATGGCGATCCGCATCGGCGCGTCTGCGTGCTTACTGGGCGACGAGGTCCGCTACGACGCGGGCCACAAGCGCGATGCGTTCCTGACGCAGGTGCTCGGCCCGCTCGTCGAGTGGGTGAAAGTCTGCCCCGAAGTCGAGGCCGGCCTGGGCACGCCGCGCGAATCGATGCGGCTGGTGGATGAGGGCGGGCGCCTCCGGCTGCTCACGGTCAAGACGGGCGTCGAGCACACCGACGCGATGACGGCGTACTCGGCGCGCCGAGTGGTGGCGCTGGACGGCGACGATCTCTGCGGCTACGTGTTGAAGAAGGATTCGCCCAGCTGCGGTATGACGCGCGTAAAGGTGTACGGCGGCAAGGGTCCCGCGGCCAAGACCGGCGTCGGCGTATTCGCGCGGGCGCTGATGGACCGATTTCCGCACCTGCCGGTCGAGGAAGAAGGACGGCTGACCGACCCGCGTCTGCGCGACAACTTCATCGAACGGGTGTTCGCGTATCGCCGGCTCCGCGATCTGTTCGAGTCGCGCTGGACGGTCGGCGATCTCGTCCGGTTTCACACGGCGCACAAACTGGTGCTGCTGGCGCACTCGACGCAGGCGTACACGCGTCTCGGGCGCATCGTCGCCGGCGCCAAGGGCGTCGACCGAACGGCGCTTCGCGCGCGCTACACCGACGGCTTCATGGGCGCACTGTGTGAGATGGCGACGCCGAAACGGCACACCAACGTGCTCCAGCACATGGTGGGTTATTTCAAGACGACGCTGGACACGGATTCGCGGACGGAACTGCTCGCCGCCATCGACGACTACCGCCTCGGCCTGGTTCCGCTGATCGTCCCGATCACGCTGCTGCGCCACCACGTGCGCGTCCACGACGTGTCGTATCTGGCGGGACAGGTCTACCTGGCGCCGCATCCGAAGGAACTGATGCTGCGGAATCACGTGTGAGCCTGGTCCCCCAGAACACGGTCCTCGTCCCAACCAGGAAGCCGCCGACGACGTCTGAAAGGCGAGCGGTGATGATGCAGAATCAGCCCGGTCGGTTCATCACGGCGATGGCATCCCCGACAACACCGACATCGGCACCGCCTTCGGGCAGGACGATGCGGAGTTCAGCATCCTGAATACGGATCGCCAGTTGTCAGCCCTGCAAACGGCAGCGACGATGTTGCGCGCGCTGCCGGAACAGAAATCGCTGATCTATTTCGCCAGTGGTCTCCGCCTGAACGGCGTCGACAACCAGGCGCAGTTGCGCGCGACCACCAACGCCGCGATCCGCGCCAACGTCGCCCTGCATCCGATCGACGCGAGGACTCGTGGCGTCCGCGCCGCTCGGCGATGCGTCGGGGCCGTCCCCTGGCCGCATCGGCATGTTCTCGGGCCAGCTGGCGCAGAACATGGTGACGAACTTTCAGCGCTCGCGGGACACGCTGTATTCGCTGGCCAAGGACACCGGCGGCCAACTGCTGTTCGACGACAACGACCTCTCGCTGGGCATCCGGCAGGCCGCGCGGAGTACTTCGCGCCGGTCGCCGTCAAGATTCCTGGCAGCGAACTCGCGCTGGCCCGCCGGCGCGGCGCGGACGGCGATCGACTTCTATCGGGGAGATGTGAAGGCGTTTGAGACGTCGCCGCTGATAGTCGCCAGCGGCTTCGATGCGAAAACGAAAGCCGTGCCGCTGCGCTTCAGCCTGCCGCTCACAAGCCTGACGCCAGGACGTTACGACTGTCAGGTGACGGTGATCGATCCGACGGCAGAGACGATCGCCTTCTGGCGGGCGCCGATCGTCATCGTTCGATAGACGCGAGGCTGAAGCGTCGCGCCTCCGCAATCAGGTCGTCGCCATCCTCTTTCGTCATCACCCGCAGCGCGACCAGCGTCGCCACATCGTCTGTCACCTTGCGCACGTAGTCCGCCGGCGACGGATACAGCGTTTTCAAGCGCGCCGAATCGAATGGCTGCTCGTGCCCGGCGATGCCGCAGAACGACGCACCGGTCGAGTTACCGAACCACGTGCTGGTCGGGACGTCGACGTAGGGCGACCGAATGCCGCCAGTGACGTTGCCGAACGTGTCGAGCACCGGCGCGCCGTTCTCGATGCGGATCGGATCGACGCGCGGCGCCGCGACGCCCGTGCGCACCCACGCATCGAGATTCCTGAAGATGGCGTTGAAGGCGACGCTGTTGGGGAATCGGCTGCGCGGTCCCTCATTGCACGACATCGGCGGCACGGCGCGGCCCGCTTTCACCAGGTCTGCCGGTGCGGCGGCGAAGTTCAACTCGTCTGGGGTCGCGTGCGCCGAGCCGGCGATCTCGTAGTTGCGCAACAGATCGGGCGCCACGTCGCTGTCGGTCAGGCGCGCGGCCATGCTCCGGAAATAGTCCGAGCCGCTCATCACGCGCACGACGGGCACACCGGCGTTGTGAATCGTCCGGCGTGGATCGCCAGTGGGAATCGCACCTGAACACTGGTTGATCGGCGTCGGGCCGCTGGCGGTCGCGATCACGTACGCGTCGAACAACGGCTTGCCCGTGGCCTGCACGTCCAGCGGATGGATCGCGTTGACGTAGGTATAGAGAAAGCCGCCGGTCTGCGAATAGCCCCACGCGTAGAGATGCTGCACCGGATGCGGACGATCCGCGGCCACGCCGTAGGCGAGCGGGTTCGTGCGATCCCGGCTTTTCAGCCACGCGCCGACCTGACGGTTCATGTCCCACACGAGGCCGTTCTCGGTCGTGCGCGTGCTGTCGGCGCCCACCGTCGCGCAGTTGCGCGCGTCGTCGAGCGGCAGCGGGTTCGCCCACGACAGCGCCGCGTAGCGCGCCGGATCGAATGCCTTCAGCGTGACGACAGAGACCGGCTTGGCGGTGATGCCGACCCAGGCGTCACCGTTGCGCGCGAACTGCTTATGCGAAATCGCCCAGCCGAGATTCAAGTCGAACAGGTTCGACGGATTCAACATTTCGACGACGACGTTGCCGCTGAATGTCGCGCGGCTGGCTGGCCGGCGGATCAACACGCGCGTCGTGTAGGGTACGTTCGGCGTGCGCACGACCGCGGGCCCTGCCTGCGGCCAGTCGTAGACGTTGGCCGTGCCAGCGACGAGAAACTCCTCTTCGACGTAGCCGATCGCCTTCAGATTCTCCGGCACGAGCTCGTGGTCGGCGGCGCCGAACGGGTACGAGGTCGCGGTGACCGGAATCGGACCGGTCACGCGCGGAACGGGGATCGCAGGGCTAAAACCCTGCGCCACGCCGACGGCCTGCGCCATCGGCGCCGGAGGCGCAGGCACGGGGTACCAGTTACCGTCGCGGACTTCGATCGCTTCGTCCTCGAGTGCGTCCTTGAACGCGCGCAGGCTTTCGGCGACCGTCAGCCCGCCGGCGGGTCCTTCAGACGTGGCGCGGGGGTTCGCGAGCCGGGCCGCGAGTACCTGGTCGTAGTGATACGCGTAGACGATCTTGGGCGCAATTGCCTTGACGCACTGCGCGGCAGCCACCGGTGTCATGCGCTTCAGCGGAACGTTCAGCGGGATAAACGCGACGTCGATATTCTTCAGCGCGCGCACTTCGGGAACGCATTCGGTGACGCCGGCGACGTAGATGCGCGTCCCTCCGAGCGTGATCACGTAGCCGTTGGACTTGCCTTTCGGATGTGACGGCTCCCCGGGAATGATGTCGTAGGCCGGAATCGCTTCGACGATGACGCCGCCTTCCGTGGCGCGTTCGCCGTTGGCCATGATGATCCCGTCAGGGAACTTCGCTTTGCCGGCCTCCGGGATCACCACCGGCGCACCGGGCTTGCGCAGCTGCTGAATGGCCTTGAGATCGAGATGATGAATCGGGTCGTCGGTGATCAGGATCAGATCAGCCTTCTTGTAATGCGCCAGATCGAGCGCGCTCCACGGATCGATCTGAATCACCTTGCCGGCGTGCTCGATCTGGATGCTCGAGTGAATCAGCGGCGTGATCTCGATCGCGCCGCCCGTGGCCGGCACCTTGTCCGCAGCAAACGCTGACGCGTTCAGCAACGCGCCCGCGAGCGTCAGCAGGAATGTCGCGCGCATTCAGAACTCCTTTTACTCGGGGTGGTCGGCGAGGGCGTAGATGCGGCGGACGGCGGCGGCATCAATGCCGGCAGCGCGGATCTGCGGAAAGTCTGTCGCGAACGCGCGCATGTCGATGCGCTGCGCGGCAGCCTCCGCCGACACTCCGGCTTTCTTCAGGTCGGTCGCCTGCTTCAGCAGATCGCGCAGGTAGCGCTGGAAGGCCTCGATGTGTCCCTTGCCCTTGAACACGACGCCGTGCCCGGGCATCGTGGTGTCGAAGTCCAGCGTCATCAAGCGGTCCAGTGTCGCCGGCCACTCATCCACGTACGCGTCGCCCATGTACGAGATCACCGACTCCATCAGATCCCCAGTGCAGACGATGCGCTCCTTCGGCAGGTAGACGACGACGTCGGTATCTGTATGGCCGCGGCCGAAGAAGAGGATCTGGATTTCGCGGCCGCCGCGGAACAAGGTCATCTTGCGATCGAACGTCACATTCGGCGGCGTGACCTTCGTCTCTTTCACCTGCTCGAGATACGCCAGCGAGTTCTTCACCTGCTGCTCGAGGAGCGCCTTCTGCTGCGGGTCGGTCTCCGCGACGATGCGCTGCTTCAGCGCCGCCACGCGCGTGGGGATCGGCTCAACGCTGGTCAGGTAGGTGTACTGCTCGAGCACGTTCGTCAACATGCGCTTGCGTGTGTTCTCGTGCCCGATCACCTGCGCGTCCGGCAGGAAGACCTGGTTCCCGTGCGCGTGATCGTAGTGATAGTGCGAGTCGATCACGTAGCGCACCGGCTTGTCGGTGATCGCCTTCAGATCGGCGACCAAGGCGCGCGCCGCGGCCGGCGTGATCTCGGAGTCGATGACGATCGCTTCGGTGTCGGTGACGATGATCGGGGAGTTGGATCCGACGGTCATCGTCCCCGATGCGGTGGCGTAGTAGACGCCGTCGGTGACCTTCTCGAACCGATGTGCGCCGCTGACGGTGGGGCCGCCGGACTGGGCCCTGGCGTCGAGCCAGAGCCAGCCGACAATGAACACTGCAAACAACATGGTCACACGCGTTCGCATGAAACCTCCTCCACCGCGGCGTTCAGAATCGGGTAATCCGTTACGGTTTGACGGAAACCTTGACGACCGCCGTGGTCCAGCAACAGCCAAATCCGCCGCCGCCGTCGCCGGAGTAGTCGTTGCCGGTGATGTGCAACATGTAGTCGCCAGGCTCAGAGAACTTGGCGTTCACGGTGGCCTTGCCGTTGAAGGCGGCGGAACCAGGCACTTTCTCCAGTTCAGGCCGTGCCTTGTCGAACGTCACGGCACCAGGCCCGCGATATTTGGACCAACGGACGGTCACCGGCGTGCGCGAGCCCGACGGCGGCGCATTCGTGCCGCTCGTGTACTTCATGTCGTCGGACGCCCACACATTCAGCGGCATCGGCGCCGAGACGGACGCGGTCATCGCCGCAGCCGCCGCGGCGATATTTGCGACCGGCCCCTGCGTCGTTTTGCCGGCGGTATCGAAGCGCAGCACGGGCGGCGTGTTGTTGACGGCGATTTCCGCGAACGGACTCATCACGTAGTCGCTTTTGACACGCAGCGGGATGCTGGTGCTCTGCCCGTTGGCGACGAGCGTCCACACAAAGCTGTCGGTCGGCTTGAAATCCTTTGGCGTGTTCACGATGAACATGCCCCACTGCCGGCCGGGCAGGAAATGCGTCGGCTGTCCCAGGTCGGGCCCGCCCGGCTCGATCCGGTTGTTGGGTCCGATTGGGATGTCGATTTCCTGCTGGGAGTTGCGGTTGTAATACCCGATCAGGAACGACCGGCTGCCATCCGGATTGTAGAACCAGCCTTCGAAGGCGCCAGTGACGCTGTCTCCGGAGCCGCGCCGGGGCGCCGGCATTGACGTGGTCTGGCCAGACACAAGAACGCCGCCGGTTATGGTCCCAAGGACCAGGCCGGCAGCACACAGTTTTCCGAATCGGTTCACTGCTGTTGTCTTTCGTTGTCGTTCGTCGTCTTCACCGTCTTCGCCTTGCGCTCCGCGAGCAGCGCCTTGTATTCGGCGTCGGTGAAGTACGTGACGTTCATCCAGGCGTGCGCCATCTCGTCGACGGTGCGATCGCCGTAGCCGACCCACTGATCCGGATCGGGGTTGTTCTTGTTCGCCTTGGTGTTGTCGTACCACGCGCTCACGTGGATGACCGTCCCCTTCGGCAGCAGCGGCGCGGCGTCGTCGTCGTAAATGTAGTTCGTCATCCAGTTGAAGTTGAAATTACCAACGTAGCTGATGACCTGCTTGCCGCCGTCCGGCAGAATTGCCTCAACCTGCATCGACTTGCCGCGCAGGTGGAAGTGCGGCTGGAAGTTCTCGATCAGCGTGTTTTCCTTCAGGACCGTGAAGCCTTCGGTCATCGCCATCGAGTTCGGAGGGATGTCGAGCATCTTCGTACGGTCGATGCCGGTGAAGCCGATCAGGTAGCTGCGCTTCTTCGGCTCCTCGCCCTTCTTGTAGTACCAGATGCCGATCTCGGAGCCGCCCGTGACTTCCTCGCCAATCGCGTGAATGTGCTGATCCCAGGAAATTTTCTCGCCCGGCACGAGCAGCTTGCCGGTGCCCGGACGGAACAGGTCGTAGCCCTTGCCGATCGCCCATTCCATCAATTGGGGACGCCGGTTCACCAGATCGTCAGGACCGCCCGGACGATCGGGACCGTTCGCGGTGCCCTGATTGACGGCGTCGGGATCGTTGTTCAGCACGAGATAGGCGATCGAGTGGTGAATGATCTTGCGCGACTTCATGTTGGTCGGACGAATCTCGACCATCTTCACCCAGTGCGACTCGGTGATCGGAATGTCCGACATCGGGCGGTACCAGACGTCCTGGTGCTCGGCGGGCATCGTGTACTCGGACGACTTCACGACGAGGTCTGGCGCGCCGAAGCCGTCCTTCTGACCCTTCCAGCCGTTGTCGGTGACCAGCGGCGGCGGGGCCGGCATGTCCTTCGGATCGCCCTGCGGCGCTCCCGCGTCAACCCAGCGGACGATGGTCTCGACCTGATCGTCGCTGAGCGACATGTCGTTCTTGAAGTGCTGCACGCCGACGCTGCGGTCGATGTGCCACGGCGGCATCTGCCGCGTCGCGACGCGTTCCTTGATCGAGCGGGCCCACGGCCGCGCTTCCTGGTAGGTGATCAAGGACATCGGCGCGATCGAATTCGGCTGATGTCACTCCTGGCACTTCTTCTGGAAGATCGGCGCGACGTCCTTCGAGAACGTCACTTGTTTCGGTGTATCTGCCGCGAACCCTGGCGCAGCAACAGCCAACAAAGCGGCGATTGACAGTAAACGTTTCATCAAGCCTCCCTCGCGCGTCCGGTTTACAACAGTAGTCACCGAGATATTGAGCCAAAACAGACGCTTTTGCAATATATAGTGTGCCGCCGGCGGCGGGGCTGTGCAGGACCGCGTTGCCGGCGTTTCGGCCGATTCGGCCAGTTTCTGGCTGCTTTTGGCCTATTTCGACGTGATCGAATAGCGGACCAGCACGTCCTCGATGAACTCGGCGCTCACCCGCTGCTCGCCGACGTCGAATACGAGCGTCGTAATGACGATGCCACCCTCCCGGCGTTCGGACGACGTGATCGGCCGGCCGAAGGCGCGCTCCGCGTCGCCGCGCAACACACCTTTCCGCAGCATCGTGATGTCGCCTGATGGCGACGGATCCGGATCGAGGCGCATCTCAGACCTGGCGCCGAAGTCTACATACTCGGCCAGCGACGCGATCAGATCTTCGGGACGCATGCCGTTGGGGACGCGATCCTCGTAGCGGATGTTGAACCGCGAGCCGCCGCGTAAGCGCTCCTCGGCGATGCGCTCGCGCTTCTGCTCGGAGAGACGTTCACGCTCGGCCGTGATGCGGCGGTTCTCGCGCTCGCGGCGATCACGCAAATCGCTCAGCTCGCGCTCCATCCGGCGTCGGCGATCACGTTCCTCTTCGTCGCGGATGCGCTGCTCGAGATCCCTCTCGCGGTCGCTTTTGTCGAGGAGCGGGAGGTAGACCGAGGTGCTCGTGTCGTCGCCGAACGTGCCGAAGCCGCCGCCGCCGAACTGAAACTCGATCAGATCCTTCTTCACCTTGACCAGCGTGACGACGACGGTGTCGCCGGCGCGGATGGCGGTGCCGTACCGTTTGAGGTCGTCCTTGTACTTGCCGTAGTCGATGGCGCGCCTCGCGTCGGCGTGGACGTCCACGCCGTCGGAGGTGCCGGGCAGGTCCATCCTCAACGTCACGCGATGGCCTTCGAAACGGTCCTTCAGCAACTCTTCGGTCTGGGCGGCGGCCGGCGCGGCGAGCGCCATCGCGAGGACCGCCGAGACGAGAACTGGTTTGAACATACGGACTCCCATCAGTTGATCCCTACGAGTATCGGTATCAACATACAATGTCGGTATGCCTTATCCAGAGTTCTTTGTGGCGCCCATGCGCCAGGAATTAACCGACCTCGGTGTCCGCGAACTGCGCACGCCTGAGGAGGTCGACGCCGCCGTGACCGGCACTGCCGGCACCCTGATGATCGTTGTCAACTCGGTCTGCGGCTGCGCGGCGGGAAAAGCCCGCCCCGGCATCGCGCTCGCGCTGCGCAACGGGATCAAGCCGACGGTGGTCGCCACCGTGTTTGCCGGCGCCGACGTCGAAGCCACCGATCGGGCGCGCCAGCATTTCGCCGGCTACCGGCCCTCGTCGCCCTCGATCGCGCTGATGCGCGACGGGCAGGTCGTCTACATGCTCGAGCGGAGCCAGATCGAAAACCGCGACGCGCTCGCCATCGCTTCCGAGCTGACGGCGGCGTTCGAGAAATTCTGCGCGACCCCCACCACGGCCTAGCCGCGACCGGATGTCCGGCGTCTCCTTCGACAATGCGTGCGGACTGATCGAATCGGCGTTGCAGGGTCCGACTCGCGTCAACGTGCTGGCGGACGCGCTTGCCGCCAAGGATCTCGCGCAGGCCTCGCTCCGCATGCGCGCCAGCATGCGAGGGCACACCTGGAAAGCGGGCGGCGAGAAGATCGATCTCGGTGAGTTCGTCGGGAAGTACGACCGCAAGACGCGCCAGGAGGGCTTCCACGTCCTGAACGACTGGGACGGCAAGGCCGACCACGTCAACGCCGACATCATCCCCGTCGACGTGCTCGACTACCTGGTCGCCCAGCGCGGCGCCGAACCGCCCGACGCCACCGCGCTCGCCATCCTGGTCGATTACTACTTCCTCCACATCCTCTCACTGCTGTCGCTGCGCATCTGGGACGAAGGCGATCCCGACGCCAACCTCGATCGCCTCAACGATCTGCTGCGCGAACTACAGGGCCCGCACGGCAGCGGGCAGCGATTCGTCGATGACGCCGAGACGCTGATCCTGATCGCCACGTCTCATTTCGAGATGGTCGAGCGCGGCTACGTGACGCTGCTGGAGCAGGTGAAGCGGCTGAACCGCGCGCACCGCGTGAACATCGCGCTCGCGCATTGCGTCAGCATGGGGAGTCACCTGCGGTTCGGATTCGAAGCGACCTACGGGCGCGACACCGTCGTCATGCGCGACGACAACGTGGCCGATTATCCGTGGCTGTGCTTCGCGCTGGTGACCACGATGCAGGAGTACGCGCGGCTGACCGGCGAGGGTGCGGACCCCTCCGCGACGGCGCCGATCGTCGAAGGCGTGCTGAACGGCCTGTCCGCGGACGCCAGAGCGTTTGTCGGCCAACCGCCGACGTCGTTG
>JANYHS010000062.1 GCA_025358945.1 Acidobacteriota bacterium
ATACATGCCGGAGTTTGCTCCGATGTCCCAGCAGATGTCGGTGGGCTTGACCAGCTGCGGCAGCAGCTCGACGTCGCGCTCCTGATACCCCTTGCCGCTCGCCACCTGTCGCGCGAGCCAATGGCGTCGCACGAACAGAGCGACCGGAATGGGCAGCAGCGCGCGAAGGAGCCGGCGGGGAATCATGGGCGGCTGGTGTCGGCGCTTGGCGCGAACGCCGGCGGCTTGCGGTGCTTCGTCGCCTGCTCGTAGGCGTACGCAAGCTTGATCAGTGTCGGCTCGCTCCACGCGCGTCCAAAGAACGAGAGTCCCACAGGCAGGCCGCGGATGAAGCCGTCAGGGACGGTGATGTTCGGATAGCCGGCAACCGACGTCACGGTCGATGGCGACGCGCCGCCGCCCGAGCTGTCGCCGTTCACCAGATCGATCAGCCCCGCCGGTCCGCTGGTCGGCGCCACCAGTGCGTCGAGCGTGTACTTCGTCATCGTCGCGTCGATGCCGAGCGTGCGCGCCATCTGCCGATTACGGGCCAGCGCCGCGGTGTACTTCGCGCTCGTCAGCGGACCTTTCTTCTCGGCCATGGTCATGAGTTCCTGGCCGAAGTACGGCATCTCCTGATCCTTGTGCCGGTCGTTGAAGGCGATGATGTCCTTCAGCGAATGGACCGGTGACGCGGGGCCCAGCCAGTTGAGGTACTTGTTCAGGTCCGCCTTGAACTCGTACAACAGCACTTCGAACTCGCCATCGTCGAACTTGCCGAGCGTGGGGATGTTGGCGGGGTCGACGATGACCGCGCCGCGCAGTTTCATCTCGGCGATCGCCGCCTCGGCCAGCCGATCGACGGCGGGGTTCGAGCCGAAGTACTTGTTGCGAACGACGCCGATGCGCGCGCCGTTCAGGCCGTTGGGGTCGAGCGAGGCGGAGTAGTCGCGATGTCCTCGGCGCGTCGCGTCCTTCGTTGCCGGATCGTCTGGATCGGCGCCGCTCATCGCGCCGAGCAGCGCTGCGGCGTCGGCCACCGTGCGCGCCATCGGACCGGCGGTGTCCTGACTGTGCGCGATCGGAATGATGCCGCTCCGGCTCAGAAGGCCCAGCGTCGGCTTGATCCCGACCAGGCCATTGTTGTTGGACGGCGACACGATCGATCCGTCGGTTTCAGAGCCGACGGTCGCCGCCGCGAGGTTGGCGGCCGCCGCCGCGCCTGATCCGGAACTCGATCCGGATGGGTTGCGGTCGAGCGCGTACGGATTCTTCGTCTGACCGCCGCGTCCGCTCCAGCCACTTGTCGAGTGCGTGGAGCGAAAGTTCGCCCACTCGCTCAGGTTCGTCTTGCCCAGAATCACCGCGCCCGCCTCACGCAGACGGGTGACGAGGAACGCATCTTTGGGAGGCCTGGAGCCCACCAGCGCCAGCGACCCCGCCGTTGTCATCATGTTGTCGGCGGTGGCGATGTTGTCCTTGATCAGGATCGGGATGCCGTGCAGCGGGCCGCGCGGTCCACGGCTGTTGCGCTCCGCGTCGAGCCGGTCGGCGATCGCGAGCGCGTCGGGGTTCAACTCGAGAACAGCATGGAGCGTCGGGCCGCTGCGATCCACCGCCTCGATGCGCGCCAGATACTTCACCACGAGCGAATGCGCGGTGTCCTGGCCGGACTGCATGCGCTGCTGAAGGCCGGCGATCGTCGCCTCTTCGAGATCGAAGGGAACCGGCGCCGGTGACTGCGCGCTGATGACGACGGTCGCGCACAGCGCGGCAAGAATAGCGGTACGGCGAATGATCATCTGTGCTGGCTCTTCTTCCGGCGTCTCGCTTTGGCGGGTTTCGGCGCCTTCGTCGCGGCTGGCGTCTTGTCGGACGCGATCGCATCGCCGAGCAGGGCGACGGTGATCGCATACGAGTGCGCGCAGTTGTACTCGAGCAGCGCATCGTAGTTGGCGTCGACGAGAAAGCGGCGCGTGGCGCCGGAGACCAGCGCCGCCGGCGCATCGCGTTTCGGCAGCGACTTGCCGCCGGGCAGACGCACGCCCAGTTCCTCCCATTGTGTGAGCGGCAGAGCAACGCTCATGTTGCGCGTTGCCTGACACGTGCCATTGCGCGGCGCCACATCGCGGGCGATACGGCGCGCGGCTTCGGGCGACACCTTCACTTCGCGGCCCCAGCCTTGATCCGCAGCCCAGCCGTGGCCTTTCAGGTAATTCGCGATCGATGCGAAGACGTCGGCAGGCGTGGACCAGATGTCGCGTTTGCCGTCGCCGTCGAAATCTTCGGCGAACTTCAGGTAGCTGGACGGCATGAACTGCGTCTGTCCCATCGCCCCGGCCCAGGAACCCTTCAAGTGCGCCAGATCGATGTCGCCGCGATTGAGGATCTCGAGCGCGTTCATCAGCTCGCCGCGGAAGAACGTCGCGCGCCGCGGATCCCAGGCGAGCGTCGCGAGCGCGGGCACGGTGGGGCGCACGCCGCTGAATCGGCCGAAATTCGACTCCATTCCCCAGACCGCGACGATGATGCGCGTGGGCACACCGTAGCGCTCGCTGATCTGGTCGAGGAGTTCGCGATGCGTGGCGAATGCCGCGCGGCCAGCCATGATGAGCTTCGGCGTCAGGCTACGCGCGATGTAGCTCTCGAGTGTGAGGACCGTTTCGGCCTGCGAGCGGTCGCGTTCGAGGATGATCGGCTGCGGTTCGGTGACGTTGGCCAGCGCCGCGTCCACGATCTCTTCGCGGATGCCGCGCACGATCGCATCCGTCCGGACGCCCGCGAGCCAATCCGCAAACGACGGCCGGGCCGCCTGAGCCGCTGGAGCGACCTGAGCCGCGGGAGCCGGCTCCTGTCCGAGGGTGAACGCGAGCGCGAGCGCGAGAATCACGCCTGCAGTTTACACGTCAATGCGCGCCGGCGGCAGGGCCGCGCGCCTTCGGCCGCTTCATCAGCAACACCAGCGGCACGAGCGCGATGAAGAGGACGCCGAGCAGCTGGAAGATCCCGACAAACGACACCATCGTCGCCTGCCGCTCAATCATGCCGAAGAGCGCCGCGTTGGCGCGGGCGGTCGCGGTGGTGGCGTCTGCGCCCGCGGCCATGAACGACGAACGCAATCCGTCGAGCATCGACTGCGATGCCGGATCGTACGCGGTGACGTTCGCGCCCAGCATCGCGCTCGCAGCATGGCTGTGCCGCGCGAGCATCGTGCCGGTGACCGCGATGCCGATGCTGCCGCCGATGTTGCGCATCAGGTTGAACAGGCTCGTGGCGTTGCCCATTTTCTCGCGCGGAATCGAGTCCATCGAAATCGTGGTGAGCGGCACGAAGAGCAGCGACATGCCGACGCCCTGCAGTAGCTGCGGCCAGAAAATATCCCAGTATCCGGCCTGCAGATTCAGCAGCGACAGCCAGATCAGCGTCAGGCCGCCGACCATCAGGCCCGTGGTCAGCAGTTTGCGCGCGTCGAATTTTCCGGTCATCAACCCGGTGATCGGCATCATGAAGAATGACCCGATGCCGCGCGGCGCCATCGCAATGCCCGCCTGCAACGGCGGATAACCGAGCAGCGTCTGCAGCATCACCGGCAACAGCACCATGCTGCCGTAGAGCACGAAGCCGACAACCGTCATCAGGAAGACGCCGACGGCATAGCTCCGCTCCTTGAACACCCGGAGATCGACAATCGGATCGTCGGTGACCAGCAGATGCCAGATCAGCGCCGCGAGCGTGACCGCGCTGACGACGGCGAGAATCAGGATCATGTTCGACGAGAACCAGTCCTCCTCCTGACCCTTGTCGAGCACGATCTGCAGCGCGCCGATGCCGACCGCGAGCATGCCGATGCCCCAGTAGTCCACCTTCCGCGACTGCGCCTTCAGATACGGCGGATCGAAGATGTATATCTTGGTCATCACCAGCGACGCGATGCCGACCGGGATGTTGATGTAGAACACCCAGCGCCAGCTGTAGTTGTCCGTCAGCCAGCCGCCGAGCAC
>JANYHS010000076.1 GCA_025358945.1 Acidobacteriota bacterium
GGCCGGGTTTCCCCAGCCGCGCCTTTTGTTTTGTAAATTGTAAATTTACAATTTCGAATTTACACGATCGGCTTGTGCAGCACTTCCGCCGGCTCTGACGCCTTCTTCTTGCCGCCGAGTCCCTGGATCTGCAGGGTCGGCTGCTCTTTGAGCACGTGCTGCGCGTAGAGCTTGGCCATCTCGGCGTTGTGCGCGGCGTCCTTCGCGGCTTCCTCTGGGGACTTGTGCTTCTTCTGCGCGGCGAGTTTTTCTTCGCGCGCGTTCTTCGCGATGCCCATGTCTTCCATGTCGGTCTGGGCGCCGGCGCGGACCGCTTCTTCGTTCAACTTGAGTGTGTGCGCCGTTGAATCGAGCTGCACCGACTTGCCACCGGCGAAGATCTCGTGACGGCCGTGCTCCTCGTACCACTTGGTGAGCGTGGCCGTCATGTGCATCTTCTCGATGATGTTGCGCCAGCCGATGCCGGTGTTGTAGGCGCAGAAGGAGATTTCACCCTGCTGCGTGGCATACGGGATGATGCACATCTCGGTGCGGCGGAAATCGTAGTTGAAGAGATCCTGGAACCACATGCCCGCGATGAACAGGAAATTCCAGCGGTCCGCCCGGCGCTTCGTGATGTCGTCCATGGTGCGGTCGCCGCTGGTCTTGCCGTAGGCGCCCGACTCGGCCTTCTTCGTGCCGCCGAAGGTCTTGTCGAACTTCTTGAGCAGGTCGGTCAGCTTGAAGTGCGTCGGCGAGCTGAACGAGTCGTAGTTGCGCACCAGCGCGAGCGCCATGCCGAAATTCGACCAGAACCGGCTGCGGCCCGCATCGCTGACCGCCGCCACGTCCTTGGCCAGTTGCTCGGCCTTGAGGAACTTGGTGACCGGCACCGCTTCCTTGGTGTCTTTGTCGATCATGATCGCCATGCCGATGCCGCAGTTCGGGTGGCACCCGCAGGTGAGCTGACCGAACTCTTTCTCCGCTCCATGGGTCACGTCCGCCCAGTCGGTAAAGCTGCCCATGAACGAAATCGGGAACCAGTCGCGGATCGGCTCGCCGATGCCCGTCTGGTTCTTCACGTCGTGCGCGAGGTGCGACAGCGTGTAGCGCTGGGCGGCCCGGCGTTCCGGCGTCACTTCCTCGTCGCGGCCCGTGAACGACACCGGCTGGAACGACAGGAAGTTGATGGTCTTGGGATTGTCGAGCGCGAACTCGATGATCCGGCCGACCTGTTCGTTGTTGACGCCGTTGACGATCGTGACGACGGGCACGATGTCGACGCCGTTGCTGTGGAGGTTCTCGATGGCGCGCAACTTGACGTCGAACAGGTTGCCGACGCGGCGGTGCGCGTTGGCGGCGTTGCCGATGCCGTCAAACTGGAGATACGCGTAACGGAGGCCGGCTTCAGCCGCTTCCTTCGCGAACTCCGGCCGCTTGGCGAACTCGATACCGTTGGTCGCCGCCTGGACGCTGTTGTAGCCGACCTTGCGCGCGTAGCGGACCGCGTCGAGGAAGTACGGCGAAATCGTCGGCTCGCCGCCCGAGAACTGCACCGACATCTGCCGGCGCGGCTTGATGCTGATCGCGTTGTCCAGCACCATCTTGATGTCTTCCCACGACAGCTCGTGGACGAACCCGACCTGGTTCGCGTCCATGAAACAGGGGTCGCACATCATGTTGCAGCGGTTGGTCAGGTCGACCGTCAGCACCGAGCCGCGGCCGTGCTGAATCGTCGCGCTGCCGTGGTTGTGGAGCTTCTCGTCGTTGTGGGCGCGGATGTCGCGGCCGGGGAACACGTCTTCGAGGTGCTTGAAGAACGCGGTGTCCATCGCCATCACGTCTTCGAAGTGGCCGTGCAGCGGGCAATCCTTGACCATCAGGATCTTGCCGTCGCGCTCGAGGATGGTCGCCTTGATCTCGCCGACCTTTTCGGTCAGCAGATCGGCGACGTCCTTCTTGCCGTCGAGAATGGCCTGCCGCGCTTCACGTGTGCAGGTCGGGCAGAGCGAGTCGGTCTCGCGCGGCCAGCCCAGCGGCGGTTTGGTTTTCTCGTACGATTTCAGCAGTGGCTTGTCCGACCATTTCGGAATGAACGACGGCCGCTGATTGATCTGGTTCAGTCCGTTGAACACCACCCACGCGCCGTTGGCGGCGATGGAGAGTCCCTTTTCGACGAACTTGATAGGCTTGTGCATGGGGTAAATTGTAGAGGACAAATGCCTTACAGGATTCCGTTTTCAGTGAACGGGCATTACCTGCCCTGAACGGGCCGAAGCGGCACCTGACCGGTCAGCGGGGTCAGATGCCTAAACGCCGCTTGAGTTCGCGCACGCGGTCGCGAGCGACGCTCAACTCGGTTTTCCCGTCGTCTTTCAGCCTGACCAGCACGCCGCCGTCCACCGCCGGAAACATCTCCTGCACGAAGGCGATGTTCACGATCGTCGCGCGGTGAATCCGCGCGAACCGTCGCGCATCGAGCTGCGTGTCGAGCTCGGTCAGCGTGTGGTCGGTCACATGATCGCGCCCGTTCACGGACGCGAACGTCAGCTTGTCCTTCGACGTGAAGTGACTAATGCGCGCCACGTCGAGCACCGTGGTCCGCTCGCCCACGCGCGACGCGATCCGTTCCAGCCGTCGGTTCGGCGCAAGTTCGGCCGCCAGCTCCCGCGCGAGCGCGCGCACGTCGGGGCGCGCCTGGCCGGCGAAGCGCTCGATCTTGTCGAGTGCCCGGTTGAGCCGTTCGGCTTCGATCGGCTTCAGCAGATAGTCGAGCGAGTTCACGCCGAACGCGTCGATCGCATAGCGGTCGTAAGCCGTCGTGAACACGACCGCCACATCGCGCTCGAGGCGCGCGAGCAACTCGAAACCCGTGAGGCCCGGCATCTGGATGTCGAGGAACAGGACGTCGACCGATGTCGCGCGAAGAAAGGTGAGCGCGGCGTCTGGATCGGTGGTCGCCCCCGCGATCGTCACACGCCCGGTGGCGATCAGCAGCCTCGTCAGCCGATCGATAGCCAGCCGTTCATCGTCCACCAGGTAGGCGCGAATCATCACCATGAGGGTCGTGGATGGCGGATGGCGGATTCCGCGGGAACATCGAGGGTGACCGAACTCTGTCCGGGCCGGCTCGCGACCTGCATCGACGCGCGATCGCCGAAGAGCATGGCGAGGCGCGCATCGAGCAGTGCGAGGCCGTGGCCTTCCGGCCGGCTCGCCGGATCGAAACCCGGGCCGTCGTCCTGCACGCTGACGCGGATGCGTCCATCGGCGGCGCGGGCCCGCACGCTGATCGATCCGCCTTCGCGTCGCGACGAAACCGCGTACTTCACGCTGTTCTCGACGAGCGTTTGCAGGGCCATGCGCGGCACGATCGCCGATGCGGTACCGTCGCCGAGGTCGACGTCGTAGCGCAGACGATCGCCGAAGCGCACGCGCTCGATGTCCAGGTAGGCGCGGACCACGCGCAGTTCCTCATCGAGCCGCACCAGCGGCGTCGCCGTGCTGTCGAGGGCCGAACGGAGCAGCGACGCGAGCTGGCCGGTCATGCGTTCGGCGCCCGCCGGATCGTCGTGGACCAGAGCGGCGATCGAGTTCAGCGTGTTGAAGAGGAAATGCGGCTGCACGCGCGATTCGATCGACGCCAGCTGCGCTTCCGCGGCGACGCGTCGCGCGTCCGATTCGTCGCGCTCCTTCGTTCGCAGCGCCAGCGTCGTCGCGTCGAGCTGCGCGCGCATCACTTCGTACGCGGTCATCAGGATGCCGAACGTCAACGTGATGACGAGGGAGATCTTCAGCGATCCACCGAACCAGTACGCGAACATCTTGCCGCCCCGGATGTAGCCCATCGCCGTCAGGATGCTGATGGCCAGCAAGCTGCCGCCCGCCGCGATCGCCATCATGACCGCGATCATCGCAGCCCAGTTCAGCGGATACTTGAGGTGTCTCCACAGCCGGGGCGCGATCCGCGGCAGGATCGTCGCCACCGGCGGGCCGATGCAAAACGAGAAGAGCAGGGCGACCAGAAACGCTTCCAGCATCTGCCGCCACGGCGTGCGCCACGACACACCGCTGAACGTAACCGTGACGACGGCGGCCGCCGCGACGTTGCCGGCGATCATCCGCGTCCAGTAGCGCAGTGTGCCGCGCGCCTCGTTCGCCATTCTTGGGCTTATTTGTGGCAGCCGACGCAGCCGAGGCCTTCGCTTTTCGGCATCGCGCCGGTGGAGACCCACGCCTGCGCTTTCGGCGCCTGCCCCGACGCCGGCATATTCTGCGTGGCCTTCAGCAGAAGCGCGCCGCGGGGAAGGATCAAAGTCAGAATCAGTGTCATGAGCAACTCCTTGATCGTGACCTTAATCGGCTGCGCCGCGCGCCGGTGACATTGGCGACGAAGGGTCAAAAAACGTTACCGAACTGCTGCGGATTACTGCAGCCTGGCGTATTCGGCCTGAGCCTGCTCGAGGATCGGGATGTCGGGGTCGGCATCTTTCCAGAGCGTGAGAAAATCCTGGTAGGCCATCTTTGCCTTGGTCCGATCTCCCGACAACGCGAACGCTCTGCCCAATTGCAAGTGCGCCAGTGCGCCTATGGGATCCGCGCCCACGATCCCTCGATGATCGAGAATCTTCTGAAACTCGGCGGCCGCTTCCGGATAGCGATGCGCGGCCAGCAACGCCTCACCGCGCACATAGGCCGAGTGCAGACCGCCAAGATAAAAATGATTGAAGTTGAGGCCGTTCACCGCCAGTTCAAAGGGCAGGGTGATGTGCAGCCGCTCCACGCTGTCGGTGGGGTTCCCGTCCTCCAGTGCCGATAATGCGCGAAGAACCGGTACGTACGTAAACTTGGCGAACGTATCTTCCGGGAAGCGCTGTTCCAGATCATCGGCAAGCGGTTGCGATCGAGAGGAGTCTCCCGAAAAAGCCAGGGCAAGGGCACTGGCGTACTCGACATCCCGGCCGCTCGAAAGCGCCAGCGCAGCCATGGCGTTCCTTTTCCCTTCGGCCGCATTCCCGCATACGGCTTCCCATACTGCTCGTGCGGCCTGGTAACTCGCTGCCGCTTCGCGTTCCCCCTCTTGCAGGGCGAGATCCACGGCCCGGCTCGAAGACCGCCGAGCGGCCTGCAAGCGGCCGGAACGAGCCAGACCGAGAGACTCCTCGTGAGCCATCCAGTGTTCCGCCCTGGGCTTTCCCCTGGCCAGACTTACTGTCCGGTCCATCTGCTTTTGGTCGCCGTTTAGCAGTGCGATGTTGTATCGGATGACCAGGAAATCGGACATTTCCAGTTTGCGATCGGAGGCGCGTTGAAGCGTGCTTTCCGCTTCGGGGAAGCGGTCCGTGAGGAAATAGGTCTGCGCAAGACTGGCATACGCAAGCGTCACGTCAGGTTCCGCGGCGATTTGTCTTTGGGATGCATCAATCGCTCGTTCAAATCGGCCCGTCCCGTGTGTGGAGAGGCCCGCTAACAAACCCAGCGGGCCCGGTTGTCCCCCGCGAGGATAGGTCTGAAGCCACAACTCGAGGGTTTGATACGCCTTTTCCAGATTTCCCGTTACCTGCCGGTCATAGGTAACGTCGATAAAGAACTTTTCCGGATCGCTGACACGATCACGCGATTGCCAGGCCTTTGCCGTGCTCTCGGCTGAAAGCACTGACTCTCCAACAGTGCTATACGACAGCCCCAACATGGCGTACGCCATCGCGAATTTGGGATCGATTTCGACGGCGCGCCGGAAAGCAGGTATGGCCGCCGGGGCGCTTCCGGACAAGGCCTCCTTCATTCCGGTGCTGTAAGCCTTGAGGGCTTCGAGTGAAGGTGTCGTCGCATCAGCGAGCGGCGTCGAATGCTGTGCCACTGTCGCTCGTGATTCACCCAGCCGAGTTCTGAGTTTACGAGCGATCTCACTCAGGGAGTTCAGAACGTCTTCTCGCTTCGCCGCCTGGATCTGCTCCTGATCGAGAATGTTTCCGGTGTTGCAGTTCCTGGCGCGCAGGCCCAGCACATATTGGCTTCCAAGGCTGGCGATCGAGCCTTCCAGAACCACGGCACTTGCCGTTCGCTCGCAGACTTGCAGAGCCACGTCCGGCGTCAGCCGCGCCTCTTTCGGCTGTCCCATCAGCGCCAGCTGTTGCTGGAGCTGCCTGTCCGAAATCAGGCTGAGGAACGGAGATTGTTGAAGCTCCACCGACAGTCCTTGGCGCAGCGTGTCGTCAAACACAGGGTCATCTGTCTTGTTGTCGAAATCCGCGAGGACAATCGTGTCCTTGTCGGTGAGTGTTGGCGCGCGGTGAAAATAGAAGTACGCGGCGACGGAGAGCGCCAGCACAGCCGCGACAGCAGGAACAATCACCTTCCAGCGTTTTGCGACGCCGGTTGTGGCTCCGGGCTGCGCACTTGTTGTGGCACTCGTGATCACCCGGCGCGAATCCGTGTCCCGCTTCAGGCGCTGGAGGTCGGTGCGAATGTCCGACGCGTGCGTGTAGCGCAGGGTGCGATCTTTTTCGAGGCATTTGTCGATGATGCGCTCCCATTCCGCGGGCACGTCGGGATTCAGGCGCACTGGAGGCACAGGTGCGCGGTTGAGAATGGCATCGACGATGATCCCCGAGCTCTCCCCGCGAAATGGCCGCGTGCCCGTCGCCATTTCATAGAGCACCACCCCGAACGAGAACACATCCGTGCGCGCGTCCAACGGCTGAGCGCGGAGTTGCTCCGGCGACATGTACGACACGGTCCCGAGCGTGCTGCCTGGATCGGTCAACAGCGCCTCGGCAGAACGGGTCGCCTGGTCGGAGCCGCCGATCGCGGCCGATCCGGATGCTGCCTTCGCGAGCCCGAAATCCAGAATCTTCGGCCCACGCGCCGTCAGGAAAATGTTCGCTGGCTTGATGTCGCGATGCACGATGCCCGTGCTGTGCGCCGCGTCGAGCGCGTCGGCGATCGGCAACGCGATCGACAGCGCCTCGTCGATCGGCAGCCCTGAGCCCTTGGCCCCGAGCCCTGCGATCCGGTCCGCCAGCGTCTCGCCTTCGAGCAACTCCATCGCGATGAACGGTGGATCGGTGCCGACATCGTAGATGGTGCAGATATTGGGGTGGTTGAGCATTGAGGCCGCCCGCGCCTCCCGCTGGAAACGTTCCAGAGTGTGCGGAGACAGCGTGACCCCGTCCGGCAGGACTTTGATGGCCACCACCCGTCCGAGACGGGTGTCCTTCGCCCGATACACTGCGCCCATCCCGCCGGCGCCGAGCAGCGCCACGATTTCGTAGGGGCCGAGGCGCGTGCCAGCGGACAGCGGCATGAATCGAGGCTGATCTTAGCGACGGAGTCCCCTCAGCGCAAAGGACAAACCGTGTGGCGAGGGTCGAAAAGCGTTGCTCAACCAGCGGTGTCGCAGATAGATTCGAACATCATGAAACGCGTGTTCATTCCCGGTATCGCCTTTCTCGTCAGCGCCCTCGTCGTGTTCGTGCCGGGCGATGCGCCCGTCGATGCGCAGAACCGCATGACGTATTCCGTGGTGTCGCCCGAAAACGGGCATGTGGCGCTCGGGTTGGCGATTCGCAAGCTCAACGTCTCCGGCACGTTCATGCAGGCGCCGGCGCATCCCGACGACGAGACGAATGCGCTGTTCGCGCTGTTCACGCACGGCATGGGCCTGCGCTCGATCGACGTGCAGAACAACCGTGGAGAGGGCGGTCAGAACGAGATTGGTCCGGAGCTGTTCCGCGACATCGGCGTCCTGCGCACGTCAGAGCTGGTCGCGGCGCACCGCATCGACGGCGCCGAGCAGTACTTCACCCGCGCGATCGACTACGGCTACTCGTTCGATCCCGAGGAAGTGATCAACAAGTGGGGGCGCGACGCGATCGTCGGCGACTACGTCCGCCTGATCCGCACGCTCCGGCCTGACGTCCTCGTGACGATGAATATTCAAGGGCGCGGCGGCGACCGCGCGCACGAGGCGACGACGGTGCTCGTGCGCGAGGCGTATCGCGTGGCGGGCAATCCCGCGATGTACCCCGAGCAGATCAGTGAGGGGCTGCGCGCGTGGCAGCCGCGGAAGCTGTATTTCAACGCCGGCGCTGGCGTCATCGGCGCGGGTGGCCGCGGCGGACGAGGGCCGGGAGGTCCTCCGCCAGGCAACCCACCTGGCCTACCCGCCCCATCCGTCTCACCGGCGCAGCCGGGCCCGCGAGTCACTCGCGTCAACACCGCGATGTACGACGAGTTGCTTGGCCGCACGTACGCGGAAATCGGCGCCGACGCGCATAGCAATCACAAGTGCCAGGGAACGTCCGGACTGCCGGCGCTGCCCGGATTCGCGAGCGGCCGCGGCGGTGGTGGCGGTGGTGGACAGTACGCGCTCGTCGATTCGACAATTCCCGGTCAGATGCAGAAAGACGAGACGGCGATCTTCGACGACATCGACGTCACGTTGTATGGCGTCGCGCAGTTTGCCGGCGCGAACCCGCCCGATGCGCTCAAGAGCGGCCTCGCGGCGGTCGTCGATCAGGCGCAGCGCGCAAAGAAGTCGTTCGACG
>JANYHS010000290.1 GCA_025358945.1 Acidobacteriota bacterium
TGCATCTCGCGCAGCAGTGCGTGCAGCGAGTCGGCGGTCCGCTCGTCGAGATCACCAGTCGGTTCGTCGGCGAGCAGGATCGCCGGCCGCATGACCAGCGCGCGCGCGACGGCCACGCGCTGCTGCTCACCACCCGACAGCATGCCCGGGCGATGCGTCAGGCGCTCGGTCAAACCCACCCGCTGCAACAGTTCCTCAGCGCGCACGCGCGCCTCCGCCATCGGCATCCGCGCAATGCGCATCGGCATCTCGACATTCTCACTCGCGCTGAATTCGGGCAGCAGATGATGAAACTGGAAGACGAAACCGACACGGCGGTTGCGGAACGCGACGACATCCGCGTCGGGCATGGACGTCAACTCGGCGCCGTCAATCGCGATCTGCCCCTGATCCGCGCGGTCGAGCCCGCCCAGGAGATGCAGCAGCGTGCTCTTCCCCACGCCGGACGCCCCGACAATCGCGACCATCTCGCCCGCCTCGACCTGCAGATCCAAGTCCTGCAGCACCGTCAGCATCCGCCCGCCGACCGGGTAGCTCTTCGAGAGGCCGCGCGCGTCCAGAAACGGCATCAGGAACGAGCCCGTTCTTTTCGTGTGTTTCGTGAGCTACTCATATCGCAGCGCCTGGACCGGATCGAGCTTCGCCGCCTGGCGTGACGGATAAATGGTCGCGATGAAGCAGACGAGAATCGCGCCGACGACCACCAGCGCGAAGTCGAGCGGCAGGACGCGGAACGGCATGTACGACATCTGGTACACGTCCGCCGGCACCTTGATCAGTTTGTAGCGCGTCAGCACGGTCGACAACGCATAGCCGGCCGACGCGCCCACCGCCGTCCCGGCGATGCCGATGATCAGCCCCTGCATCATGAAGATGATCGTCACACTCCGCGCGCTGGCGCCCATGGTCTTGAGGATCGCGATATCGCGGTGCTTCTCCATCACCAGCAGGATCAGCGAGGCGACGATGTTCAGCGCGGCGACCATCACGATCAGCCCAATGGTCAGCGAGATCGCCATCTTCTCGAGGCCGAGCGCGGAGAACAGCGACTTGTTCATCTCGGCCCAGTCCTGCGTCACGTACTGCGTGCCGAGCAGCGTCGGAATCGACTGCGCAATCCGCGGCGCGGCGTAGATGTCGTCGACGCGCAGCTGGATCAGATCGACTTTGTCCTTCCCGAGCAGACGCTGCGCAACCTCGAGCGACAGAAAGCCGTACGTCGAATCGAACTCGAGCAGGCCGAGGCTGAAGAGACCGACCACGTGCAGCCGCCGCGTGCGCGGCAGCAGCCCCGCCGGTGTCAGCGTCACGCCCATCGTCAGCGAGACGGAGTCGCCGGTGGTCACGCCCAGTTTCGCGGCGAGATCCTTACCCAGCAGGATTCCCGGCGGCTCGCCGTCCGGTGTATTGAGCGCCTCGATGCTGCCGCTGGTGATCGCGCCCTTCAGGTTGGTCACCTGCTGCTCGAGCACCGGATCGATGCCTTTGATCTGCACCGGCTGCGTCTCGCTCGCCGCCAGCAGACCCTGACCGAGAATCGCCGGCGCGGCGCCGAGCACATGCGGCACCTTCCGCAATGTGTCCGCTTCCGCGCGGTAGTCGTCGATCCCTTTCGTGTTCCAGACGTAGATGTGCGGGTTGGAGCCGACGATGCGATCGCGCAGTTCCTGCTGAAGGCCGGTCATCAGCGCGAGCGCGATGACCAGCGCCATGACGCCGACCGTGACGCCGAGCGTGGAAATCGACGAGATGACCGAGATGAAGGCCTGCTTGCGCTTGGCGAGCAGATACCGCAGGGCGACGTGGAGTTCGAAGGGAAGATCCACTTACTCCCGGGTCCGCATCAACGGAAACAAAATCACGTCTCGGATCGACGGGCTGTTTGTCAGCAGCATGACGAGTCGGTCGATACCCACCCCTTCGCCCGCTGTCGGCGGGAGGCCGTACTCGAGTGCGCGGATGTAATCCTCGTCCATCGCGTGCGCCTCGAGGTCACCGCTGGCGCGGTTCTTCAGCTGACCTTCGAACCGCCGGCGCTGCTCGGCCGGATCGTTCAGCTCGCTGAAGGCGTTCGCCACTTCGAAGCCGCCGATGTACAGTTCGAAGCGCTCCGCCGTCTCGAGGTCGTCGGGCTTTTGCTTGGACAGCGGCGAGACCTCGGTCGGGAAATCGTAGACGAACGTCGGCTGAATCAGGCGGTCTTCGCACAGCCGTTCGAAGATCTCGGTGGTGATCTTGCCGGCGCCAGAGCCGGGATCGACCTCGAGTCCCAGCTCCTTCGCAATCGCTGCCACGCGATCGCGGTCGCGCAGATCAGCGTCCGCGATCTCGCGCCCGAGCTTGCGCGATGCCGCTTCGCGCGCCGCCTCGCGCAGCGACAGACGAACAAACGGTGCGTGCAACGAGATCTGATGGTCGCCGAAGGTAATCTGGTCGCTGCCGAGCACCTGCGTCGCCACGCCCGCGATCATCTCTTCCGTCATCCGCATCAGCGCGTGATAGTCGGAGTAGGCCTCGTAGAACTCCATCATCGTGAACTCGGGGTTGTGCTGCGTCGAAATCCCCTCGTTCCGGAAATTGCGGTTGATCTCGAACACCCGCTCGATCCCGCCGACCACCAGCCGCTTGAGGTACAACTCCGGCGCGATGCGCAGAAACAGATCCATGTCGAGCGCGTTGTGATGCGTGACGAACGGCCGCGCAATGGCGCCGCCGGCGATCGGCTGCATCATCGGCGTCTCGACCTCGAGATACCCGCGCGCGATCATGAACTCGCGAATGCCGGACACAATCCGGCTGCGCAGCTCGAACACGCGCCGCGAGTCGGGATTCACGATCAGATCCAGGTAGCGCTGGCGGTACCGCGTCTCGACGTCGGTCAGGCCGTGCCACTTCTCCGGCAGCGGCACGAGGCACTTCGACAGAAAATGCACCCTCGACGCCCAGATCGTGAACTCGTTCGTCTTGGTGCGGAACAAGCGCCCTTCGATGCCGACCCAGTCGCCGAAATCGAGCAGCTTGTAGATCGTGAAGTCCAGTTCCGGCAGCGCGTCCTGCCGGATGTACGCCTGCATTTTCGAGTGGCCGTCTGAAACCACCAGGAAGTTGGCCTTCCCGAACGCGCGAATGGCAAGGATGCGGCCGCTGGTGATCGTCGTGACGTGCTCGCCTTCGAGCTCGTCGTGCGTCCGGCTGCCATGCGCCTCCACCAGCGCGGCAATCGTGTGCTGCCGCTCGAACGTCCGCGGATAAATCTCGATCCCGAGTTTCTCGAGCTCGGCGAGGTTCGACTGGCGCTGCTGTACTTGCTCGTCGTGTGAAGACATGATCGGCTACGGCCTTACTGGCAATTTCTTGCGGATGGCATCGAGCATCCCGTTGATGAACTTTACCGATTCCTCGGTCGTGAACGTGCGCGCCAGCTCGAGCGCTTCATTGATGACCACGGCCGGCGGCGTCTGGGTGTCGCGCAGCATCTCGCAGACGGCCATGCGCAGGATCAGCCGATCCAGAATCGCCATCCGTTCGGGCCGCCAGCGCTCGGTGGTGTCGGCGATCAGCGGATCGATCTCGTCGAGACGCTCGGAGGTATCGCGCGCCAGCGCCGTGGCGAACGCGCGCAGGTCGTCGGCAGGCGGATCGGTGTTCGGCCACTGCAGCTCGAAGAACGTCGTCGCCGACTTGACAATGTCGCGCTTGCTGATGTCCCACTGATACAGGATCTGCAGCGCGGCCTCGCGGGCCCGATGGCGGGGATCCTTACGCGCCCGCGCCATCCGCTACGTCCTCGGCGCAGCCTGTCGCGTGAGCTGCGCAACAACCTCCGCCATTTCAATCGCGGCCACGGCCGCTTCGTGTCCCTTGTTGCCGCTGCCGTCAACGGCACGCGCCAGCGCCTCTTCGATCGAGTTCGTCGTCAACACGCCGAAGGCGATCGGCACACCGGTGGTCGCGGCCGCGTCGGTCAGGCCGTGCGACACCGCCGACGAGATGTACTCGAAGTGCGCCGTCTCGCCGCGAATCAGGCACCCGAGGCACACGACCGCGTCGAACCGGCCACTCTCCGCGGCGTGCAATGCGGCGAGCGGAATCTCGAACGCGCCCGGCACGCGAACCAGCGTGATGTCGCTCGGGGCGACGCCGGCCGCCGCGAGCGCCGCCAGCGCACCCGCCTGCAGCCGATCGGTGACGAAGTCGTTGTACTTCGCCACCACCACTGCGAACCGGAATCCCGCCGCCTGTCCTGATCCTTGTATTGTGTTCACTTGCCCTTGAACGCGGCTGTGCGTTTTTCGAGGAACGCCGCTGTCCCCTCGCGCATGTCGTCGGTGGACGCGACCAGGCCGAACAGCGTCGCCTCGTACTCGCACGCCTCGCCAAACGGCATGCCCATGCCGATGTTGACAGCGTTGATGATGTAGCGCATCGCGATGGGCGCGTTCTTCGCCAGCTGCATGGCCAGCGCCCGGGCCTCGGCCAGCAACGCGGCTGCCGGCACGACGCGATTCACGAGGCCAATGCGCAGCGCCTCGTCGGCGGCGATCGGCGCGCCGGTCAGCATCATCTCCATCGCCTTGCCCTTCCCGACCAGACGTGGGAGGCGCTGTGTGCCGGCATAACCGGGGAGCAGCCCGAGGTTGATCTCCGGCTGTCCGAGCTTCGCGGTGTCGGCCGCGATGCGCAGCGTGCACGACATCGCCAGCTCACAGCCGCCGCCGAGCGCGTAGCCGTTGATCGCCGCGATCACCGGCTTGCCCATCGTCTCGATCAGATCGAAGACCTGCTGGCCGGCGCGCGCGTGCTCGCGGCCGCTGGTTGGCGTTTGCATGGCCAGTTCGTTGATGTCGGCGCCGGCGAC